>SEAD01000058.1 GCA_004173355.1 Chitinophagaceae bacterium | reverse complement strand
TCTGAGTGCCATATGGGTCACGGCTTTTTTGACCATCGCATCGGTCCATTCGATCTCCCCGGTGAGCCAGGGGGATTTGAACCGGGTGAGTTCCGCTGCGGCGGCGGGGTCTACTACAAAAAGCACATCATCGTGGTTCTGCAACAGCGAGGCCGGCACCTGTTCGGAGTCGTCAAGTTCCACCGACTGCTGCACGGCCGATGCCTTGGCGGAACCCCAGGCCATGAGGATGATTTTTTTCGAACGCAGGATGGTGGAGATGCCCATGGTGATCGCCAGTCGCGGTACTTCGGAGATATTGGCAAACTCAAACGAGTTGGCCAGCCGCGTGGAGTTATCCAGCGTAATGAGCCGCGTGCGCGAGTAAATCCCCGATCCCGGTTCATTGAACCCGATATGGCCATTGTTCCCGATCCCGAGGATCTGCAGGTCAATGCCCCCCGCATCGGCGATCTTTTTTTCATAGGCCGCACAATGGGTCTTGATCTCGCCCTTGGCAACGGTACCATCGGGGATATGGATGTTTTGCGGGTGGATATCTACATGATCGAAAAGGTTGGTCCGCATAAAGCGGTCGTAGCTCTGCAGGGCTTCCTTGCTGATGGGATAGTACTCGTCGAGGTTGAACGTGACTACATTTTTGAAGGAAAGATTTTCTTCGCGGTGCAGGCGGACCAGTTCGGCATAGAGCGAACGCGGGGAGGAACCAGTGGCCAGTCCAAGGACACAGGGTTCGTTCCGGCTTTGTTTCTCCCGGATCAGTGCTGCCACCTGTGCCGCTACATAACGGGAGCCATCAGCTATGGTCGGAGCAATATGTACGGGGATTTTTTCGAAGCTGTCTGCGAGGTCATTACTTTTCCTGGTCTTCGCCATGTGATGAATTTTTATGGATGGGAATATCAAAGATATAAAACTTACTTTTAGGGCTTAACAGCGGTTTATGTCCAACAGAGCCATCGTGGAGCAATTTTATACAGCCTTTGCCAGGCTTGACTTCCAGACCATGCAGGGATTGTATAGTGATGATGCGATTTTCAGTGATCCCGTCTTCCTCACCCTTGACGCCAGCCAGGTGCGGGCGATGTGGCAGATGTTATCATCCGGGGCAAAGGACTGGTCGCTGAGCTGGGGCGGGATCGAGGAAATTGATGAGGAGTACATTACCTGTAAATGGGTGGCGCAGTATACTTTCAGTGGCACGGGCCGGAGTGTTGTCAACCATGTCAAAGCTTACATGCGGATCAGGGAAGGAAAAATCATTGAACACAGTGATGCGTTCCGCCTGAGCAAATGGATGGGGCAGGCGCTTGGCTGGAAGGGTGTGCTCTTCGGATGGACCAGCGTCATGAAAAAAGCCGTACAGCGAAAGGCTCGCCGACGGCTTGATAGTTATATGGAAAAATGGTCGTACTAATCTTCCAATACTCCGAACTTTCCGGTACTTACGTCCCTGATGGCCACTTCCAGTTCTTCCCATTTATTCATCAGGAACGGGCCGTACTGCGCAATGGGTTCATCGATGGGTTCACCTGAAAGCAGCAGAACCAAGGTATCTTCCGTGGCGGTCACGGTAAAGCGACTTCCGTCGTTATCCATGAGTACAAAGTGATCCAGCGGCGCATCTATCCCATTTACCTTTACTGACCCTTCCACTACCAGCAGACCGGTGTTCCATGTTGCGGGTAAATCCAGCTGCAATGTACTGCCGGCCTGCAGCCGCAGGTTCATTACGTCCATCGGGGTGAAGGTACTTGCTGGTCCTTTCGCGCCCTGGTATTCACCGGCAATAATCTCGATGCTGCCTCCCTCGACAGGTACGCGGGTGATACTGCTGTTGGCAATTTCCTGGTATTTGGGTGTACCCATTTTGTCTTTGGCGGGCAGGTTGACCCAGAGCTGTACCATCTGGAAAAGACCGCCATCACGACTGAAACTTTCTTCATGGTATTCCTTGTGCAGCAGGCCGGAAGCCGCTGTCATCCATTGTACATCACCCTCGCCGATCACGCCGCTGTTGCCTGCGCTGTCGTGGTGGGCTATGCGTCCGTGATAAGCGATGGTTACGGTTTCGAAACCACGATGCGGATGCACACCCACTCCACGCTGGTGGTCGGATGCGGAGAAATCAATCTTAGCGTTGTAGTCCATCAGGTAAAAAGGACTCATCCTTTTTTTATCCATTACCGGGTTGCCGGGAAAAAAACTATGCACCCGGAATCCGTCACCTACCATATGTGGATCGGGTGGGATAAAAACATGTTTTACTGACCTGTTATCTGTGCTCATAAAAATCCTTTAATTTTTATCGCTCGCCAACCGTTCCGCCAGCCACAGGAATTCCGCGAGGAATGTATGCGCCTGGGTGTAAAATGCTTGGTCAGCAAGGCTGCCATCTTCGTTAAATTTTTTATCAATCTGCGGGATCACCAGCAGGAAAGGGGAGGGTATGGCAAACATCGCGGGTGCAAGCAATAATAACTGCTGCGCCGCCCTCATGCCACCCAGTGAACCGGGCGAGGCTGTTACGATACCCATAGCCTTGTGCAGCTGTTTGGGAAAATGATCCAGCATGTTTTTCATCGTTGGCGAATAACTCCCGTTGTATTCAGGTGTCACGAGGATAAATGCATCAGCATTAAAAATCCTTTCAGACAATGGCCGGTACTCTTCCGGGGTGGTCTCCACCGAAGTAAACGTAGTGATCACCGGGGGCAGGTTCCAGTCCTGCATATCAATCACCCCGACCACGTGCGTGGTATTCGCTTTTAGCCAGTCCTGCAGGAATACCGCGGCACGACGGGTTTTGCTTGTTTTCCTCGGACTGCCTGAAATTATTTCTATGTTCATCGGAACTCCTTTTCTATTTTCAATGGTTAAACATCAAATTACGGGCCTGATTCGCGACAGGATGTTTTGTCAGTCAGTCATCGGGAGTGGCAGGCTTGCTGTGCAAGATAAAGGTTCTATTTTTGGCAGGTTACCAGCACCTTGTCATTATGTTATCCTACCGGTCAAAAAGACACCCCATCAACTTCTACCTCACTGTAGCCGGAAGCACCGTATTCTTTCTCCTGCTTGCCGTTTACCTTATTTTCTTTGTGAAATCGGGACCGGATTACAAAGGGAAATTGCCCGCGGGTTTTGCCCCGGTGTTTGGGATCATCATCCTGTTTGTCGGCTGGTACCTGGTCAGGACGTATTTACGCAGTACACCAGCAGTGGAAATAGACGGGGAGTTTATCCTTATTGGCAGGGAAAACTGGCACAGGTCAGCGCTTGTGTCTGTCGATCTCAGCAGCAAAGCTTCGTTTGAATTTTTCGGCTATTACACATTCCCCGCGACAGAATTCAAGTTCAGCGACAACAGCAAACGATACGTGTTTGATTTTTTGTATTCGACCACTCCTGAACTTAAATTGTTGTTACAGGCTGACAAAACCCTGCAACGCCAGGTGGAAAGAAGATACCAGCCGGCCTCACTGAACCTGGGCGACGATGTATACCAGGACTACAAAGGCAATGCAGTTTTTTCCTTCAGGGGAGTGATGTTATGGATGTTTCCCGTTGTGGCGGTCTGGATGCTGTTTTCGGACTGGCCGGATGTATGGAATAAGGGAACAGCCTTCTTTGTGGGTTTCAGCCTGTGCTGGGTGTGCCTTCATTCTTTCATGTTGTATTACTTCAGGATCGGAGAATTCAGCCTGCAGGTGCGGAACCATTATTTTTTCTGGATCCGGAAGACGATTCCTTTTGAAGAGATAGAAGAAATCAGTTACAGTTCCGGAGACCGTATCGCAAACGGGCTCCGTATCACTTACCGGACTTTCAGGACGAAAACCTTTCGCGCCGGAAGCCTGACTGATGCGCAATGGCTGGCCCTGGCCAAAACAATACGCAGCAGTAACATCAAATTCCGCAAATTATAAACATGGCTAACACCGCCACCCGCAGGATCAACCAGTGGTGGGGAATACTTATCCCTGCAGGATTGCTCTGCGCGGCTTGTGCATACTATCTTTTTATTTACACCAATATCCGCGAGTCGCTGATAGCTGCTCTCTATTGCACAGGGACTGTCCTTTTTTTCGTAATAAAGAAATGGTGGAAAAAAGCGGGGCCACAATGGATCATCCGGATCCTGCTGGCATTTGTATGCGGGGGTGCGCCACTGACAGCACTGGTCCTTGGAATCAATAAATCCTTCGCCGCCGGCGCAGTGCACACTGGCAGGTTTAGTGTGGAGGCGCATGGATACCAGCCAGGAGGTTCCGGTAACCATACACCTTACCTCGTCATCGATTTTTACGGCAATCGCAAGGAACTGCCATTTTACCGGGAAGACGATTCACTCGCCGTTGCCGCCAAATCGGTCACCATCGAATACCGCAAAGGCTTACTGGGATTCGAGATCATCAGCCGCCGGTTTCTATAACTCAGGTATCCCCAAAAAAATAAGCCCCCCTGTAGAAACAGCGGGACTTAGTAATGGTTATGATTAGACTCTTGAATTATTTATAGACAACCGTCGTATTGGATGCGATCGGTTTTACTTTTTCAGTTTTTGCCTCGATTTTCTTTTCGGCGACCGAAGGTACGGAGTTTTTGTGAGCCATCTGCGCTAAAGTTGGTGCAATTACCAGTGAAACAATAGACATCAGCTTGATGAGGATATTCATGGATGGCCCGGAGGTATCCTTGAACGGATCTCCCACCGTATCACCAGTTACGGAAGCTTTATGGGGTTCGGATTTCTTATAATACATTTCCCCGTTTATTTCCACCCCTTTTTCGAAAGATTTTTTAGCATTATCCCAGGCACCACCGGCATTGTTCTGGAACATACCCATCAGCACACCGCTTACAGTAGCACCAGCCAGGAAACCCCCGAGTGCCTCAGCGCCGAGACCCGGCATAAACCCGATGATCAATGGGGAAATAATGGTGATCGCACCGGGCAGCATCATTTTTTTGATAGACGCCTGGGTTGAAATGGCCACACATTTATCGTATTCAGGTTTCCCTGTGCCTTCCATGATACCCGGAATGGTGCGGAACTGGCGGCGGACTTCCTCCACCATCGCCATTGCCGCTTCACCCACGGCACGGATCGCCAGTGAAGAGAAAATGAACGGGATCATGGCTCCCACAAACAGGCAGGCCAGTACATTGGCCTTGTAAATATTGATACCGTCGATTTCAGCCACACCAACAAAGGCTGCAAATAATGCAAGCGCCGTCAGTGCCGCAGAGGCGATGGCAAAACCCTTACCACTTGCAGCAGTAGTATTGCCGACTGCATCGAGCACATCTGTTTTCTCGCGGACATCCGCAGGGAGTTCACTCATTTCGGCGATACCACCCGCGTTATCTGCAATCGGACCAAAGGCATCGATGGCCAGCTGCATCGCAGTGGTAGCCATCATACCAGCCGCGGCAATAGCAACACCGTAAAGACCGGCACATTCATAAGAACCCCAGATACCACCCGCAAGTACAAGGATCGGCAGGAAAGTCGATTCCATACCCACCGCAAGACCGCCGATAACGTTGGTTGCATGTCCGGTTGACGACTGACGGATAATGCTGAGCACAGGGCGTTTGCCCATGGCTGTATAATATTCGGTAATGATACTCATGAGTGCACCCACAAGCAGGCCCACACCAATCGCACCCATCACACCCCATTTTGTAAAGATCACACCACGCAGCACCATGTCTTCCGGCAGCAGCCAGTAAACCAGGCCAAAAGCCGCGATGGCAGTGAGAACCATCGAACCCCAGTTGCCCATGTTCAGCGCCCGCTGGACTGTATGTGTATTGATACCGGCCTTGTCGCTGATACGGACAAACACCGTTGAAATGATCGAGAAAAGGATACCTACACCTGCGATCAGCATCGGCAGGATAATAGGGGAGAAGCCACCCAGTGAATCCTCACCAAGGATCTCTGTCTGCTGGCCGAGTACAATTGTTGCAAGTACCGTTGCCACATACGAACCAAAAAGATCGGCACCCATACCAGCCACATCACCCACGTTGTCACCCACGTTATCCGCGATGGTCGCGGGGTTGCGGGGATCATCTTCGGGGATACCGGCTTCCACCTTACCAACGAGGTCAGCTCCAACATCGGCGGCTTTTGTATAAATACCGCCACCAACGCGCGCAAACAGCGCAATGGATTCAGCGCCCAGTGAAAAACCGGTGAGGATTTCGATGGTCCGGATCATCTCGTCCGAATCAACCGCGGCATCGGGGGCAAAGTATTGTTTGAGTACAATATATAAACCGCCAAGACCCAGTACTGCGAGACCGGCTACACCCACACCCATTACTGCACCACCCGTGAACGATACGTTCAGGGCCTTGCTCAACGAGGTACGTGCAGCCTGCGCGGTGCGTACGTTTGCCTTGGTCGCTGCTTTCATACCAATAAAACCTGCGAGTGCACTGAGCACCGCACCAATTACAAATGCAATTGCAATAGACCAGTGGGAGTGGGGGTTCGCCTGTGCCATGACAGCCAGGAGGATCGCAACGATCACCACGAAGTACCCGAGTACTTTCCATTCTGCTTTAAGGAAGGCCATCGCACCCTCGGCGATGTATGTACTGATCTCTTTCATCCGATCAGTTCCGGCGTCCTGTTTTGACACCCATTGAAATTTGATAAGCGTGTAAATTAGACCAATGACGCCCATGACGGGTACCAGATAGATCAGTTTTTCCATACAGTCGTTTTGTTATTAAGAAGGTGGGCAAAGATAGGGGCCGGTATCAGGTGCCAAAGAAATTATAAAATTTTATTTTGCTAAATCGATTTAATGTCGAATATTTGGATTCTTCTTTAAAACGTTGCAATTGTCAGGTATGAGAAAATCGGTAATCTTCCTTGCACTTATTGTGCTCGTTATTAATGCAAGTGCCCAGGTAAAACGGGCGCCTTCCTATCCGTTAATCACACACAACACCTATTTCAGCATCTGGTCGCCAACTGACCAGCTAAACGCAAGCACCACACGTCACTGGACGGGTGCTGACCAATCGCTCCGCGGTTACCTGACCGTGGACAAAAAACTCTATTCCTTTATGGGCATCCCCTCGCGCCAGTACAAATCCGTACTTGCCGCCGGCGACCAGGCTCCGTATAGTGTGTCGTACACCGAAACCGATCCGGGAGCGGGCTGGAATGAACCTGCAGGCAAAGGCAGCTGGAAAACAGGTTTAGCACCATTTGGCAATGAAGGGCCGTTCAAAACAAAATGGACGGGGAAGGACCTGTGGATCCGCCGAAGTTTCAACCATAGCGGTAAAACCACTACACCGGTTTACCTCAAACTGCGTCACGATGACAATATCGAAGTGTATCTCAACGGCAAGGAAATCTACCGTGCGCAGAACTGGACACATAAATACATTTACATCCCGGTTGCAGGGAAGGCAGATTTGGTAAGCGGTAAAAACCTGCTCGCTATCCATGTGGCCAATACTGCGGGTGGGCAATTCATTGATGCGGGACTGGTGGAAGAAGTACCGACCGGTGAATCTGCAATCGAACAGGCCGTGCAGGATGATGTGACAGTAACCGCAACCAGCACGAAATACCTGTTTACCTGTGGTCCTGTAAAACTGCAACTCGACTTCACATCCCCCCTGCTGATGGACAATATGGACCTGCTGGCAAGACCGGTTAGTTATATCACGGCGAGTGTGTCATCCACGGACGGCAACACCCATAATACCGAAGTCCTCTTCAGTGTATCATCCGACCTTGCGGTGAATGAACCCACACAGGAAGTGACTGCAAAGTCGCTGAAACAAGGCCCCATCAGCCTTCTCAGTACCGGTACTGTTGCGCAACCGATGCTGAAAAAGAAAGGGGATGACCTTCGCATTGACTGGGGATACCTGTACGTAGGTACCGCCGCTTCGAACAAACAATACATTTCAAAGGCCGGCATTTCGCCATTTGCAACTTCACCCGCGCCATCCAGGGGATACAACCTGCAGCTGAATACCATCCTTGATTTTAAAAACCTGGGAGCTGAAACAAAATCTTCGTTTGTGATGCTGGGTTATGATGAAATCAAAACCATCCAGTATTTTGGTACCAACCTGAACCCCTGGTGGAATAAAGACGGCAACAAAACCCTGCCTGCTGAAATGGTAAAGGCTTTCAATGATTACAGTACGGTTATCAGCAAAAGCAAAACATTTGACGAAAACCTGTATGCCGAAACCCTGAAGGCAGGAGGGAAGGAGTATGCTGAACTCTGTGTACTGGCTTATCGCCAGAGCATCGCGGCGCATACCATCGCGCGCAGTCCCAAAGGTGAGATCCTCTTTATGTCAAAAGAGAATTTCAGCAACGGCTCCATCAACACCGTGGATATTACCTATCCTTCGGCACCCATGTACCTCGTGTATAATCCCGAACTGCTGAAAGGCATGATGAACGGGATCTATGAATACAGCGAAAGCGGACGCTGGAAAAAACCATTTGCCGCACATGATCTCGGCACGTACCCGCTCGCAAACGGCCAGACCTACGGGGAGGATATGCCGGTGGAAGAGTCCGGCAACATGATCATCCTCGCAGGCGCCATCACAAAAACGGAAGGCAATGCGGAGTATGCAAAAAAACACTGGGATGTGATGACTACCTGGGTCGACTACCTCGTAAGGGATGGCTTCGATCCGGCGAACCAGCTTTGCACCGATGACTTTGCCGGTCACCTTGCACGCAATGCCAACCTTTCGGTGAAGGCAATTGTGGGTATTGCTTCCTATGCGATGATGGCAGGGAAACTGGGGAAGGCCGATATCGCTGCGAAGTACACAAAGATTGCCCGGGATTATGCCGCCAAATGGGCGACTATGGCGGATGATGGCGACCATTACGCGCTAACGTTTAGCGACAAAGGTACCTGGAGCCAGAAATATAATCTTGTGTGGGACAAGTTGCTGGGACTTGGTACATTCCCGACTGCGGTTTTCGAAAAGGAAATCAAATACTACCTGACCAAACAGAATGAGTATGGCCTGCCGCTCGACAGCCGCAAGGAATATACAAAGTCTGACTGGATCCTGTGGACGGCTACGCTGACAAGCAACCAGGGTGATTTCCAGTCTTTCGTGGCTCCGGTACACAAATACGCAATGGAAACCAGGAACAGGGTGCCGCTGAGTGACTGGCACGAGACCGCGTCCGGCAACATGGTGGGCTTCCAGGCACGAAGTGTGGTGAGCGGATACTTTATCAAACTCCTTGAAAACAAATGGGCTGCTGCTAAATAGCAGTCCCGTTTTTTTTACATATCGCTAAAACGATTTATCTGTTTTTTTCATCCTAATTGAAACAAATGTCAGTAAGCTTGCACCCTCAACTGCTTCTGTGCAGGGACTCCTTTGCGAATCCCGGCGCATCGAAGCCCGCGATCCTGCCAATCGCGCGAAAACTGCTCAAAACCTTATTATTCACATTACTCATTACATCAACCGGAATCATCACCCGCGCCCAGGAAGGGCGGATCATTTCCGGCACTGTTTCAGAAGCAAACGGAAACCCGATCGCCTCTGCAACAGTCACTGTGAAAGGTAGCACCAATGGTACCAGTACGGGGCAGAATGGTGTATTCCAGCTCACCGTTACGGGAGCAACTGATTCACTGGTTATTTCTGCAATCGGATTTACTCCCCAGACCCAGTTCATCGGCACCAACACAGCATTCGTAATTGTGTTGCAGAATGCAGCACTTACAGCCATGGATGCAGTGACAGTAGTAGGATTTGGCCGTCAGAGGAAAATCAGTGTTGTGGGGGCGCAATCCACAATCAAGCCGGAAGAGCTGAAAATGCCTGTTGCCAATATCACTACTTTGCTTGCTGGTCGCGTGGCCGGTGTGGTTGGCGTACAACGAAGCGGGGAGCCAGGCCGCGATGGTGCGGATATCTGGATCAGGGGGATTGCAACCACTGGAGCATCCGGTCCACTGATCCTAGTTGACGGAGTTGCCCGTTCCATTTCCAACCTTGATCCGGAAGATATTGAATCATTTACTGTACTCAAAGATGCTGCAGGTACTGCAGTATACGGAGCACGTGGCGCCAATGGCGTGGTAATCGTGGTAACTAAAAAAGGGAAAATTGGTACACCTCAGATTAATGTTGACTACAATGAAGGTGTCACAACTTTTACCCGCCGGCCTCAGATGCTGGATGGTATCAACTATATGAACCTTGTGAACGAAGCACTGACCACAAGGGGAGAGCAGCCTAAATACACCCAGGAATACATCAACAATACCGCATCTGGTATCGATCCATTGCTCTACCCGAATGTAGACTGGATGAAGGCTGTGTTCAATGACCATGGCCGTAACCGCCGCCTCAATGTTAATGTGAACGGTGGTTCCGAGCGTTCACAGTATTATGTTTCACTGGCTTACTACAACGAGACTGGATTCATGAAAAGCGACGGTCTGGAAAGCTACAACTCAGCGTTGAAGTATACCCGTTACAATTTCACCAGCAATCTGTCAGTCAAAGTAACAAATACAACTAAACTTGATCTTGGCCTCCAGGGTTATGTTTCAAACGGTAACTACCCGGGAGAAAACACAGAGGACATCTTTGGTTCGGCACTGGATATCCCGCCGGTTGAATACCCTATTATGTATCCGGGAGGTTTTATCCCCGGCCGCTCATCCAATGGCGGTTTTCGCAACCCATACGCTGATCTTACACGTCGTGGATACCGTACAGAGTTCAGGAACCAATTATATTCCAACCTTCGGTTGACGCAGGATCTGTCCGCGATCACCAAGGGCCTGAACATTACCGGTATGTTTGCTTTTGATGTTTATAATGAAATGAGCGCAAAACGTTCAAAGCGGGAAGCGACTTACTTCGTAAACCAAACCAACCCATACAATGCTGATGGTACGCTCAACCTTGACAGGACATTCTCCGGCGGAGGTAACTTCCTGAGTTATGAGCGTGGCAATGGCGGATCCCGTAAGTTTTATACGGAAGGCTCGGTAAACTGGGAAAGGGTTTACGACAGCAAACACCGTGTAGGAGCAATGGCGCTAGGTTACGCGGAAGATAATATGAATAACTTCGCGGGAGACTTCACCGCTTCCATCCCCGAGCGTTATGTAGGACTGGCCAGCAGGATTACCTACTCCTACGACGATCGTTATTTCGGTGAAGTAAACGGAGGGTACAATGGTTCCGAACTATTCGCGCCGAGCAAACAATTTGGTTTCTTCCCCTCATTTGGTATCGGCTGGGTTCCTTCCAATGAAAAATTCTTTGAACCATTAAAGAATGTGATCTCATTCCTAAAAATCCGGTACACCGACGGTAAAACTGGTATTGGACAGATCCCGGGCCGTCGTTTCGCCTACCTTACGCTGGTTACGGATAACAACGTTCCTGGTTATGCATTGGGTGACAATTTCAACAATACCGGGGGTATCCTGATTTCCGACTATGGAGTCGATATACGTTGGGCTGAGTCACGCAAACAGGATCTTGGGGTGGAAATGCACTTCTTTAACGACAAGCTGAATTTCACAGTCGACTTCTTCAAGGAGCATCGTACCGGAATCTTCCTTACCAGGCAAACGGTACCCAATTATCTTGGTCTCCGGAATTCACCATACGGCAACCTCGGCGTTATTGATAATAAAGGGATCGATGGTAACCTCAATTTCACTACAAATATCGGAACCGACTGGACGATCAATATCCTTGCAAACGCCACTTTCAATAAAGACGTAAACATCGAGGATGATCGCCCACAGCAGCCATACGAATGGCTCGACAGGAGAGGAGACAATATACTTTCCCGCTATGCATACCAGGCAGTAGGGTTGTTTACCAGCCAGGATGAAATTGACAACAGTGCAGTTCCAGGTGCAAGGGAAAGTGTGCGTCCCGGTGATATCAAATATGCCGATCTCAACGGGGATGGCCTGATCAACGACAATGATAAAACCAGGGTCGGACGTGGTGATGTACCAAGTCTGGTTTATGGATTCGGAACAACTATCGGATACAAGAATTTTGGATTGAGTGTGCTGTTCCAGGGAGTTGGTAACGCAGATGTGATGCTAGGCGGCCAGGCCATCATACCTTTTACAGGTAACGGTGGTATCTCCAATGCCTACAGTATTGCAACTGATCGCTGGACGGAAGACAAACAAAGCCAGGACGTATTCTATCCAAGGCTTGCGTATGGCGAAGCGCAAAATGCGAACAATTCGCTCGAAAGCAGCTGGTGGGTAAAAGATGTGAGCTTTATGCGTCTCAAAGCGGCCGAGATCAACTATAATTTCCCTGCCAGCATTTACAAAAAGGCAGGTCTGAAAGGGGCTTCCGTTTACCTCATCGGTACCAACCTGCTTACTTTCAGCAAATTCAAATTATGGGATCCGGAACTGAACACAGGCGGAAGGGCCGATGGTTCAAGGTATCCAAACGTTAGGGTGATTTCGATTGGAGTCAATGCTAAATTCTAACCCCGTAAACCTCAAAAAACGATTACAATGAAAAAGCTTAGTAATTTAATGGTGGTTGCACTCCTTTCCCTGGGGTTCACTTCCTGTAAAAAATACCTCGACCAGGTCCCGGATGACCGTCTTACCCTGGAAGAAACTTTTGCCACGCGGGGAACAATAGAAAAGTTCCTGAACAACGTTTATTCAAATATTCCCAACGAATGGGGCCAGCGTAATCCCGGTGGTGATGAAAATGCGGGAATCTGGACAGGAGCGTCGGATGAAGGCGAATTTCTCTGGGGTTTTGTGCAATCCAATAACTACAATATCGGAAGCTGGGATGGTAACAGTGGTTTCGTAGGCGACTTCTGGCGCAACTACTACCGCGGGATCCGGAACGCCGGAACATTCATGCAGAACGTAAGCGGTGACGCAATTGATATGACACCTGCGCTTGCAACCCAGTATAAAGCAGAGGCTAAGGCATTGCGTGCAATGTATTATTTCTACCTCATGCGCAATTTCGGTCCGGTTATCCTGCTCGGTGATGAAGTGCTTCCTCCGGATGCTTCTCTGGAACAGATCGTACTTCCAAGGGCTTCGTTTGATGAATGCGTGGATTATGTCGTATCTGAACTGGAGGCGGCAATGCCCGACTTGCCGGTTGCGTATAACAACCTGAACTATGGTCGTATCACCCGTGGTATCGCTTCCGCATTCAAAGCCCAAACCCTGCTGCTGGCAGCCAGTCCGTTGTTTAACGGTAATACCGATTATGCCTCACTGGTTAATCGAGATGGAAAAGTATTGGTCAACCAGACATTTGATATTGGTAAATGGACACGTGCAGCCACTGCCTACAAAGAATTCCTGACAGCATATTACCCATCTATTTACGAGTTGTTTAAAGTAACCACAAACGGTGCGATCGATGGATACCTTTCCACGCGTGACGTGTTCCTTAACGACTGGAACAAAGAAGTGATCCTTGCCCGCCCGGGAGCATCGCTTTCCGGTCGCCAATACGAAATGACGCCCTATCATAATAATTTTCCGAGGGAAGTAAAAGGTTCAGGAGGTCTCGGTGCCACACAACGGCAGGTGGACGCATACTTCATGGCTAACGGTAAAGGGATCGAAGACCCGACTTCGGGATATGTTTCTTCGGGATATTCGGATTATCAGTTGCCTTACGATGACCAGCAACGTTCGATTTATAACCAGTGGGTTAACCGCGAACCACGTTTTTATACCAATATCACATTTGATGGTTCGGTATGGCTGAATAAAAACAACGGTGTAATTGTAACCGAACTCTGGAATCACGGTAACTCGGGTAAAGCAACCGGTGGTGGAGACTACTCCCCAACCGGGTATATCGTCCGCAAAGCTATGGGCCTTGGCAACTGGGATGTGGGTGGCCGCGCACTGATCCTTTATCGCCTGGCAAACGTTTTCCTCGACTACGCAGAGGCACTCAATGAAGCAGATCCGGCAAACCCCGAAGCACTGCAATATTTGAACCTGATCCGCGAACGCGCAGGTATCCCGCAGTATGGTTCAGCGGATCTTCCCGCACCAGTCGGACAGGACGGCATGCGTACCGCCATTCGCCGCGAACGCCAGGTAGAGCTTTCATTCGAGAACGTTCGTTTTTTTGATACACGTCGATGGAAAATTGCGACGACAACTGATAATGGTCCTATGTTCGGTCTGAATATTTCGCAGGACCTGCCGGGCTTCCTGACGCCAACTCCTTTTGAAACAAGGGTGTTCTCCCAGCGTCATTATCTCTGGCCGATCCCTTTTGCCGATGTAAACATTAATAACCTTCTTGTACAGAATCCTGGATGGTGATTTAACAACTACCCCCGACGGGCGGCGGTACAAATACCGTCGCCCGGCCTTCGGGTACCAAAACCTCGCAGATGGTACTTGCTTCAAGATGTCTCGTCGCACTCGCACTCACTTGTTTACTTGCCTCGCCAATACTGGCCCAACGTGAAAAAACCGCCTTCCAGGTTGCAGATGGATGGAGCGAGGACTTTGATGTCCGTTCCGATGTGGCAATCGTTTACGGGATCAACGACGCCGGTGGCAAATTCAGGGAACGTGTCAAAAGCTGGCGCGACAAAGGATACGCCGTTCACTTCATGACAGGCATTGCCTGGGGACAGTACCAGGATTATTTCCTCGGGAAATATGATGGGAAAACACACTGGGATGAGGGACAGGTAATGCGCAATGGTGACACCATCTGGCATGGCCACAATGTTCCCTACATCAACCCATCAGCGAACTACCTGAAATACATGAAATCACATGTAAAGGAAGCGATCGATGCCGGGGTTACCGCCATTCACCTAGAAGAACCCGAATACTGGGCCCGAGCAGGTTACAGCTCCTCTTTCAAAAATGAATGGAAAAGTTTTTACGGTACGGAATGGCGCCCGCAACACGAAAGTCCGGATGCCACCTACCTCTCCAACAAGCTGAAATACCAGCTTTACTATAACGCACTCAAAGAGGTATTCAGTTATGTAAAAACCTATAGCGAAAGCAAAGGCAAACGCGTAAAATGTTACGTGCCCACCCATTCCCTCCTCAACTATTCTTCCTGGCATATTGTAAGCCCCGAAGCCAGCCTTGCCTCACTCCCCGGCATGGATGGTTACATTGCACAGATCTGGACCGGCACGTCCCGCGAACCCGTGCACTTCAATGGTCTCGCAAAAGAACGCGTGTTTGAAAACGCCTTCCTCGAATACGGTTCAATGGTCTCCATGACGGCGCCAACCGGCCGCAAAATCTTTTTCCTGACCGACCCGATCGAAGACCGGGTCAAAACCTGGGACGATTACAAACGGAACTACCAGGCAACCTACACGGCCCAACTACTGTACCCGATGGTAGCCGACTACGAAGTGATGCCATGGCCCCCGCGCATCTACCGCGGTAAATACAAAATTGAAGGCACCGATAAACGCCAGGGTATTTCACCGGAATATGCCACACAGATGCAGGTAATGGTGAACGCCCTGAATGATATGCCACTCTCAAAGAACAAAGTCAGCGGCAGCCAGGGGGTGGATGTTCTGGTGTCCAATACCATGATGTTCCAGAACCATCCCACCCACGCCGACTACAGTGATCCATACCTCGCCAATTTTTACGGAATGGCAATGCCGTTACTCAAACGTGGTGTTCCTGTCGGAACCGTGCACATGGAAAACCTCTCCAATCCCAATGCACTGAAAAACACAAAAGTGCTGGTCATGAGTTATGCCAACATGAAACCACATGATGTGATGGTGCACGACCAGCTTTCTGCGTGGGTGAAAAAAGGTGGGGTACTGCTTTACTACGGGCGCGACAATGACGCGTTCCAGCAGGTAACGGAATGGTGGAACAGCCACGGCAATACATTCAAAACAGCATCAGAAAACCTGTTTATGAAACTGGGGATTGGCGCAGCGCCTGCTGATACTGTTTATAAAGTCGGTAAAGGCTACGTGTACCGAACCACGCGGGATCCAAAGGAACTGGTGATGGAAATCGGCGGTGACAAAGAGTTCCTTCGTTTAGTAACCGAGGCTTACGCAAATGCCGGGGCAGGGACTCTAGCATTTAAAAATAATTTTGTGCTGCAGCGAGGCCCGTATACAGTCGCCGCTGTAATGGATGAAGGTGATCCAACGCCTCTTGAAATCAGGGGACAGGTCATCGATCTTTTTGATCCCACACTTCCTGTACGCACGGATGCAAAACTGTTGCCAGGACAGCAGGGTGTGTTTTATAAAATCCCCACAGGTAAAAATCATGCACCCGGTGTGCTCGCTGCGGCAGCGCGTGTGACCGGTGAAAAGAAAAGCCCGTCCGGTTATAGTTTTGTTGTGAAAAGTCCTTCCAAAACCCAAAATATTATGAGGTTAACATTGCCGGCAAAACCGAAATCGGTCAGGGCAAGCGGGAAAGGTAATGCAATCACGATCACAAAAAATGAATGGCATGAAGCCAGTCACACCCTGCTCCTGGGTTTTGAAAACTACAGCGATGGGGTGGATGTAAAAATTGAATGGTAAAAAAAGATTCCTTTTCATGAAACGCAGCTTCCTGACAGTTTTTTCCTTTTGCCTTCTCGCCACGCAAACTATTGCGCAGGGCGGGCGTTCACTCGCCTCTTATGTGAACACCCTGCAGGGCACCAATTCGAAACATGAACTTACGCGGGGCAATACCTATCCCACCACGGCTCTTCCATTTGGTATGCATACCTGGACGCCACAGACGGGCCGCAACGGTGATGGATGGAAGTACCAGTACTTCCTCAATAAAATCCGCGGTTTCCAGCAGGCCCATCAATGCAGTTCCTGGAGTAATGATTATTGTGTATTCTCCCTGATGCCAGGCACGGGAAAACTCGAAGTCAACGAAGAAAAACGTGCGGTGTCTTTCAGCCATAAAAATGAAACGGCACTGCCGCATTACTATAAGGTGACCCTCGATAACAAGGTGACCACTGAAATGTCTCCCACCGAACGCGGGGCATTCCTGCGGTTCAGTTTTCCGAAAGGCACCGACGGTTACCTCGTACTGGACGGATATACCGGCCTCAGTTCCGTAGAAATCCATCCGAAAGAAAACATGATTACTGGTTTTGTACAGAACGGACGTGGCGTGCACCCCGACCTGAAAAGTCATTTCGTCATCCGTTTCGACAAACCGTTTTCCTCATGGGGTACCTGGTCAGCAAAAGGGGACCAGGTATTCAATGATTCCGTAACTAAAGAAGGTCGCGGTGCCGGTGCCTGGGTGCGGTTCAAACCGGGAACGGTCGTACAGGCCCGTACGGTTTCCTCTTACATCAGTCCCGAACAGGCGTTACTGACCTTTGAACAGGAACTTGGTTCGTTTACCCGACTGGAACAGGCAAAGGCAAAAGCGGAGGAGACCTGGAACAAACACCTCGGCCGTATAAAAATGGAAGGCGGTTCAGAATCGGATCTCGCCACTTTTTATTCGTGCTTCTTCCGTGCAAGTCTTTTTTCCCGCCAGTTTTACGAGTATGATGAAAAAGGCGAACCGTATTACCGCAGTCCATACGACGGCAAAATCCACAAAGGATATATGTTTACCGACACCGGTTTCTGGGATACATTCCGCGCCCAGTTCCCGCTCAATGCCCTGTTGTACCCGACGATGCACGGCCGCTATATGCAGGCAATGCTGGCCGCGAAGGAACAATGTGGCTGGCTTCCATCCTGGTCGTTCCCGGGTGAGGCGGGCAGCATGATTGGCAACCATGCAATCTCCCTGTTCACCGATGCATGGGTAAAAGGCATCCGCACCTTTGACCCGAAAGCCGCACTGGAAGCATATTACCATGAAGCAACGAATAAGGGTCCATGGGGACCCGCCAATGGCCGGCACGGATGGAAAGAGTATTTCCAGCTGGGATATGTACCTTACCCGGAAATCGGGGAGGCCACGGCCAAAACGCTTGAGTATGCATATGATGATTTCTGTGGTTACCAGCTGGCAAAGGAAACCGGCAATGGTTTTTACGAAAATATTTTTTCCCGCCAGATGTACAACTATAAAAACGTGTACGATTCCTCTACCGGTTTTATGCGCGGCCGCAATGCAAAAGGGGAGTGGTCGGCCAATTTTGACCCGATCGAATGGGGTGGACCATTCACCGAAGGGAACGCCTGGCACTGGGACTGGTCGGTATTCCATGACGTCAACGGACTGATCGGACTTCTCGGGGGCGACAACCGGTTTGTCACAAAAATGGATTCTGTTTTCAGCGTCCCGAATGCGGTGAAAGTCGGTTCGTATGGGGGAATGATCCATGAAATGACCGAAATGGTGATGGCCAACATGGGACAATATGCGCATGGCAACCAGCCGATACAGCATATGTTATACCTTTACAACTATGCCGGACAGCCCTGGAAGGCGCAACAGAAAGCCAGGGAAGTCATGGCAAAATTGTACAACGCAACCGAAAACGGGTATCCGGGTGACGAAGACCAGGGGCAGACTTCCTCCTGGTATGTTCTCAGCGCTATGGGTTTTTATAGCGTCTGTCCCGGCACGGACCAGTATGTTTTTGGTAGCCCATTGTTCGGTAAAATGACATTAACGCTGGAAAACGGGAAACAGTTTGTGATCAATGCAAAAGGCAATAATGCCTCCAATGTGTATATAAAAGAGGCTAAACTGAATAACCAGTCGTATACGCGCACCTATATCCGTCACGGGGATATCGTGGCGGGTGGACAGCTTGACCTTGAGATGTCTGCGCAGCCGCAGACCAGCCGCGGCACCAGCGCAGCCGACCGTCCATTCTCCGTATCACTCCAACCACAATAAAATAAAGCCAGAATGAAAAGAAGTGAATTTGTAAAAACCACCGGTGTCCTTGCAGCCGGCCTCACGATCGGCAGGAATGTTTTTGCCGGACAGCCAAAAACCGGCGCAGCATTGCAGTCATTTGAAGAATTTCCCGTGGTGCGCGTTGCCGCAGGGAAACGCCATTTCGAAAGCGAACTGATTGAAGAAGCAATCAGCACCTTCGGAAAAAATGTCCCGAACAGGGAACTCGCCTGGCTTTTCAATAATTGTTTCCCCAATACCCTTGATACTACCGTCACCCATACCACCATTGACGGGAAACCGGATACCTATGTGATCACGGGAGATATCGACGCCATGTGGATGCGTGACAGTACCGCACAGGTATGGCCCTATCTCGCTTTCGCGAAAAAGGACCGCAAACTGCAGCAGCTGATTGCCGGTGTGATTAACCGCCAGGCACGCTGTATCATCAAGGATCCGTATGCCAACGCGTTCTACAACGACCCGGAAAAACAGGGTGAGTGGAAAACCGACAGCACCGATATGAAAAAAGGGGTGCATGAGCGGAAGTGGGAGATTGATTCACTTTGTTACCCGGTGCGCCTGGCTTACAACTACTGGAAAACAACCGGTGATACCGCAGTGTTTGACGGGACTTACAAAGAGGCGATCACAACCATCCTCGCAACATTCAAAGACCAGCAGCGTAAGAAGTCCGATGGCAATTACCATTTCCAGCGTACCACACCACATGCAACCGACACTCTCTCGATGAGTGGCTACGGTAACCCCGTGAACCCGGTCGGACTTATCTGTTCCTCTTTCCGTCCGAGTGATGATGCCACGGTGTTCCCGTTCCTGGTTCCCTCCAATTTTTTTGCCGTCAAAAGCCTTGAACAGGCGGCAGAAATCGTGAAGACGATTTATAAAGAACAATCCCTCTCCAACGAACTGCTTGCACTCGCAAAAGAAGTGAAAGCGGCGCTGCTGAAATATGCCGTGACCACACACCCGGTCTATGGAAAAGTGTATGCTTTCGAAACTGATGGTTTTGGCAACCACTACCTGATGGATGATGCGAATATCCCAAGCCTGCTCGCGATGCCTTACCTTGGTACGGTAAGCGCCACCGATCCTGTTTACCTGAACACCCGCCGGCTGGTGTTGTCAAAGGCAAATCCGTTCTATTACGAAGGCACCGCTGCCGCTGGTATCGGTGGCCCGCACGTAGGCAAGGATATGATCTGGCCGATGAGCCTGATCATCCGCGGAATGACCAGCAAGGATGAAAAGGAGATAAAGTACTGTGTGGACACCCTCCGGAAGACCCATGCCGGTACGGGTTTTATGCATGAGTCATTCCACAAGGACGATCCGGCAAAATTCACCCGCTCCTGGTTTGCCTGGGCAAATACACTCTTCGGTGAATTTTTATGGAAGGTTTACACGGAAAAGAAACACCTGCTTAGTTAAGATATTTAAAACAGCCAATGATGCGTTTTCTAAAGTTGAGTAAAGTAGTGCTTTGTGCGATGTTCGGTACCGCTGCGATGGCGCAGGGCCCCCTGGTGAATACGGGAAAGGATCCGGTGGATTGGGTCAACCCGCTGATGGGAACCCTTTCAAAACCGGATCTCTCCAACGGGAATACTTATCCCGCAATAGCCATTCCCTGGGGTATGAACCTCTGGAGTCCGCAGACGGGCAACATGGGTGATGGATGGATGTACCGCTACGATGCTGACAAAATCCGCGGTTTTAAACAAACCCACCAGCCTTCCCCCTGGATGAATGATTACGGCCAGTTTTCGATCATGCCCGTAACCGGCAAAGCAGTGTTCAACCAGGAACAGCGGGCCAGCTGGTTCAGCCACAAAGCGGAAGTCTCCAAACCATACTACTACAGCGTTTATCTCGCCGATGCGGATGTGACTACCGAACTGACGCCAACCGAAAGGGCCGCGCAGTTCCGGTTTACCTATCCGGAAACCGACAGTTCCTTTATGGTCATCGATGCATTTGACAAGGGCTCTTACATCAAAATCATACCCGGCGAAAAAAAGATCATTGGCTATTCCACAAAGGTTGCCCGCGGACCGGCACCCGAATTCAAAAACTATTTTGTAATCTATTTCGACAAGGCATTCGAAACGGCCTATACCTGGTCAGGCAACCGTGCCGCGAAGGATACACTGGAAATGACATCGAACCACAGCGGGGCGATTGTGGGTTTCAAAACCAGGAAAGGCGAGAAGGTGAACCTGCGTGTGGCCACTTCGTTTATCAGTTTTGAACAGGCCGAACTCAACCTGAAGCGTGAACTTGCTGCTGATGATTTTGATAAAACCTGTGCAAAGGCAAGGGCCATCTGGAATGAACGCCTCGGCAGGATCAATATCGAAGGCGCAGAGATCGACCAGCTGCGTACTTTTTATTCCTGCCTGTACCGCACCCTGTTTTTCCCCAATAAATTGTATGAAATAGATGCCAGTAACAAACCTGTGCACTACAGTCCGTACACCGGGAAAGTACTGCCAGGCTATATGTTCGCCGGCACCGGGTTCTGGGATACGTTCCGCGCCCTGTATCCTTTCCTGAACCTTGTCTACCCTTCCATCAACCGCGAAATGCAGCAGGGGCTGGTCAACGATTATCTCGAGGGCGGATGGTTACCTGAGTGGTCGAGCCCGGGTTATTCCGATGTAATGATCGGCAATAACTCCGCCTCAGTTGTGTCCGATGCCTATATAAAAGGCGTTCGCGGGTATGATATCCAAAAACTGTATGAAGCCCTGCTGCATGGTGCAAACAATGAAGGACCAAGGGCCACTGGCCGCAAAGGGGTGGAATACTACAACAAACTCGGGTACGTGCCGTATGATGTAAACATCAACGAGAATGCAGCCCGCACGCTTGAATATGCGTATGATGATTTTACCATTTACCAGCTTGGAAAGGCACTGGGCCGTCCGAAAGATGAACTGA
Source organism: Chitinophagaceae bacterium (assembly GCA_004173355.1). Lineage (GTDB taxonomy): Bacteria > Bacteroidota > Bacteroidia > Chitinophagales > Chitinophagaceae > JBEVJC01. The sequence continues at coordinate 6,529 of SEAD01000058.1, read as the reverse complement.
AAATTTATGCGGAGCGCAGTATGAATTATAAAAACCTGTTTGATCCCGCCAGCGGACTGATGCGGGGGAAAAACAAGGACGGACAGTTCCAGTCACCGTTCAACCCTTTTAAATGGGGTGATGCATTTACCGAAGGAAACAGCTGGCATTACTCCTGGTCAGTATTCCATGATGTAGCAGGACTGGTAAAACTGATCGGCGGGAATGAGGCGTTTGGAACCAAACTCGACTCTGTGTTCACCATGGCGCCGGTGTTTGATGAGAGTTACTATGGTGGCGTAATCCACGAAATCAGGGAAATGCAGATTGCAGGAATGGGACAGTATGCGCATGGCAACCAGCCGATCCAGCATATGATCTATCTTTACAATTATTGCGGCCAGCCATGGAAGACCCAGTATTGGGTCAGGGAAACGATGAACCGGATGTACAAGTCAACACCAGACGGGTATTGCGGTGATGAGGACAATGGGCAGACATCCGCCTGGTATGTTTTCTCCGCACTTGGATTCTATCCCGTAACCCCTGCCACCGACCAGTATGTGCTGGGTGCGCCACTGTTCAGAAAAGCAACAGTCAAACTCGAAAACGGGAAGACACTGGTTGTCACCGCGCCGCAGAACAGTGCCACTAACAAATATGTGCAGCAGCTTAGCTTCAATGGTGCTCCGTACAGCCGCAACTGGATCAGTCATAACGAAATCCTGAAAGGTGCAAAAATTGACGTGAAAATGACGGCTTCACCGGAGAAGACCCGGGGTACCGCCGGAACCAGTTTCCCGTATTCCGTCAGCAACGACCCGACTTACAAATAAGCCATCAGCCACGAGTAAACATCGAACCACCAGCTTGTCAAACCATTATTGTTGAAAAAGAAATTATCCATAAAAGACCTCGCCCGCGAGCTGAACATATCGGCCACCTCCGTGTCGTTCATCCTCAACGGGAAGGCGAAAGAAAAAAGGATCAGCGAGGAGCTGGTCAAAAAAGTGGAGCAGTATGCAGCGAAGACCGGTTATAAACCGAATTCGCTTGCACGCAGCCTGCGCACCGGGAAAAGCAATATCATCGGGCTGATGGTGGAAAATATTTCGAATCCGTTTTTCGCCAATATTGCCCGGTTCATTGAAGAGAAAGCCTACAAGAGCGGCTACAAGATCATCTATTGCAGTACCGATAATGATCCGGACAAAACCCGCGACCTGATCCAGATGTACCGGGAACGGCATGTGGACGGATACATTATCACCCCCCCGGAAGGGATCGAGGAAGATGTGACAGCACTCACGGCAGCGGGCTCACCGGTGGTGTTATTTGACCGTCACCTGCCAGGCCTGGATGAAGACTTCGTGGTCATCAACAATGAAGAAAGCACCTATAATGCCACACGTCACCTGATCGACCATGGTTACCGGCAGATTGCATTTGTAACACTGAACTCATTGCAGTCGCAGATGCAGGACCGTCTCAGTGGCTACGAACGCGCCCTGAAAGAGGCGAAGCTCCCGAGGAATATCAAGGAGCTATCCTATACCGCGGATTCCGCAGTGCTGACAAGGCATATTACGGCCTTCCTCAAGCGGCATCCTGAACTGGATGCATTACTTTTCAGTACCAACTACCTCGGGGTGAGTGGTATAAAAGCGATCAATGCGGTAGGACGCCGGATCCCGGATGATCTTGCGGTGATTTCATTTGATGACCATGATGTATTTGAACTGAACACACCCAGTATCACGGCTATCGCGCAACCAATCGAAGAGATTGCGGAAAAGCTGATCACCACCTTACTGGGAAAACTGAACAGGACGAATAAAGGCAAACCAAAAGACATCGTACTCCCTGCCAAACTGCTGGTGCGAAATTCCACCGGTGTGAAAGCAGGTACATTGAAAACCGATAAATAAACAGCGAGTGGCATGAGCAAGAATATTGTGTTGGGTGCAGATATCGGCGGATCACATATTTCCGCCTCACTGGTGGATATCGAAAACAGGACACTGGCGCGGCCGGAGCCGATGCGAAAGGAAGTGGATAGTGCGGCTTCGGCAGACACCGTAATAAGGGAGTGGGCATCCGTGATAGCATCCTGTTTTGAAGGGGTGGCTTCGTCCCGCAAACGTGTCGGGATTGCAATGCCCGGTCCGGTGGATTATGATGAGGGCATCTGTTATATCCGTGACCAGCATAAATACGAACAACTTTATGGCCATAATATCAAGGACCTGCTGGCTGATGCACTCAGCATCAACCGTGACCAGATCCAGCTGATCAATGATGCAGCTGGATTCCTTGCAGGGGAAGTCTTTTCCGGTGCCGGTTTTGGTTTTGATACCGTATTGGGCCTTACCCTCGGTACAGGTCTCGGTTCAGCCCTGTACAAAGAGGGCAGGGTAGTGGATGCAGACCTCTGGCAGAGTCCGTTCCGGGACGGGAAGGCAGAGGATTACCTTGCCGGTCCGTGGTTACTCCGCGTAGCCAATGCACAGGGCGATATAAAATTCCGGAGCGTGAAAGCCATGGCTATGGCGGCGCCCGGTGATGCGCGTATCCGGTCGATCTTTGAACAGTTTGGCCAGGCACTCGGGGAATTCCTCGTGCCACAGGTCAGCCGGCACCAGCCTTCTGTGCTGGTGCTTGGTGGGAATATCACCCGTGCTGCCGGATTGTTCCGCCCTGCTTTAATGGAAGTGCTTTCCGGTGAAGGAATTGAACTGGATGTGGTACCTGCGCAGATTGGTGAATCGGCTGCGCTGATCGGAGCCGCTTCACTCTGGTCCGAAGACGCATTTGTACAGGCCTAGTAGCTGCTGATCCGGTTGAAGGCTTTACCCAACGACGCGATGAGGTCACTGGCGAGCATGGACTCCCTTGATTGCGATTCGCTGACGATCAGGTCTGCCGTCAGGCCATGGAGATAGACTGCAAGGATGGCAGCATGAGCCGGAGTATATCTCTGGGCAAGCAACGCTGTGACGATGCCGGTGAGTGTATCACCTGTTCCTCCTTTTGCCAGCCCGCTGTTCCCTGTCTGGTTGAAATAACCTTTTCCCGAAGGGGTAGCGATAAAAGTATGATGGCCTTTGAGTATGATGACGGAATCAAGCTCTGCGGCCTTGTCCAGTGCGAGTTGCAGCCGCTCTGTATCCGATGCGGTCTCGCCGAATAAACGTTCAAATTCTTTCGGATGCGGTGTCAGCACCGATCCGGGCGGTACCACGCGAAGCAGGTGTTTGTCCGCGCCGATGATATTCAGTGCATCCGCATCAAGCACCAGTGGCCGGTGGGATGATTCCATGACCGAATGCAGCAGTTCAGCTGTTTCCCTGGCAGTACCGATCCCCGGTCCGATCCCGATAGATTTATAAATGGAAAAATCACCTTCGAATTTTGTATTGAACGAACTGTTGTAATCGGTCAGGACCATCGCTTCCGGAAGGCCCTGCTGCATAATAGTGTAACCCGATGCAGGGATATGGCAGGTCAGCAATCCGGCTCCCGCCCGCAGGCAGGCTGATGCGGCGAGTACTGCGGCGCCCATTTTGCCATAACTCCCCGCTATCAGCAGTACATGGCCATTCGTACCCTTGTGTGCATCGTCGCGTCGCGGCCGGTAAATTTTTTTAACCAGGGTTTCATCCACCAGTTCATATGGAGTCACAGCCGATTCTTCAAACCGGCTGTCGAGCCCGATATCAAGCAATACGTGCTGGCCGATAAAACCGGCGTTGGAAGGCAGGAGGGAGGCCAGTTTGCGCGACTGGAAACTCAATGTACAGGTTGCCCTGATGATGTCGTGACCTGTTGAATCGGTGTCGGTGTAAAGGCCACTCGGGAGGTCTATGGATATTACCTGTTTTTGCTGTTCATTGACCAGACGGATCAGTGTTGCATAGATACCTTCCGGTGGTTTGTTGAGTCCTGATCCGAACAGCGCATCGATGACAATCATATTGTTTCCGGCCAGACCATTTATTGTCTCCGTTGCTTCATCGGGAAGGGCGGAGCCAGTGATTATCATTTTGCTTACTGCCAGGGGCAACCGCGCGAAATTAATCCGGAGGTCAGCAGACCATGTCTCCGGATCACCAATAAGCATCACCTGTACCCTGCAATTATTTTCACTGAGCATCCGGGCGATTGCCAGTCCATCGCCGCCATTGTTGCCCTTGCCGCATAACACCAGGAAATGTCCGGGGAGCAATCCATTTTCCCTGATCCAGCCAAAAGCCTTGAGGGAAGCGCGTTCCATCAGGTCGATGGAACTGACCGGTTCGTGTGTGATGGTATATCCATCCCATTCCCTGACCTGTGCTGCGCTATAAATTTTCATTTGCCTTTTTTTGATACCGGCTTTTTCGGTGGCGGTGGCGGGAGTTTGGCTTCGGGTGATTTTTTTACCGGTGATTGTTTTTCCTGCACGTTTTCTGCTTCCTCGCCATCGTTTTCATCCTGCAGGTAAGCACCAAAAATATCGTATGCCTTGTGTGCGGAGTTGTAGATGTTGCGGTTGAATTTATTGCCAAGGATGATGATGGTTGCTTTTTCGTCAACCAGTCGCGCGAATGCCGGCGTGAACCCATGCCATCTCCCAAAATGGTAAACTACTTTCTTGCCATTCGGTAACATCAGCAGCCGCCATCCAAGTCCGTAGTTGTGGATGGATTTTGTTTCATTGCTGTACGGAGTGAATGCGGAGTCGAGCAGTGACTGCCGGATAAAACGGCCGGTGTAAAGTGCCTGGTCCCATTTCAGCATATCCCGCGGTGTGCTGTACACATTTTTGTCGCCGTAGGTTCCCTCCAGGAAATCATCTTTCCAGAAACCTCCACGTGCATCGAAGGAGTGGGTTGACCGGGATGAATCCGCGAGGGTGTACACATAGGTATGGTTCATTTCCAGCGGGCCAAACAGGTTTTCTTTCAGGAATTCCGGGAATGGTTTACCCGTTACTTTTTCAACAATATTGGCGAGCAAAACATAATTGGTGTTACTGTAGCTGAACCGGGTATCGGGTTTGAAACTGCGGGGCGGTTTATGCTGGTAGATAAAAGCCATCACATCGGGATTGGTAACAAAACGTGATTTATCCCACAGTTTTTTATCGTCCATGAAGTAAACATAGTTTGGTATACCGCTGCGATGGTTCAGCAGCAGTTTTACCGACACACCCGGGTAAGGCAGTGCGGGAAAGAATTTCTGCACCGAATCATCCAGTGAAAGTTTGCCTTGCTGCACCAGCCAGAGGATTGCCATACCGGTGAATGGTTTGCTCGTTGATGCCAGGTGGAAGGCGGTGGTATCGGTCAGCGCATCTTTTTTCCGGAGGTCGCGGTATCCTTCATATTTCTCGTAAAGGATATTGCCTTCCTTTGCCACCAGGATACTGCCATTGAAACCTTTACCGATCAATCGTTCGTTAAAGAATGTTTCCAGTTTCTGGGAGAGGGCTTTTCGCTCCTTTTCCGCGATGGCACCGGGTTCTGAGGCGGTGAACTGCAGGGAGTCCGCCGGTTGGGCAGCCGCAGGGGAGGAATTGTTGCAGGAGATAACACTAACAGAAAAAGCCAGTAAATAGAAAATGTATTTCAAGTGTGCGGTGTTTGGACAAAAATAGACCATACAAACGTTAGGCCACGGACGTAACTTTTCCCCAGCTACGTAATTTATCTTAATAACGTGAGGGTTATATTTGCAATATGGCAAATCCCGCAATTACGAGCTATCCCAAGGAGAAGATCAGGATCCTTTTTTTAGAGAATATCAGTGACCAGGCAGTACGTACGTTCCAGCAACAGGGTTATACGCAGGTGGAGAAAATCAGCAAGGCGCTGACGGAAGATGAACTGGTAAGGGAAATAAAGGATGTACACATCCTTGGTATCCGTTCAAAAACCCAGATTACACCGCGTGTGCTTGAGGCCGCGAAAAAACTGCAGGCAATCGGATGTTTTTGTATCGGTGTGAACCAGGTTAACCTGAAGGCGGCCACAAAAACCGGGGTAACGGTGTTCAATGCACCGTACAGCAACACGCGTTCGGTGGCTGAACTCGTAATCGGTCTTGCGATCATGCTGATCCGGCGGATCCCCGACAAGAACAAAGCTGCCCATGAAGGCATCTGGTTGAAAGATGCAAAAGGCAGTTTTGAGTTGCGCGGGAAAACGCTCGGCATTATCGGTTACGGTAACATCGGCAGCCAGGTGAGTGTGCTGGCAGAGGCACTCGGCATGAAGGTGCTGTTTTATGACGTAGAGACCAAACTGCCACTGGGAAATGCCACTGACGGTAAAACCCTGAAAGATGTGCTCTCGAAGGCGGATGTGGTGACGCTGCATGTGCCGGAGACTACGCAGACAAAAAATATCCTGAATAAAACCACGATCAAACACATCAAAAAGGGGGCGATCGTGATCAATTACGCCCGTGGTGAAGTGGTGGATCTGGAAGAGCTGCGAAAGGCGCTCGTGGAAGGAAGGGTAGGCGGAGCGGCGATCGATGTGTTCCCGGTGGAGCCGGAGAAAAACGG
>SEAD01000188.1 GCA_004173355.1 Chitinophagaceae bacterium | reverse complement strand
CTGTATCATAGTCCGGTGGATGAGACATCCGGGCTGGTGAGCACCAGTGATTTGTCGCTCAGTTACCGGCGGGGGATGCAGCGGTCGCTGGGGGTATTCGGCGGCTTTGATTACTCGCTGGCGTATTTTCGGTATTTTGATGAGGAGTTGAATGAGGGCCGGGAACCGTTTGAACATGCCTGGAGCGGGACGGTCGGAGTCAAAGGATCGCAGACCACTCTGACCCTGACCGGGGCCTTCCGGCAAAATAACGGGAACTCCGTCAATCAGGCCCTGCAGGACCCGGAGACGCTGCAGGCCACGAGCAATGACTACTCTTTGAATCTGAACGCGGTGAGGAAACTGCGGCGGACGTCGCTGTCAGCAAGTCTGCGATATCGGTTGCAGGAGTTCAGGGACGGGAGCAGCGACGGCGATGCGGAAGGCCAAGCACGGGGCGGGGAGTTGATGGATCTGACCCAACTGTCCGGAAGTGTGGGCTGGGGGGTGACGCCCATCCCATGGCCCAAAATCGAGTTTAGGCCGACGCTGGGGTTTGAATGGTCGGAGCAGCGGAATGGAAGCACTCAAAATAGTTTAAGTCCATTCCTCGGAGTCCTGTACCGCTATGACTCCAAGCTGGCATTTTCCGGTGGGGCGGGTGCGGATATCCGGACCACGGAAGGTAATGAATTCGGCAGTTTTACCCGGACCAACCCGACCTTCAATGCGGGCGTTTCCTGGCAGGCTGATGAAACCACCAGCCTTGGGCTCAGCGTGTACCGGGCAACATCCGCTTCGGCCCTGCGGGGACAGAGCTCCTTGGACAGAACCGGAGTGTCGGTCAATGTCTCCAAAATGCTGGGGCGCGGTTTTGCGCTGTCCGCCAATTATAGTTTCTCCCATTCGCAGTATACTGACGCGGCAGGAAATGAGGACAGTGCCGCCACCTCGCCAAGGGCCGCCAAAGACTATCATCAGGCGGGAGTGACCCTCGGCAGGAGTTTTCAGATCCGGCCCCGGCTGTCGCTGAGCACCAGTCTGTTCTATCAGACCACTCTAAGTCGTGGGGACAATCGGCTCAATGAATTTGATCAGAGCACTGCGGGATTCCGGCTGGGACTGGATTTCTGAGGCGACGGTTGCGGGCAATAATTAGCTTCAAAAATAATCGACCGTCCAAGATGGACGGGCTCCTTTCTGGATTTGGGCGGCTATTTGCCGGAGATGGCGGCGTGTTTCAGGCTTTGGATCACAGAGCTGATGCCTTCAGCAACGGCGTTGGTGACAGGGTGCATCAGATAGATGAGGATGCCTTGGCTGTGTTTTTCGATCATGTCAGCAGCTTTGTCCAGCGGACTAAAGTCCGTGGCCCTTGCGGTTTCTACCCAGTCACACAGAAACTTGGAGCCTTCGAAGCTCAGAGTGAAGCGCCCGCGCGGCGCAGCCATTACACGCGGACCGTCAGCGTGCGTCCGCTTTTAAGCAGCAGCCACGGCACTTTGGCTGTGATGATGGTTTGAGCCGACCGCAAGGAGACCGCCAGCCGTCAGGCTGCCCCAAGGGATGAGCGTCAGCGAAGCAATCCAGATGCCGCCAGGAACGCTCCTCCCAGTCCTAATTTCCGCACGATCGTTAGGGTTAGTATCACTCCGCACCTTGCTGCGCCTCACCATCGACCACCATCTTCCACGAGACTTTAAAATCCAATGATTGCGCGTAAAACGCCTTCAGGCTCAGTTCCTCCATCTGGAAACCGCTATTCAAGATTTCCAAAGTTCAATCCCCACTTATTCCCGTTGCGCCATTATTTCTGCAATGCCCATGGCCGGAGACTGCGACGATTTAGAAAACCTGTCCACCACCGGACTAGTGCCACTGCTGCGGCGCGTGGAGACTCTGGAGGCGGAGAACACGGCGTTGAAAGAGGAGAATGCCTCATTGAGGGCGCATCTGCGGGCCGCGAAGGGGTCGGCGGCCCTGTTTTCCAAAGGTCCAAGTCCCGGCACCTCAAAAAGCTTGACAGCCAGCTGCGCGACCGGCAACTCAGCGACCCTGACAATCAGCGGCTGCTGGACGGCATCGGGCTCCAGCGTGACAACGGGCGCGTCCCGCTCTTTTTGGAGCGCCCGGAAATTGACCCACCAACAACCGCGCCGAATGCGGACAGCGCGGGGCTGTGCTCACCCGCAAAGTATCGCATTGCTCGAGAAATGAACATCGAGCGCGGACCTATGAGGTCATGAAAAGCATCATCGCCACCCTGGCCCTGCGCGGCCGCCAAGTGTCCAGCGCCCTTGCTGGAATGATCAGCGGTCGCCTGATGCCGCAGGCTGTGACCCGCTAATCAATTACCAGTGAAGTCACATTTTTCACTCTCAATCAGGTTTTTTGGTATAGCGCTGCAGTTAATGGCTACAAACGGTTTGCCCCTGCCCTGGCTTTGGCGGTGAATTGCCCTTCTTCTCCCGGATACATTTTAAAATCCTTAACTTTTTCTGAATGTTTTGCTTCGGAAAGCGGTCAGCGTTTCCAAATTCAGGAATTCAAAGGTTGAAAGTCAAGGATATTTAATGTTCAGATAAAGATTACAAATCATCCACTTCATCCAACCGTCCAGACCCGCTATTTTTATTCGGAATATTGGCTCAAGCCTGCTCCATGAGAGAGCGGTTGACATTCAAGTGAAGAATTTGAGTATTATTGAGTCTGGCCCTCTATTGTGTCACCGGCAGTGGGTACCGCAGAAAAGGACCCATAATTTCAATTTCAAAATTAAGCGATTGAAAATCACCTGAATTCCATTAAGGTTCTGTTGAAAACACCTCCATTTCAAAATAAATTCATTGGAAATCAACGGCTTACTAAATACGATATTATCAATTTTTGGAAGGTTCAACAGGCTCTTAACCTGTTCAGACCTGCTATTTTTATTCGGAATATTTTTTAAACCCGTTCCATGAGAAAGATGTTTAAACGTCGCTGGCTCCGCCATCCCATTCCCTTCGGGAAGAGAGCGGTCGATATAAGTTTGATTATCCTGACCAGCCCTGTCTGGTTTCCCCTTTTTTTGGCCTGCGGCATTTGGATCAAGCTGGTGTCTAAAGGGAGTTGTTTTTTCCTCCAAAAGCGTGTGGGCTATAAAAAGGAAGTATTCACTATTATTAAATTCCGCACGATGCGGGAGAACGCGGAGACAACTGTCCATGACCAGTATACCCGAACGCTGGCGGAAACCTCCGCTCCCATGCATAAACTGGACAGCAGAGATTCGCGCCTTATATTCGGTGGAGGTTTTCTCCGCGCATCAGGCTTGGATGAACTTCCGCAGATCCTGAATGTTATCCGTGGAGACATGAGTCTAGTAGGGCCACGGCCCTGCCTGCTGGTGGAACTGGCGGGTTACAGAAATTCTCACAGGAAACGGTTTGATGGATTGCCCGGCATTACCGGAAATTGGCAGGTCAACGGAAAAAATTCAACCAGCTTCAGAAGAATGATCGCTTTGGATATTTTATATATAAACAATACTTCGGTAAAAACGGATCTTGAAATTTTAGCTAAAACCACCCCCGCATTGTACCGCCAAGTTTTGGAGTTGTTCAAACGTTCGCCAGTTCCTGAATATAGCGGCTCCAAGCAGTTAACGGATAAAGCGCCAGAAGCTCACAGCATCCCGATAGAATTTCTATGATTAAGAGTTATCGTACAGAGTCCGGTGATAAAAACCGTGGATCCATAACTGTGGGCGTCATCGGCTGCGGATACTGGGGACCTAACTTAGTGCGAAATTTCAGTAAACTTCCAAACTGTCATTTGAAATCGATCTGCGACACCTCCAGGGACCGCCGGACGCATATGGAAATTCTTTATCCGGGTATCAATACGGTCTCCAACGCAAATCAGATTATCAATGACCCGGAAATCGACGCGGTGGTGATCGCCGTTCCCGTGCATCTCCACTATCTCTTTGCACATGCCTCCCTTCGGGCTGGAAAGCATGTGCTGGTCGAAAAACCAATGGCTTCCAGCTCCGCTGAATGCGAAGAACTGATCGGGATGGCGGAGGAAAACGGACTCACACTCATGGTGGGCCACACTTTTATTTACTCGGAATCGGTTCTTAAAATCAGCCAGATTGTGAAATCAGGCGCCATTGGCGATGTGCTATATATTAATTCGCAACGCCTCAACCTAGGTCTTTTCCAGAAAAAAATAAATGTGGCTTGGGATTTGGCCCCCCATGATTTGTCCATTATTCTTCATATTCTGGGAGAATATCCCACTTCCGTAAACTGCCAAGGAAACGCCCATATCACTCCCGGAGTCGAGGATGTCACAAATATTTCCCTTTCCTTCCGCAGCGGGCGCTTCGCGACGATTCAAAGCAGCTGGATTGAACCGAGGAAGGTCCGGCAGATGACCATTGTCGGAACCAAAGGAATGATTGTTTTTGATGATGTTCAGCCGAATGAAAAAATACGGATTTATGACGTGAGAATCACCCCGCCTCCCCATTACGACACTTTTGGAGAATTCCAGTATTCTTACCATTACGGCGACAGCTCCATTCCTCACTTGGAGCACACGGAACCACTGAAAACCCAGTGCCAGCATTTCCTCGACTGCATTATCAAAAAGGAATCCCCGATCACGGACGGCTCCAGCGGTCTGGCCGTGGTGCAAATTCTGGAGGCCAGTTCTATTTCCTTGGAGAAAGGAGGTTCCTCTGTTGATTTGCATGACCGTGTGATGCCGCAGGCTGTAAAATTTAGGGGCAGTCAGCTTTCCGAACCAAATTCAGCAGCAGCCGGAGAGAAGGCGGAAGCCGTCATCACCAGCTTATAAGAATCATGAGCTTTCCCCAATTTACTCTAAATCGTCTTAAAACCTAAATCCGAGCTCACAGCAAGTTTCTTCAGCATTTCAATGGCCTTAGGATCAGGCTCTTGGAACTCAAAAGGCGGTTGAAATACTGATGAACGACGCGCCAAGGACCAAACTTCGAAGGGAGAGCCCGCCAAGCGCAGCCATTGCGCAGAAGATACCACAGAGCGTTCAGATGCCCGTCGACGGAGGCCACCCGCCCGCCTCAAAGGGGGGGAAGCCATGGCTGGTGTCACGGAACTCCCCGATCAGCTTTTTCAGGAGTGCGCACAGTGTCCCGCGCATGAAACTGTGAAAGTCAGTCATAAGTCAGACTTCAAAAATCAATCCCCGTACCGCTATTCCAAGCCTTTGCTTGTTCAAAAGAGCAACCACATGCAATGTCGACAGGCTCTAGAGATTTCCCTCGGTTGAAGGTCCGCTATCTTTGCTGAAAGTATGAAGAATAAAAAAAAACTGTTTGTGACCCTTACAATTCTGGTGGTCACTGTCGGATCGTTTGTTGCGCTCAGCGCGATCATCAAAAATCCGGCACGCATTGTCGCCCGGGCAGATCAATACTATTCCGAAAAATCCTTGGATAAGGCCCGGCTGGAATACATGAATGTCCTCAAAAAAGACGGAAAGAATTCCCGGGCGATCCGGCAGCTGGGACTGATCTGGTCCGAAATGGGTTCGCCCTTTCAGGCCGGCGCTTTTCTCCGGCACTCCGCGGAAACCGATCCTGACGACCTCGTCGTGCGCCGCGAACTGGCCAAGGTCCTCGTTTCCACAGGGCAAATTGCGGCCGCTCGGGAGCAGGCCCTAATCATTCTCCGTCAGGATCCCTCCGACGGGGATGCCCTGCTGATGCTGGCCAACACCAGCGGCCCCCCCGAACAGCTGGCCGAAGTGACTCCGTTCATGGAGGCCTTCGATCCCGCCTCCAGCCTTTACTATCATCTGACAGCGGCCATCCTTGCCGGGCGCCGGGGTGATCTGCCGACCGCGCTCCTTTCCATCGAAAAAGCGGCTTCCATCAACCCCCTCTCAGCCCCCGTTCAGTTGTCCCTTTCGACGTACTACGATACTGTGAAGTCTCCTGAGAAAAGCATGGAGGCCCTGCAAAAAGCCTCAGATCTCTCACCCGGCCCAACTGCGGCCCGGCTGCTTTACGCCAAAGCCCTCGCCAGTCAGGGGAAATCCGCGGAAGCCATCGGGATCGTCAGGGAAATCACGAATTCTTACCGCTATTTTCTGCCCGCTTGGAGACTCCTGACGGAACTGACTCTCCAAGCGAAGGATCTCAAGGGCGCCATGCCCATGGTAAATGAAATCCTCACCCGGGACAGCGGCAATCCCGAAGGGCATTTACTGAGGGCCAGCATCCTTATGGCGGACAACAAGAAGTCCGAAGCGGTGCAGGAACTGGAGCAACTCAACCGCATGTATCCCGGCAGTTCCCCAATCCTGCTGGCGCTGGCGAAAAGCTATCTCCTCACGAAGGATAACACCCGCGCCTCCTCCACGCTTGAGGATCTGCTCGCCCGTGTTCCCAATCAACCGGAAGCCACCCTGATCAAGGCGCAACTGGATCTTGCCAAAGGCGAAGCGGCCCCCGCATCGGCTTCTCTGGAGAAGTTGCTTCCGCAGCAAAAAGGCCCGGTCCTGAAGCAGACGGAACTCTTGCTGGCGCAGAGTTACCGGGCCCAGGGGAGGCTTGATGAAGCCGCCGCTATTTTTGAAAAACAAATCGCCGCCGCCCCGGACCAAGCCGCCCCTCACTTTATGCTTGGCATGATTCAAAAGGATCAGGGTAAAATCCCGGATGCAGTCGCCAGTATGGAAAAAGCCCAGAAGCTTGCCACCGGAGACCTTACGATCACCTTCCAACTTATCGAACTGGACATCACCCGCAAGGACTACCCCTCAGCTCATCAGCGTGCCGCCACCCAGCAAAAGCTCCATCCCGATGACTGGGCGCCCTACTATCTGGAGGGAAGAGTGTACTCGGCGGAGGAAAAGTGGGTCGAAGCCGAAAAGGCCCTGCTCAGGGCGATCGAAATCAAACCGGACTCCCTTACTGCCTACAACCTGCTGCTTAGCGGGTATATGAAGCAAAAGCGGATTCCCGAGGTGATCACCCGTCTGGAATCCTTTCTGAAGGAAAAACCTGACAGTATTCCTCAATGGGTCATCCTCGCCCTGCTCTGCTCTCAACAGGGCGACAGGGACAAGGAAGCTGCCGCCTATGAGCACATCCTCACCGTTAACCCGGTTTTTCTCACCGCGCTAAACAATCTTGCCTACTTATACGCAGGACCGCTCGACAAACCGCAGCGCGCTTTGGAACTGGCCCGGCAGGCCAGGACCAGCTATCCGGAATCTCCGGAGGTCGCCGATACCCTGGGCTGGATCCTCTTCCAGCAGGAGAAGCATCCTGAAGCCCTTGCCCTGATCGAGGA
>SEAD01000319.1 GCA_004173355.1 Chitinophagaceae bacterium | reverse complement strand
AAGATGCCCTATACATTTGTATTCAAAAAAAAATACTTATGGGCAGATCAACACCTAAATTCTTTAAATTAATCATTGCAGGCATTCTATTCAGCTTGATGTTTAAGCCTGCTTTCGGGCAAAAAAAAATCTTATTTATTACCTCTAACGCGGAGTTTTATGGTAATAGTAAGATTCCTGCCGCTAATCATTTTGAGGAGATTGTCATTCCTTACCATCTTTTTGCGAAATCAGGAATTACCGTTGATTTCATTAGTCCTGAGGGTGGGGCAATTCCTTTGGGCTATATCAATTCATCTGATAGTGTTCAGAAAAAATATCTTTATGATGCAGTTTTCATGAACAAACTAAAGCATACTTTAAACCCAAAAGAAGTCAAAGCCGAGGAGTATAGTGCAGTTTTTTATGCTGGAGGCGGAGCCGCTATGTTTGGTGTTGCGCAAAATGAAACTATTCAAAACATTACAAAAAAAATATATGGCGCAAATGGAGTAGTCGCTGCCATTTGCCATGGCACTGCAGGGTTAGCCTACTTAAAAGACGATGCTGGGGAATCACTATATAAAGCTAAAAAGATTACTGGGTTCCCGAATAAATTTGAAAGTTCCTGTTTTCTGGGGCTTTGTGACGGTTGCCCTTACCCAACTTTCATGAAGTCTGTATCAAATTCCACGAAGAACCGGCCCCGCCGTCACGCGGGTCGTGCCGGTGATCCGGGAATGACACTTCTGGAAATGACGGTGGTCATAATGGTGATGCTGACCCTCATTACCGTCCTGTTCTTCGGTGTCCAGGCATGGAAACGCGGGTCCGACCGGGCCATCTGCATCGTTCACATCCAGAATGTGCAGAAGGGCGTCCGCAGTTTCTCCAACTTGTATGGCTATGTGGAAGGCAGCAATGTCTCGAATCTTCAGAACCACGTGATCGGCCTCGGAAAGTTCGTGGACGTGGCACCTGTCTGTCCCGGTCAGGGAACGTATAGCTACGGGGCCAATTTCGGAACGGACACCATTCCTCCGACGGGAGAACTTTATGCGGAATGTTCTCTCAAAACCAGCGGCGAACATGAGCCGCCCGAACACTCCGATTGGTGAAACACGTGATCGCGTGGGTTGATTGCGGTCGGTTTCCGTGCTTTGCTATTTTCATCGAATTTCCCGGTCGCCCTCAACGGTTTCTGAGACCCTGAGTGAGCGGCTCCCCCCAGCATAGTGTGTGTGTAGCTGCCCCGATTGCCCCCCACCGGTGATCGGGGCAGCGGAGAGGACAACCACCGCTACTTTTCCCAAATTTTCCGGATCTCACCTGGACCCAGCTTTTCCCAGGTCCCGTGCGGGAAACCGGAGCCTTCCAACTTGCCGATAGCCACGCGAATCAGCCTGAGCGTAGGAAAGCCAACTGCAGCGGTCATACGCCGGACCTGCCGGTTCTTGCCTTCCGTGAGCTGCAGTTCCAGCCACGACGTGGGGATTTCCTTGCGGTATCTCACAGGAGGGTCACGCGGTGGAAAATCCGGAGCAGTATCCAGCAGGCGTGCCTGGCAC
>SEAD01000318.1 GCA_004173355.1 Chitinophagaceae bacterium | reverse complement strand
GTCTGTATGTAAACAACCAGAATGGTCGCTTTCTGGAGACGGCCAACTACAGTGGCGTAGCTGCAAGTGATTGGAGCTGGGGCGCACTCTTCTTTGATATTGATAATGATGGAGATTTAGACCTGGTGGTTAACAATGAGAACGAGCCAGCGTTTGTGTATCGCAACAATAGCCGGGAGCAGAACGGGAACAGTTACATTGGTGTGGTGCTGAAGGGAGCAGGGCAGAACCGGTGGGCCATTGGGTCCAAGATCCGGGTGTACAAGGACGGTCAGGTGTTTTACCGGGAGCTGGTGCCAAGCCGTGGGTTCCAGAGTTCCGTGGATTATAAGCAGATCATTGGGCTTGGCGGGTTGAAGGAAGTGGATTCTATGGTGATCGACTGGCCTGACCGCAGCTGCAGCCGGTATGTAAAGCCGGAGTTGAACCGGGTGCATGTGGTGGAGCAGGGTGTGGGTGCAGGAGCGGCGGGCGGCCCGGGTGCATGTAACACGGCGGGAGGTAATGGCAGTGCTGGTATCGGCGGTATCGGCGGTAGTAATGGTATGGGAGGTATGGGAGCTAACACGACACTATTAACCCCTGTCACCAGTACACTACTACGTCACCAGGAGGATAACTATATTGATTTTTATTATGAGCGCAACCTTCCGGAGCTGTTATCTGCAGAAGGTCCCAAAGTGGCACATGGTGATGTAAACGCAGATGGGCTGGAAGATATTTACATTGGTGGCGCCAAAGGCCAGGAAGGCCAGCTGTACCTGCAAACAGACAATGGATTTAAGCGGCAGGAGCAGGAAGTGTTCAAGCGCTACGCGGGCTTTGAAGATGTGGCGGTGCTGTTCTTTGATGCGGATAAGGATGGTGATCTTGATCTGTTCATTGGTGCGGGTGGTAACAATGCAGAGCCCAGGTCCATGGAACTGCAACACCGGTTGTATGTCAATGATGGCAAGGGCAACTTTACGATAGATGTACGGGCCTTCCAGGGCAATGATATGAACATTGCAGTGGCAGTGAACTATGATTATGATGGGGATGGTGATGAGGACCTGTTTGTAGGCAGTCGCAGCATCCCGTATAACTATGGCATCAACCCCACCAGTTACATTTATAACAATGATGGCAGGGGTCATTTTACGGAGGTGACGCGGCAGGTGGCACCGGAGCTGACCACCATCGGTATGGTAACGGGTGCAGTATGGGCAGATGTAACGGGTACGGCAGAAAAGGAACTGATTGTTACGGGTGAGTGGATGAGTCCACGCATCTGGAGCTATGATAAGAGCAGCAAGCGGTTCACGGAACAAAAGAACACGGGGCTGGAAGGACTGTCTGGGTGGTGGCAGTCCATAGCCGTGGCGGATCTGAACGGAGATGGCAAACAGGACCTGGTGCTGGGCAATGTGGGAGAGAACTTCTACCTGCGTCCGGATGAGCAGCACCCGGTGAAGCTATGGTTGAATGATTTTGATAACAATGGCAGCACGGAGCAGTTCCTGACCCGTACGGTGGACGGCAAGGACATGCCGGTGTTCCTGAAGCGGGAG
>SEAD01000317.1 GCA_004173355.1 Chitinophagaceae bacterium | reverse complement strand
CTAGCGAAACTAATAAAACACACAGATGAAAGGAGTACTATTAGTAAACCTGGGCTCGCCGGACAGTCCCGAGCCAAAAGATGTTAAACCCTACCTGGATCAGTTCCTGATGGACAAGTATGTTATAGATGTCCCATTTTTGCTAAGGGCACTTTTGGTGCGCGGAATTATTTTGCGCAAAAGGCCGGAAGCTTCGGCGGAAGCCTATAAAAAAATATGGTGGGAGGAAGGTTCCCCGCTAATTGTGCTTTCGCAGCGCATGCATAAAAAAGTGCAGCAGAAAACCGATTTACCAGTGGCCCTTGCGATGCGTTACGGCAAACCATCAATCGAAACCGGATTGCAGGAACTGGCCGATAAAGGCGTGACTGAGGTTATGCTTTTCCCGCTCTATCCGCAGTATGCCATGGCTTCGACATTAACGATACTTGTTTTGGCTGAGGAGATCAGGAAGAAGAAATTCCCACAGATGGTTTTCACCGATGTGCCTGCCTTCTACAACAAACCTGACTATATAAAAGTACTTGCTAACTCTATAAAAAGTTCATTACAGGGTTTTGATTATGACCTGTTGCTGTTTTCCTACCACGGAATACCGGAGCGCCACATCAGGAAAACTGACGTTACTAAATCGCATTGCAAAATAGACAACAGCTGCTGCAGTACACCGTCGGCAGCACATGCCTTCTGTTACCGCCACCAGTGTTATGAGACGACCAGGCTGGTTGTAGAAGAGCTGGGCATACCCGAAGACAAATACAGGCTTACCTTTCAGTCGCGCCTTGCGGGCGACAAATGGCTTGAGCCCTATACCGATATAGAAATTAACAAAATGCCGCCAAACGGGATTAAAAACCTTGCGGTGGTAACGCCTGCGTTTGTAGCCGACTGCCTTGAAACCCTCGAAGAGATCGCCATGCGCGCTAAAGAGGATTTTGAAGAGCATGGTGGCGAGAAATTCCTTTCAGTACCTTGCCTTAACGATAGCGACGACTGGATTGAGGTACTGGGCAACTGGATAAATGAATGGGCCGAAGCTGAAATCCCCGTAATATAAAATGTCTGTAACCTCTACCGATCTCGAAAAGAAAGATATCAAAGGGCTTTTGATAAAACAGGCAATACCGGCATCTGTCGGCATCCTGTTTATGACGGTCAATATCCTGATAGATACCATCTTTGTGGGCCGGTGGATTGGTTCGCTGGCCATTGCCGCACTGTCGGTAGTGCTGCCAATAACGTTTTTTATATCATCGCTGGGTCTTGCAATTGGTGTGGGGGGCAGCTCTGTGCTGTCGCGTGCCTTGGGTGCAGATGACCGTGAGAAAGCCCTGAATGTTTTTGCGCATCAGGTAGTAATGACGTTCGGGATATCATCATTATTCGTAATTTTCGGAATATTCTTTGGCGAGTCGATGCTGCTGGCCTTTGGGGCAAACGGAAAGATCATGGCTCCGGCCAAAGAGTTTTTCATTCCCATATTGCTGGCAGTCCCGTTCCAGGCGTTGTGCATGATGGGGAACAATGTTATCCGTGCCGAAGACAAATCGAAA
>SEAD01000057.1 GCA_004173355.1 Chitinophagaceae bacterium | reverse complement strand
TGCTCCGAATATATGTTCCTGGATAACACTGCCTGCAACCTTGCATCGGCCAACCTGATGAAGTTTTATGATGCGGATAGCAATCTTTTTGATGTGGAAGGGTACGAGTATAACTGCCGGCTCTGGACGGTAGTGCTTGAAATTTCCGTTCTCATGGCGCAGTTCCCTTCAAAGGAAGTGGCGCGGCTGAGCTATGAATACCGCACGCTTGGCCTCGGTTATGCCAACCTCGGCACCATGCTCATGGTAAGTGGAATAGCCTACGACAGTGATGCCGCGCGCGGCATCGCCGGGGCGATCACTGCGATCATGACAGGTACTGCATATAAAACTTCTGCGGAGATTGCTTCCGTACTCGGTGCCTTCCCGCGGTATGAGGAAAACAGGGAGCATATGCAGCGTGTGATGCGCAACCACCGGCTTGCAGCCTATGATGCCGATGAATTCGAATCACTCAGTGTAAAACCGCAGGGTATCCATGCACGCAACTGCCCGGACTATCTCCTGAAGGCTGCCTGCCGGGCCTGGGATGATGCGGTGGAACTGGGTGAAAAATACGGATACCGGAATGCGCAGTCAACAGTGATTGCACCGACGGGTACGATCGGCCTGGTGATGGATTGTGATACCACCGGTGTAGAACCCGATTTTGCACTGGTGAAATTCAAGAAGCTTTCAGGCGGTGGTTATTTTAAAATCATCAACCAGTCAGTGCCCGCGGCACTCCGCAACCTCGGTTATAAACCATCGGAGATCGATGCGATTATCGGCTATGCGGTTGGTTCGGCCTCCTTTGCTGCTTCACCGCATATTAACCATGCCAGCCTCGCCGCCAAAGGGTTTACCAGGACAGACCTGGCTAAACTGGATGCAGCCGTGGGATCGGCATTTGACATTGCCTTTATTTTCAATAAATATTCCCTGGGTGAAGAATGCCTTCAAAGGCTTGGCTTCAGCGAGAGCCAGTACAATGATTTTGAATGGAGCCTGCTGGAGGCGCTTGGATTCACAGAAACGCAGATAGAGGAAGCCAATGATTTTGTGTGCGGCACCATGATGCTGGAGGATGCGCCTTACCTGAAAACAGCCCACCTGCCCGTGTTTGACTGTGCGAATAAATGTGGTAAAAAAGGGAGGCGGTTTATCCATGCCCACGGGCATATCCGGATGATGGGTGCCGCGCAGCCATTTATCAGTGGTGCAATTTCCAAAACCATCAACCTTCCCCATGAGGCAACGGTGGAAGAGATTGCCGATTCGTACCTGCTGAGCTGGCAGCTGGGTTTGAAAGCCTGTGCATTGTACCGGGATGGGTCCAAAATGTCGCAACCCCTCAGCAACAAGAGTGATAAAAAGAAATCAAATAAAACAAAAGCCGCAGAAGCGGAAGCTGCCAGGGAAGAAGAGATACCGGTGTCCAATATTGTTGACCTTGGCAAACTGACCGTGGACGAGTTACTGGAAGAAGTGCAGAAGCGGGTGCAGTCCTCGCCCGATACCAAACTGAAACGTAAGCTGGCAAGCATTGTGGAGCGTCGTTCGCTGCCGGCCAAACGCCGCGGTTTTACACAGAAAGCAAAGATCAACGGGCAGGCGATTTTTCTGCGCACCGGCGAATACCAGGATGGTACGCTCGGTGAGATCTTTATCGATATGGCGAAGGAAGGGGCAACGATGCGGAGTATGATGAACTGTTTTGCAATTTCCATTTCAATCGGCCTCCAGTACGGGGTGCCACTGGAAGAATTTGTTGACAAATTTGCCTTTACCAAGTTTGATCCCTCCGGGTTTGTGGAACACCCGAATATCCGGTCGGCCACATCCATTGTGGACTTTATTTTCCGCGCACTCGGCTATGAATACCTTGGACGGACAGACCTGGTGCATGTGCTGGACAAACCGGAGGTGATGAACACGGGCTCGGATGACTGGACCGATGTGCCCACTGGTCTGGAATATGCAAAGGCCCCCGAATTGTCAAGTGTACGAATCACTGCCATGCCCGTGCCCGCTGCTGCGACCAGGGCAACGGAGACGGATAACAGCCTGGGCGCTATGAATGCCGCCACAAAAAATATGCAGAGTGATGCGCCTGCCTGTAATGTCTGCGGGCATATCATGATGCGGAGCGGCACCTGTTACAAATGCCTGAATTGTGGCAACCAGGGTGGCTGCAGTTAAACAAGGATCCGAAAAACCAGTATAGAACCGCAATGTGTTTTTATCCCGCACGATTCAGCCCGTGCGGGATTTTTATTGGATTGGGTTATCTTAGTTGGTATAAATTAATTTTAATGAGTTATAAACCAGCAGCAGACAGGTACGGACAGATCCCTTATAAACGCACCGGTCGCACGGGCCTGCAGTTGCCCGCACTGTCGCTTGGCCTCTGGCATAATTTCGGGGAGGTGGATGATTTTGACACGGCCCGCGAGATTATCCGTTTCGCTTTTGATAAAGGTATCACCCATTTTGACCTTGCCAATAATTATGGCCCTCCCCCTGGTTCGGCTGAATCAAATTTCGGGAATATCCTGAAGAAGGATTTTGGCGGATACCTGCGGGATGAGCTCATTATTTCCACCAAAGCAGGCTACCGGATGTGGGATGGCCCGTATGGTGAATGGGGCTCGCGGAAATACCTGGTGTCGAGCCTGGACCAGAGTCTGCAACGGATGGGACTCGACTACGTCGATATCTTTTATTCGCACCGTCCCGATCCTGATACACCGCTGGAAGAAACGATGGGTGCCCTCGATCATATCGTACGAAGTGGAAAGGCGTTGTATGCCGGGATATCCAACTATGATGCAAAGCAGAGCCGTGAGGCATTCGAAATCCTGAAACGGCTGGGTACACCCTGTATCATCCACCAGCCGAAGTATTCGATGCTGGTGCGCTGGGTGGAAGATGGACTGCTCGATGTGCTGGAGGAATTTGGTGTGGGCTGTATCCCGTTTTCACCACTTGCGCAGGGACTGCTGACCGGCAAATACCTGAATGGGATCCCCAAAAATTCGCGGGCAAAAAAGGAACATGGTTTCCTGCAGCTGGAGGAGGTGAATGATAAAACGGTTGATAAAATGAAGGCGCTGAATGCCGTTGCCGGTGCACGCGGGCAAAGCCTTTCGCAGATGGCGCTGGCATGGCTGCTCAAAGATAAACGGGTGACATCGGTACTGATTGGTGTGAGTTCGGTCAAGCAGTTGCAGGATAACCTGGGATGTTTATCCAATACATCTTTCAGCCAGGAGGAACTGGAACAGATTGAGGGCATACTTGCATAACTGACAAGGTCAGTTGGAACATAAAAAAAAGGGACCGTCTCAGATGAGACGGTCCCTTTTCTATTTCAGGAGACTGATTGAAAAATTAATCTACATAACCTGGATTCTGGACCATGTTCGGGTTTGCCTGCATTTGTACCTGCGGTATCGGCAGGATAAAACGGAAGTTATTTGCCGGAAGTGTCCTGGCGCCCTCATTAGGGGCATCGGATGCAAGCCTTTCGATCGGAAGGCCACGCCTTTTCAGGTCAAAGAAACGGTGACCTTCATAAGCCAGTTCCTTGAATCGTTCATTCATGATTTCGGAAATCGCACCCTGTGTGCTTCCAAGGATGACGGGAGTGTAGCCGGTGATCCGTGCAGCACGGAGATCATTGAGATCTGACTCGGCACTGGCCGCCCCGGTAAATGCACCCGTCTCGGCGCGGGCCTCAGCGCGGATGAGGTACATTTCCCCTGTACGGAAAAACTTGATGTCATTCACATTTTCTGCAGTGGTTGCGTATCCTGTTCCGGCGTACTTGGCAACGAGCTTGCTTGGTTTACCGGGGATATTCTGCAGTAATGGTTCATCGATAACATAAGAACTGAACCGTACGTCGTTTGTCTGGTCATAGCTGTTGAAAAGCTTATCGGAAGGCGTCCATGGAATGGACCCAGGGGCTACGAGCGGAGCGCTGGCCGAAGGCCTTGTGAAGAGCCCGCGGTAGAACGAACCCATGCGGCCATTTGCGGTAGTCCGGCGGATTTTCAAACCAAGCTCAGCACTTCCTGCGTCGGTCCAGATGTTTTTGAAAGCTGTTGCATCGGCCAGGGGGACTGCGTTGATAAATTCAGTGCTGAAAGTGATTGCGGAAGGCCAGTCGCGTTTGTACAGCGCCACACGGGCCTGTAATCCCACAACGGACAATCTTGAAGCACGGTAGATATCAGGCTGGGCGGCAGGGATCAGCAGTTTTGCCTCACGCAGGTCGTTTTCCAGTTTTTCGAAATATGGAGTCATTCCAATCCGTGCCGGAGGGACGAGACTGGGTTCTTCCATGTATGGCATCGCCACACCATCTGCAGAATAATTGTCACAATACCACTGGAAAATTCCAAAGTGGCACAGTGCCCGCAGGAAAAGACATTCGCCTTTGACCCTTGCACGGAGTGCACCGTCACTTACGCTCATTGAATCTGCCAGTGGCAGGCGGCGGAGAACCCGGTTTACACGATCGATTACATAATAGAAATTTGTGATCGCTGTGTATGTGTCACGGATGCCGATATCGTTGGACGTGTACTGCCATTCATGCGTGCTTGCAGCATTGTAAAATTCGCCCGGCTTCAGTTCATCAGAAAACACAGAACTGAGTCGTATGTCGAACTCGGGATTGAACTGGTTGTAGGCACCCAACAGGGCGCTTTCCGTATTTGCCACGGTTTTCAGTGCAATGGATTCGTCGATAAAATCGGTTTCCTCTATTTCAATTAGTTTCTTACAGGAAACCATTGATACTACCAGTACCGGCAAAAATATCAGGTAAGATAATTTCTTCATTTCTAATTCTTTTATTGTTTATGATTCTGGCTGGTATTACAATTTGATATCGAGACCAAATACAACCATCCTTGGGTTCGGATACTCTACCAGGCTGATGTTGTTGTTGTCTTCAGGATCAACACCTCTCCACGGGCTCCAGATATGAAGGTTGTTGAAGTTTGCATACACTGTCGCTCCCTTGATGATGGATTTACCACTTTTGAAGTTGAAAGCAGGAATCTGGTAGGCAACGTTCAGGTTACGGAAACGCAGGAATTTAGCATCTTCAAGATCCGCTGATGTGAAGTCCCTGTCATACGCTGAAGAGTTGAAAAATTTCACATCACCGGGTTTCTGCCACTGATCCGTGAGCAGTTCACGTGACTGGTTAACAGCAGATGCATAACCTGTAGTACCACGTGTAATCCAGTTACGGGTATTGTTGCTGCGGACAACGTCGAACTGGTAGGAGAAGAATGCTTCAAAACTGAAACCTTTGTAAGCAACACTCAGGTTAAAACCACCGACGTGTTTCGGGAGGTAAGTACCGAATTTGGCAAACTGTCCTGCCTGCGCACGCTGGTTGGTTGTTTGTCCGTCGGCTGTTTCGAAAATCGGAGCGCCTGTCTGCACATCAGCACCGAGATAGTTATACGTGTAGTGGGAACCGTAAGGCAGGCCTTTGCGGATCACAAAAGTCCCGGCGAAATATTCTTCCACAAGACCAAGATCTTCAATTTTGTTGGTATTAATCGCATGGTTCATCCCAACATTAATGCTGAGATCTTTTGACTTGAAGATATCTACGTCTGCAGTGAACTCAACACCCTTGTTACTCATTTTGCCGGCATTGATATCCTGGTTTCCAAATCCTCCTGTTGCAAAAATCGGCTGGTTCACAAACATGTCGATTGTCATGTTGCGGTACACATCCACAGTAAAGCGGGCTTTACTTTTCCAGACAGAAAAGTCAAGACCAATGTTTGTTTTCTGGATTTTCTCGATTGCGTAATCGGGGTTTCCAGGCACCTGGGGATTAATTCCCGGGATGATGGAGCCGGAATAGCTCGAACCTGCGTAATACGGGATCTGGATACCGGCGTAATTAGGCACAGAACCATATTGCACACCATAAGTGCCGGAAGTGATTGATCCGATATTCGGAACCAGGCCATAAGAACCGCGGAGACGGACATCGGTGAAGATGTTTTGTTCTGCCATGAACTTCTCTTTGGTCACATTCCAGATTGCACCGAACGAATAGGTAGTGATTTCTTTGTTCTCGGTGGCGGCAATCCTTGAAGTACCATCCCGGCGTACGTTACCGTTCAGTGAAATCCGGTCGTCAAACGTATAAGCCACAGTACCAAAATAAGAACGGATACCATAGCCGCTGCGTGCGCTGGAGGCATTCTGCGGCGTGCTGACTGCACCATTGGTCGGCAGTGGGTTGGCTCCCTGGCCGGAGTTCAGGACACCAGGAGTCAGGTTGCGGTTTACAAAACCCAGTCCTTTGTTGTACACACGGACAGCTTCGAAATAAGCACCGAAACCAAGTTCATGTTTTGCACCAAGATCCAGTGAATAGTTGAGGCTGGAAGTGTTGATCAACTGGTTGGACAGGATATATGATTCAGCTGCAAGTCCGTTAAGGAATGTCTGGGTTGAACCAATATAAGAACCCGGATTGATGTAGCGTTCGTTGAGGTTGGTGCCAAGGTCAATACCAAACACGTTTTTCGCCACAAGACCTTTCAGGATATTATATTGGATAGTAAGGCCGGAGTTGATTTTGATTGTTTTTGTCTGCGTCGAAGTCTGCTGATATCCTTCAAGCAGGTTCGCCAGGTTTTTCAACGCGAGGTTGGTACCACCACCACCGAAATTCAACGTACCGTCAGCACGGTAAGGAGTGTTGTAGGTTTTCGCGCGATAGATCATCTGGAAAGGGTTCAGCGTGCTGTTACCCTGGTTGTCCCCTTCAGCGAAGGTGGTCTGCGAATAACCGATCTGGTTGTTCCACTGTACACGAAGGTTGTTGTTCACGTGTGTAAGGTTGAAACGTGCGGTGTAGCGCTTCAGTGCCGCCACAAGGTCGATACCCTGCTGGTTGAAATAGCTCACTGACATAAAGTACTGGGTTTTCTCCGTACCACCCCGCAGGTTCACTTCGTAAGTCTGGCTGAGACCGGTGCGGAACAGCAGGTCACGCAGGTTCGTGTTGATAGAGTAGGTGCTGTCGAGCGCGCGGTCGAATGCCTGGAGTGTAGCTTCAGGAAGGTTTGCATTTGCCGGGTTCAGGCGACTCCATGCCCAGCCAGGAACGTTGAATGCAGCAGTCGATGAGTTTGTAATAAGGCCCACCTGCTCTTCATACTTGATTATTTCGGCGGTATTCATGAGGTTCAGGCGATCGAAGTTCGGGGCCTGGGTAACACCAACCTGGGTCCGTGCAGTAATCTGTGTGGCACCGTTGCGTCCCTGACGCGTAGTGATAACGATTACACCAACACCACCGCGGGCACCATAAAGGGCTGCTGCGTTGGCATCCTTCAGGATGGTCATCGACTCGAAATCATTTGGATTCAGGGCCTGGAAATCATTGGCACTTGTCGGCACACCATCAATGATGTAGAGTGGCTGTGCACCGGCTCCCTGGATGGACGAGATACCACGGATAGTGACCTGGGCATTGGCACCCGGCTGGCCCGAGCCAGAGTTGACCAGTACACCTGGCGCACGTCCCTGGAGGGTCTGGTTGAACGAACCAAGCGGCATGTTTTCCGTCACTTTCGGACCAAGAACTGTTGCGGCACCTGCGAAGTTGCTGCGTTTTACCCGTCCGTAACCAGTCACTACCACTTCAGAGCCATCGGCAATACCGGCTTTGATTGCCACATCATAAAACGAACCGGTACCAAGCGAAACCTGCGTTTCCTGGAATCCGATACTGGAGATGATGATTGCAGTGACATTATTCGGAACATTTAAAGAGAACGTTCCGTCAACTTTAGTAGTGGTACCAACATTGGTACCTTTTGCAATAACTGAGGCATTGGGAACCGGACTCCCGGCCTCATCTACCAATTTTCCGGTGATAGTCCGGGTCTGGGCAAAGATTGCCGACGACAGTACGAGCATGCCCAGGATGAGCATCGTCAATTTTCTCATGTGCAGTTGTTTTTTTTGATGAAATCAGAATGCACAATTTAGAAGAATGTGTTAAAAAAACAGTCAATACCACCAATAAATAAACATATTTTAAGGTGTAATATGAGTTTCCTGGTTAGATTAAAAAGGCATGAGAATATGATGGCTTAAAACTTTGTATTGAAAAATAACGTATAGTATCCTGTCATTTTTTGATTGCACCCGACTGGATGCCATCAGCCTGCGAAAATTCGCAGTAGATATCCGGCGATTTGCGCCGGGATGTACTGCTTCAGGAGCAGTGTATTTCACAGGGGTTTATTTTCTTTATTGTTGGATAGGGCGACTATCTTGCCCTCACAAATTCCAACTTATGAAAGCAAAAAACATTTTCCTCTGCCTGCTGGTAATTATCTTCCTTGAATCATGCAGCCGCGCGATTTCACCATTTGAAGCCGCCAACAACCCACGTGGTAAGAAGTGCCGTATGATCAGGTAATCAAATTTTTGGGCGAACCTATTGGTAAAGACGGGTCATTTTCATGATCCGTTATTTTTTTGACGGAACTAAAAAACCTGCCGGCGGTATCCGTCTGGATAACACCGGCAGGTCGTTCTGTAAATAGGGGAGCTGTGTGCTTAACCGAAAAGGTTTCCTACAGCGCCTTCCAGCATCGGGAATTTTTCAACCACATACGATTTGATCGCCTGGATAGCCTGTTTGGCCTGTTCATCGGAGAGACCCGCTTCTGCTTTGAGTTTGTCGATTAATTCCTGCATTTCTTACTTTTTAGTTGGTTATTCCTTCCTGTATCTACTGGTTCCCGAAGTGATTGTTTTGTAATTGTCGTGCCGGTGCATCTCAGGCAACTTTCAGCAGGCTGAGTTTGCTCTTGTCAAATTTACGCTTGGCGTAGTCGAGATTCATCACGAAACTGGTCTCTTTGGAAGAGGGGAGTTCGTACATCGCGTCGGTCAGTAAACCTTCGCAGATACTGCGAAGCCCACGGGCGCCGAGTTTGTACTCGACCGCTTTTTCCACCATGAAATCCAGCACCTCATCCTCAACATGGAGTTTGATCCCTTCCAGTTCAAACAGGCGGGTGTACTGTTTCATCAGCGCATTCTTCGGTTGTGTGAGAATAGCGCGCAAGGTCGGCGCATCCAGCGGATCGAGGTGTGTAACCACCGGCAGGCGGCCAAGGAGTTCAGGGATCAGGCCAAATGATTTAAGGTCCTGCGGATTCACATAACGCAGCAGGTTCTTTTTCATATTGTCCTGCAGTTCCTTGTCCACGTTGAACCCGATGGTATTGGTCTGGACACGGCGTGCGATAATCTTGTCGATGCCATCAAAGGCTCCACCACAGATGAACAGGATGTTCTGCGTGTTGATCTTGATGAGTTTCTGCTCGGGGTGTTTGCGGCCGCCCTGTGGTGGCACCAGTACATCGGTACCTTCCAGCAGCTTCAGCATACCCTGCTGTACACCTTCACCACTTACATCACGTGTGATGGAAGGGTTGTCGCCCTTGCGTGCAATCTTGTCAATCTCGTCGATATACACAATGCCACGCTCCGCGGAGCTCACATCATAGTTGCAGACCTGCAGCAGGCGTGTCAGGATGCTTTCCACATCTTCACCCACATATCCCGCTTCAGTGAACACGGTGGCATCCACGATCGCAAACGGCACATTGAGCATGCGGGCAATACTTTTGGCCAGCAGGGTCTTCCCGGTACCGGTTTCACCCACCATGATGATATTGCTTTTTTCGATCTCCACTTCGTTGGTATTACCAACAGTAGACACCTCATTGCCTTTTTGCTGTAAACGTTTGTAGTGGTTGTATACGGCAACGGAAAGGACTTTTTTTGCCTCGTCCTGACCGATCACGTAGTCATCCAGGAATTTTTTGATCTCCATGGGCTTCTTCACGGTCAGCTTAAATGAATTGGAAGAAGTTTTCTCGTCGCGCACCTGGAGCTCCTGGTCGATAATCTCCCGGGCGTGCTCCACGCAGTTCTCACAGATATGCCCTTCCTGTCCTGCGATCAGGATTTTTACTTCGTCGCGGCTCCGGCCGCAGAAAGAGCAGTGTAATATATTTTTTGCCATAATTAATTCGGGGGAATCCGGTAAGGTGACTTTAGTAGCTGCAAAATTAAAAAAACCGCCCGATAAAGGCGGTTTTTGAGCTCCTTATTTGGAAGGCTGGGGAAAACCCGGCCTACAGTTTCGTAATCTGCTGGTCCACAATGCCATAGGCAATTGCTTCTTCGGCGTTCATCCAGTAGTCGCGGTCAAAATCACGCATGATTTCTTCCACCGTCTTACCGGTATTTTTTGCCAGGATTTCAGCACCCATGTCTTTTACCCGTTTCGTCTGCCTTGCCTGGATCTCCAGGTCACTGGTGACCCCGCGGATATATCCCCCCAGGCTTGGCTGGTGGATCATCACTTCGCCGGAAGGGTAAATGAACCGGCGGCCTTTGGTACCACCACTCAGCAGGATACTTCCCATTGAGGCGGCAAGACCCATACAAATGGTGCTGACCGGGCTTTTGATCAGTTGCATGGTATCGTACATCACCATGCCGCTGGTGACCACGCCACCCGGACTGTTGATGTAAAATTTGATTTCCTCGCCGGGTTTGTCAGAATCCAGCAGCAGCAGTTTGCTTACCACATCACGTGCGCTTTTATCATCCACCACACCCCAGAGATAAACGCTGCGGCTTTCAAAGAAATATTTTTCCAGCTTGCGGCTGAACATCATCAGGTCCGACTTCGGGGTCTCTTCTTTTTCTTCCTCCGGTTCTTCTTCTTCTGCTCTCCATCCTTTATATAAATGCTCGTTCAGGTTCATGTCTTTTGTTTTAACTGTTTTTCAATTGTATGATTGGCTTATCAGTCTTTCCGGTCTTTCCTTGGATTGATCAGCAGGACTTCATCCACGAAACCATATTCCTTTGCTTCCGGTGCGGTCATCCATTTATCCCTTTCAAAATCCCTTTCGATCTGGTCGATCGGCCTGCCGGTATGGGCATTCACCACATTATAGAGATCGGATTTGATCTTGCGGATTTCATTCACCGTGATTTCAATATCGCTTGCCTGGCCACCGATGGCACCGCTTGGCTGGTGCATCATGATCCGGGAATGCCTCAGCGCGGCACGTTTCCCTTTTGTACCTGCACCGAGCAGCACGCAGGCCATTGAAGCAGCCATACCGATACAGATCGTTGCCACATCAGGAGTTACATACTGCATGGTATCATACATACCGAGACCGGCATACACGCCACCACCCGGGCTGTTGATGTACATATTGATGTCCCGTGTGCGGTCCGTTGAATCGAGGAAGAGAAGCTGGGCGGTCACGATATTGGCTACTTCATCATTGATACCATAACCAAGGAAGATGATCCGGTCCATCATAAGGCGGCTGTATACATCCATTACGGCCACGTTCATCGGACGTTCCTCGATGATGTTGGGAGTCATGGCAGTCAGCATCGAAGGATCAGCTGTATTGCTGAGGTGGCTGGCGTAACTGTGGAGTGTATTACTGGACATACCCCGGTGTTTAACGGCGTATTTCTCAAATTCAGAATTGAAGTTCATGTCTTATCAGGTTATTTATAAAGTTCGGAGTTTCCGTCCATCGCATCAAATATCCTTCCAATTGCCAAAAATGCAAAATGGGTGACAGGTTAGCATAAAAACCGGAATTAGCTGCACAAAAAAGCCTTCCGGTGGAAGGCTTCCTGTCGTTTATGCAAACATGTCGCGGATCTTGTCAAAGAATCCTTTCCCGCTTTTTTCGGGATTGGGTTTGAAATTGCCGGACTGGTTCAGTTTTTCCAGCGCCGTCTTTTCATCGGCGGTCAGCGTCTGTGGTGTCCATACACTCACATGGATCAGCTGGTCACCTTTTTCATAACTGTTCACACCCGGGAATCCCTTGCCTTTCAGCCGGAAGATCTTGCCGGACTGCGTGCCTGGCGGGATCTTGATCTTGGCGCGTCCGTCAATGGTAGGCACTTCCACCGATGTACCGAATGCGGCATCAGGGAAACTGATATGCAGGTCAAATGCCACATTCAATCCCTCACGCTGGAGCTCTGCATGTGATTCCTCTTCGATCAGGATGATGAGGTCGCCCGCGGCGCCGCCACGTTCACCTGCATTCCCCTTGCCACTGATGCTGAGCTGCATGCCTTCAGACACACCGGCCGGGATATCGATACTCACCGTTTCTTCTGCATACACCCGGCCCTCACCTTTACAGCTTCCGCATTTCGCAGTCACCGTACTGCCTTCGCCATTACAGGTGGGGCAGGTGGTTACGGTCTGCATCTGGCCGAGGAATGTGTTCTGCACTTTGCGTACCTGGCCGCTGCCACCGCAGGTGGAGCAGGTCTGCACGCTTCCTTTATCTTTTGCGCCGCTGCCCGAACAGGTCGAACACACGACATATTTTTTAACCTTGATGTTCTTGGTTACACCCTTGGCGATCTCTTCGTAACTGAGCTTGAGTTTTACGCGGAGGTTGCTGCCACGCACACCACGTGCACGCTGGCCCGCACCGCGCCCGCCACCACCGCCACGTTGACCGCCGAAGAAGTTGCCGAAAATATCTTCACCGAATATATCGCCGAACTGGCTGAAGATATCATCCATGTTCATCCCCGCGCCTCCGCCGCCACCGGCATTGCGTCCGGCACCGGCCACACCTGCATGGCCGAAGCGGTCATACTGTGCTTTCTTGTCGGCATCACTGAGTACTTCATAGGCCTCAGCCGCTTCCTTGAATTTTTCTTCCGCGGCTTTATCACCGGGATTGCGGTCGGGGTGAAACTGCATCGCCACCTTGCGGTACGACTTCTTGATCTCATCGGCGCCAGCTCCTTTCGCCACACCAAGGACCTCGTAGTAATCTCTCTTTGACATTTAGTTTTATTATTGTTTGCCCACAACCACCTTGGCGTGACGGATGATCTTATCGTTGAGGTAATACCCTTTCACCACTTCATCAACCACCTTTCCTTTTTTATCATCGGGAACGGGGATCTCGGTGATGGCTTCGTGGAGGTCGGCATCAAAGTCGGTCCCGATTGTTTCCATTGCTTTCAGGCCTTTACCCTGCAGTGTGCTGCGAAGCTTTCCGAATACCAGGCCAATGCCTTCACGGATCAGTTTCACATCTTCAGTAGTATCGATCTGTTTCTGCGCGCGATCCGCATCGTCCACCACATCGAGCATGCTGCTGATCACCTCACGGCCGGCGGTCTGCACAATCTCGCCCCGCTCTTTTGCCACCCGGCGTTTGTAGTTTTCAAACTCGGCCACGAGCCGAAGGTATTTGTCTTTCAGTTCCTGGACTTCAGCCTTGAGTTTATCCTCGGCCGATTCCGCCAGGGGTTCGTTCAGGTGGGTAGTGCCCGCCTGGTTTTCATCCGTGTTGAGTTCAAATCCCGCTGTCTCAGGGTTCACGCCTTCACCTGCACCCTGTGCCGCGTTGTCGGGAATTGCCTGTTCCTGTATGTCTTTTTCTGCCATTATTTTGAAATTGTTTGCGAAGTTAAGCCAGTCAAGAATAACGCCAATGGCGGGAAGGGGACAAATTGTCCGGCGCCACCCCGCGGCCCTGCCGTATTCCACTTTTCCGCTTGTTGTTTCTTCCGGTATCTTTGCGCTTTATGAACAAAGTCACCCTGAAAAGAAAGATTTCCCCACGCGTAGCAAATGGCCACCCATGGGTTTTTGGTAACGAGATTGAAAAAGTGGAAGGCGACCCGGTCAACGGGGAAACGGTGGAAGTGCGCGACTACAAGCAGGAATTTGTCGGCAGGGGCTATTACAACGGACTTTCACAGATCCAGGTCCGGTTGCTGACCCGCAACAAAAAAGAGATTATCGACGAGGGGTTTTTTGAAAAAAGGATCCGCGACTGCTGGGCCTACCGCCAGTCGATCGGGTATACGGAAAATTGCCGTCTGGTATTCGGGGAAGCGGACGGACTGCCCCAGCTGATCATCGACAAGTTCAACGACTACTTTGTGCTGCAGACCCTGGCACTGGGCATGGATCTCTGGAAACCCGCAATCGTAAAGGCTTTGAACGTTGTCTTCAGCCCGAAAGGGATTTACGAACGCAACGATGTACCCGTGCGGGAACTCGAAGGATTGCCACAGGTGAAAGGATTTTTATCGGAACCTTTTGATACAAAAATCCAGATTGTGGAGAATGGCCTGAAGTTCCATGTGGATATTGAGAACGGACAGAAAACCGGGTATTTCCTCGACCAGCGGGATAACCGCCGGCATATCGAACATATCGTGAAAGGGGCGGATGTACTCGGGGCATTCACCTATACCGGTACTTTTGAAATACATGCGGCGCACTATGGTGCAAAGTCGGTACTTGGACTGGATATTTCCGAAAATGCCGTGGCACAGGCCAACCGTAATGCGGCGTTGAACGGACTGGAAAACATTGTGCGTTTCGAGGCAGCCAATGCCTTTGACAAACTCAAGGAATGGTCAAAAGGCGGCAAACAGTATGATGTGGTCATGCTTGACCCGCCTGCGTTTACCAAGAGCCGCGCCAATATCCAGAAAGCAATTACGGGTTATAAGGAAATCAATCTCCGCGGGATGAAACTCGTAAAACCCGGTGGGTTCCTCGTCACCTCTTCGTGTACGAGCCTGGTTGATCCCGCACTCTTCCTGCAAACCATCCAGATGGCTGCGAAGGACGCCAGGCGTGCGATTCGCCAGGTTACTTACCAGACGCAGGCTTCAGACCATCCGATTGTATGGTCGATAGAAAATACAGAATACCTGAAATTCCTGATTGTACAGGTGATGTGATCAGCGTGATACCTGGAACTTGCCGGTGTCGATGAGTTTGCCACTGGCATCCGTGATGTGGTAGATGTACATCCCACGGTTGTAATCGTTCAGCGCGATGTTGGTTTTCTCCGCAACATTCTGCGTTTCCACCATTTTTTTGCCAAGGAAATTAAAGACCGTAATGGTCAGGCCACGCTGGTAATTTTTTGAAAAATCAAAAGTAACATAAGTGGTGGCGGGGTTGGGGTAAAGATTTACAAGCTTCCCTGCTGGTGCCGGAGCCGGACCACGATTCCCCTGGCCATTTGACTGGCTTGAGATGAGGAGGACTGTAAGAAGTATTAGTAAAAATTTATTCAACGCAGCGAATTTACTTTTATTTTCCAATAATAGAGTCTTTTCCCGGATTGTGCAAGTGCTCCTGGAAATTTCCAATCTATGATTAGGAACCAGCCGTTTACCATAAGGCTTCCGGGTACTTTAACGTTTTGTACGGTATATTTCCTGAAATACCCTGTCCCGGAATGCCGCCAGCAGCCGCATTTCAGACCATAACGGGCCCTGTTTGTTTAATGGGGGATCAGATTTTTTCCAGCCGCATGGTGGTGGTGCTGGCATCCGATACAAGGGTTGCTTCCACGAATGTCCAGTCGGTCCGGTTGATTTTCCAGTTGCCGTTGATCTGCAGGATGGGATTGGCGGCCGAGGGGAAATTGGCCAGGATCTCCAGCCGGTCTACGTTCTCTGCCCAGGTGCCTTTTTTCTCCACGGTACCGGAGTTGATCGCATCCACGGTGCGGTCTTCGTAATACTTAAAGGAATAGCCCGCAAACTCGGCGGTCCTGTCGGTGCCGTTGCTCACAAAAGAAGCCACTTTCCACTGACCACTGGTCATGGCACTGACGATGATATTTTCCTTTTTTTTCTCGATGGCCTTTTTGCAGGAAGGGGCGAGGGAAAGGAGGAGCAGGAGGGGTAAAAATGCTTTCATCTGACGGGTTTGCCCGAAAAATAGGTATTTACCTTTATTTATCCAAGCAAACCGGCGATGATCAGGATTTCGGGAATCCCGGTTCGGCCCGGATTGCTTCAATCTGTTTATAATGGCGTTCCGCATGGCCATTCATGAGCAGGATCATCTGGTAAGCATCGATATAGGCCCCGCCGGGAATATGCAGCACGTGGTTCCGCAGGTCTTCAGTGGTATTGCGGACGTACCGGATATGGTCGCTCCGTTGTTTCTTAAATTCATTAATCGCTGCTGCTGCTGTTTTCCATGGGGCATTCTGTGGTAACAGTGCTTCCGATGCTGACCGCTTTGTGGTCCGGTCGGTCATCATCGGCTGGATCTCTGCATCTTTCAGCCGGATGCTGTCCCTGAAATCCGGATTGGGCCTGGCTTTCAGGCCTGTCTCCAGCTGTTGCCAGAGCACATTTTCAGTCAGGGCTATATGGGCAAGGCATTCATTAATACTCCAGGAACCCGGTGAAGGTTTCCAGTCCAGTTGTTTTGCCGAAAGACCGTTTGCCGCAGCGCTGACCTTACCCCGCGTCTCTTTCAGCAGGGTTACCGCGTTCTTCCGTTCGTCCTTGGTGAGTGTGTTGTCGGTCAGTGTGCCGGCGAGTCCGGTGATAACGAGCAAAGCCAGCAAAAAACGTCCGAAGGTCCTTTTAAAAAACATGGCAGATCGTTAAGGGTGAAAAAAGTCGGGGTGGGGCAGCTGTATAAAGATAGCCTATTTTTCTGTCGTGCACCGGCGCCATCCGCCGGGCGACGGGTAAATGCGCCCCGGGACCGGGTGTCATTCCTGCCCGGGGCCCGGAAGCAGGCTTTGCCCTAACTTCGGGAGATGAGTGTAAAGGTTTCCCGGATAATCGAAGTGCTGGAGCAACTGGCTCCGCCTGCGCTGCAGGAAAGTTACGACAACGCAGGACTCCTCACGGGTAACCCGGACCAGGAATGTATCGGTGTACTCTGTACCCTCGACTGTACCGAAGAGGTGCTGGAGGAAGCGGTGGCAAAGGGATGCAACATGGTTGTGGCCCATCACCCGATTATTTTCTCCGGGTTAAAAAAAATCACCGGGAGCAACTATGTGCAGCGCACGGTGATCAGCGCTATCCGGAAAGACCTGGCGATTTATGCGATCCATACCAATCTCGATCACAAACTCGATGGGGTGAACGACCGGATTGCCGACAGGATCGGACTGACCGGACGCCGCATCCTCGATCCGAGGCCAGGCACCCTGAAAAAACTGGTATGTTTCGTCCCGGTTGATTTTGCAGGAGCCGTGCGGGATGCCATGTTCGCCGCCGGTGCCGGTGGTATCAGCAATTATGACGAGTGCAGTTTCAACACCCCGGGCACCGGTACTTTCCGTGCCCTCGAAGGAGCCGATCCGTTTACGGGCAGGATCGGGAGCAGGCATGAGGAACCCGAGACGAGGATCGAAGCCGTATTCCCTTCCCCTTTTGAAAACCGGATCGTCAAAGCGATGCGGGCGGCACATCCGTATGAGGAGGTGGCATTTGATATCCTGCCGCTGGCCAATCCGCATCCCGGTATCGGGGCAGGACTGGTGGGCGAACTGGCACCGGCACTGGGTGAAAAAGAATTCCTTGGATTATTAAAGGAAGCCTTTGGCACGGGGATCATCCGGCACAGTCCGCTCCGCGGGGTACCGGTACAACGGGTAGCGGTCTGCGGCGGTGCAGGTAGTTTCCTCATTTCCAAAGCGTTGGCAGCCGGGGTCGATTTTTTTGTAACCGCCGACATGAAGTACCACGAGTTTTTTGATGCCGATGGCCGGATGGTGATCGCCGATATCGGGCACTTTGAGAGCGAACAATACACCAGCGCCCTGCTGCAGGAGGTTTTGGTGAAAAAATTTACTACCTTTGCCGTCCTTAAATCCGAAGTGAATACCAACCCGGTGCGATATTTCCACTAATGGGTAAACAGGTGTTCAGCAGGATAAAAATCAAACATCAATCAATTCATGGCAAACGTTAAAGAATTTTCGGTTGAAGAAAAATTAAACGGCCTGGTAACATTGCAGAAGACCGAGAGCAAACTCGATGAACTGCGGATCCTGAAAGGGGAGTTGCCAATGGAAGTTGCTGATCTCGAAGATGAGATTACCGGACTGACTGCCCGTCAGACCCGCGTTGAAGAAGAAATCAACGGCGTGACCGAATTCATCCAGCAGCGCAAGGATGCTATCAAGGAATCGGAAGGCCTGATTGCAAAATACGAGAAGCAGAGCGAGAACGTAAAAAACAACCGCGAGTTCGAAGCCATCAACAAGGAAACTGAAATGCAGCAGCTTGAAATCAAGCTTGCTGAAAAACATATCAAGGACGCTACAGAAGAGATTTCTGAAAAAGCGGGTACCCTCGAAAAGGCAAAGAAAAACATCGCATTGAAAGACGGAATCCTGTCTACAAAAAAATCAGAGCTCGACAAGATCATCGCTGCCAATGAGAAAGAGGAAAAACATTACAGCAAGCTCGCGTCTGAAGCGAAAGAACATGTAGATCCACGCCTGCTCGCCTCTTACGAAAAAATCCGCAAGAGCTATCGCAACGGACTGGCGGTAGTGCCGGTTGAGCGGGATGCCTGTGGTGGTTGTTTCTACTATGTGCCCCCACAGAAACAAAGCGAAATCAAACAGCATAAGAAAGTAATCATCTGCGAAAACTGCGGACGCATTCTCGTTGATGAAGAACTGGCGAATAATATTGAAGTGAAGTAATCCACGGATTTTTTTTTTGAGCTCCCGGCGACGGGAGCTTTTTTTATGCGTGTATGCAAACCCCGTTGCACCGGGTTTTTTCCCGCTATGCAATGGTGAAAATTGCCCGTTTGCAATGAGGCCCATTTTCTATCTTCGTATCATGTTACGCCAGCTTTCCATCCAGAACTATGCGATTATCGACCAGCTGCGGATTGATTTTTCCGGACAGCTGAACGTGATCACCGGGGAAACCGGTGCGGGTAAGTCCATCCTCGTGGGTGCCCTCGGCCTGATCCTCGGCCAGCGTGCTGATTCCTCCGTGCAGGTATCAAAGGATAAAAAATCCGTGGTGGAAGGCGTTTTCACCGCAGAAGGTAAGGCAGAAGTAAAGGCGTTCCTTGAAGAGAACGAACTGGACATCGAAAACGAACTCGTGCTTCGCCGGGAGATAGGCGTCAACGGTAAGTCAAGGGCATTTATAAATGATACCCCGGTAAATGTATCCCAGCTGCAGCAGCTGACTTCGATGCTCGTAGACCTGCACCAGCAGTTTGATACCATGGAGATCGGTGATACCGGTTTCCAGCGACAGGTGATGGATGCACTGGCTGGCAATACAGCAGTGCTTGCGGAATACCAGGGCATTTACCGTAACTACCAGTTGCTGCGGAAGGAAACCGCCAGCCTTCGCGAACAGAAGGCGCAACTTGACCGCGAAGCGGACTACCACCAGTTCCAGTTTAACGAACTGGATGAAGCAGCATTCCGCGAAAACGAACTGGAGGACACCGATGCGGAATTAAAGCTCCTGTCCAACTCCGAAGGTATCAAAGCCGCGCTGGATAAGGTGTACCATGAACTGGAGGAAAGTGAGGCACCAATGGTACAGCAACTGAAAGTGCTGGCCAACCTGCTTTCATCCTATTCGTCCTACCATAAAGACCTGCCGGAACTGGCGAGGCGGCTGGCTTCCGTGCAGATCGAACTTTCGGATATCGCCGGTGAAACCAGCGGGATGAGTGACCATATCAGCTATGACCCCGGCCGCATTGAAACCCTGAACGAACGGCTCTCCCTTGGTTATAAACTCCAGAAAAAACACAATGTCAGCAGTACTGCCGAATTACTGGCCATCAGGGCAGGGCTGGCGGAAAAACTGGAGACCGTTGTAAACATGGATGACACTATCAGCCGCAAGGAAAAAGAGATGCAACGGCTGCAGGAAGAGGCAACCAGGGTTGCAAAGAAACTCAGCACTGCCCGCAACAAACAGGTAAAGCCGCTGGAGGATAAAGTAAATGAATTGCTGACGCGTGTAGGGATGCCCAATGCACGGTTGAAAGTGGACATTAATCCGCAGGAGCTTTCACTCACGGGAGCCGATGAGATCGTGTTCCTGTTTGATGCAAATAAAAGCGGACGGTTCCAGCCGGTGTTTAAAGTGGCCAGCGGTGGTGAACTGAGCCGGCTGATGTTATGCATCAAATCACTCGTGGCAGAGCGGATCGACCTGCCCACCCTGATCTTTGATGAAATTGATACCGGCATTTCCGGCGAAGCGGCCAAACAGGTCGGCATCATCATGAAAGACCTTGCCGGCAGCCGCCAGGTGGTATGTATAACCCACCAGCCACAGATTGCGGGTAAGGCGAATGCCCACTTCTTTGTATACAAAGAGGCGATGAAGGATAAGGTCCGGACCAGCATCCGCAAGCTGGATACCGATGAGCGCATCACTGCCATTGCACGGATGCTGAGTGGTGAGAAACCAACTGCCGCATCACTCGAGAATGCAAGGGAAATGATCGATTAGTCAATTATCATTATTTTTACCCTTCTACTAAACCAATTGTTATGTCGAACAATCTTCTGAAAGGTAAAAAGGGAATCATATTCGGTGCGCTGGATGAAAAGTCCCTCGCCTGGAAAACCGCCCTCAAATGTTATGAGCAGGGTGCACAGATCGTACTCACCAATGCTCCCGTTGCGCTTCGCATGGGGGAAATCAATAAACTCGCGGAACTCTGTGGCAATGCACCTGTAATAGGCGCGGACGTCACAAATATGGACGATCTCAAAAACCTGTTTGAAAAAACAACCGAACATTTTGGCGGTGGTATTGATTTTATCCTGCACTCAATAGGCATGGGTATCAACGTACGCAAAGGGAAACACTATACCGAGATGAATTATGAGTGGAACCTCAAGACACTCGATATTTCAGCAATCAGTTTCCATAAGGTACTCCGTACTGCCTGGGATCTGGATGCACTGAATGAAGGTGCGAGCGTGGTGGCACTGACTTATATTGCCGCCCAGCGTGTATTCCCGGATTACAATGAAATGGCCGATGCCAAATCGCTGCTGGAAAGCATCACTAGGATGTTTGGTTATTATTATGGTGAAAAAAAGAGGGTGCGCGTGAACACTATCTCACAATCACCGACCAAAACCACTGCCGGTGGCGGTGTGAAAGGCTTTGACGGTTTCTTCAACTATGCCGATAAAATGAGCCCGCTGGGTAATGCGCCGACGGACGATTGTGCAAATTATATTACTGTTATGTTCAGTGATCTTACCAGGATGGTAACCATGCAGAACCTTTTCCACGATGGCGGATATAGTTTTACCGGTGTCACATCCGGCATTATCGAACAATTCGGCGATCCGAAATAAGGATCCGCTGCATTTAATTAAAAAAGCCTCCATCAGGAGGCTTTTGCTTTTTCTATGAGTTTCTTTAGTACTCGTCTTCGTTGAACAGGAAGTCATCCTGCGTAGGGTAGTCCGGCCAGATGTCTTCGATGGTTTCATACACATCACCTTCATCCTCCAGCTCCTGCAGGTTTTCCACCACCTCAATCGGGGCACCTGACCTGATTGAATAATCGATCAGTTCATCTTTGGTAGCTGGCCAGGGGGCGTCTTCCAGGTACGAAGCTAATTCAAGGGTCCAAAACATCTTTCGAAGGGGTTTTAATTTTATTAATCCGGCAAAAAAAGGAAGGGGAAATCCTCCCCGATTTTCCGCAAATGTAACTGTATTAACGAATTTACCAAATCCGGAGTTGCATGCCGGGGGAGAAGCTGTCGATAATTCTGTTTTTTAACGGTCGCGCGGGCATTTTCACACGGGTAATTGGGTTTTGATCCTGCCCCGTAAATGAGGATATTTGGAGTTGAAACAAAGTTCGAACATGATTACCGGTGAAAATATCCATAAGACATACGGGGCGGTCGAGGTACTGAAAGGTGTAAATATTACGGTGCAGAAGGGGGAAATCGTGTCCATTGTCGGTCCCTCCGGTTCCGGGAAGAGCACGCTGCTGCACATCCTCGGTACGCTGGACCGGGCTGACAGGGGCCGGGTAACCATGAATGGCACGGTCACCAGTTCCCTTATGGGAAAAAAAATGGCTTCGTTCCGGAACACGCATATCGGTTTCGTGTTCCAGTTTCACCACCTCCTGCCCGAGTTCACCGCACTGGAAAACGTCTGTATCCCGGGCTGGCTCGCGGGACGAAAAAAACAGGAAGTGCGGGAGGAGGCAGAGCGGCTGCTGGAAATGCTCGGACTCGGGCACCGGCTGGAAAATAAACCCAACCAGATGAGCGGGGGCGAGCAACAGCGGGTGGCGGTAGCCCGCGCACTGATCAACAAGCCGGATATCGTGTTTGCGGACGAACCAACGGGTAATCTCGATACAGCCAATGCAAAAGACCTGCACCGGCTGTTTTTCGAGTTGCGGGATAAGTTTGAACAGACCTTCCTGATTGTGACCCATAACGAGGAACTGGCGCAGATGAGCAACCGGACGCTGCATATGAAGGACGGACGGATCGTGGAAAACATGACTGCAAGTCCGGCCTAGACCCTCGGCGTCCAGGGTATTTCCGGCGCACCCAATCCGGCTGCGGCATAACGCGCGAGTACGAACAGGTAATCACTCAGCCGGTTCAGGTATTTGAGGATGATTGGTTCCACCTCCTGCGATTCCGTTTCCAACCGCACCACACAACGTTCCGCACGGCGGCAGACACAACGCGCGATATGCAGCTGCGATACGGTGGGATGACCACCGGGCAGGATAAAACTTTTCATTACCGGCAATTCCCCATCCATCCGGTCCATTTCCTTTTCGAGGTTAATGATATCTTCCTCATGCAGGTCAGGGATCAGCATTTTACGTTCCTTCTGCGGATCACAGGCAAGGGCTGCACCGATGGTAAACAGCCGGTCCTGTACTTCCTGCAATACCTGCCTGCCGGTTGGATCCGTGAGCAGGTCGCGACAAAGCCCGATACAGGAATTCAGTTCATCCACCGTACCATAACTTTCAATCCGGAGATGTGATTTGGGAACCTTGGTACCACCGATCAGGGAGGTATTCCCGCTGTCACCGGTTTTTGTATAAATTTTTATTGCCATGATCAGGATTTTTTGTTGGCTGGACTATTCCTCCGGACTGCCCTGCCAGTGGCGTGCGAGCCTCGTGAATACAAACAGGATATACAGTATCGCCGGGATCAGTCCATAATAGATGATCAGTTGCTCATGGTTATCCACCCAATAGGAGAATGGATGCATCTGCGCCATCTGTGCATCCGTGTACTCCCGGATGGATCCTGCGATATACCTGTTGAGCCCCTGGTAATATTGTTTGACCAGCTGCACGAGGAAGAGTACCATAAAGGGAACCAGCCATAAATGCCAGCAGAGTAAAATGCCCCTTAACGTTTTACCTATACCCCGGCGTGATCCAAGGAAACCCGATAGCGTGCAGATCCCGACCAGCAGCACGAGGGCAAATTCTTCTGACCGGTATCCTGCGAGCGAACCAAATATAATGATCATCCAGATGATAGTGCCGATCACGGCCATCAGGAAAACACGTTTGGAGAACATCCGGTAGGCAAACAGCAGCACTGAAATTGCAAGGGCCACATACAACAGCACGCACAGGAACTCTATTTCTTCCGAAGAGAATGGCCTTGTGTATGCACGATCCACAAAGTCGATCGCCGACTCGAGATTTGTCAGCATGATATAATCACTGCCGGCGGGAAAACGGGCCTGCGTGACATAATCAGTGATGTAATCATCGGGGTCGATAAACGACAGGGTGCGGGTAACCGTGTGTGCGGAATCCCGGAACACCCATGCCACCAGTGAATCCACATGCAGGCGTTGTTTTACATTGTACCGTCCGGCTATTGACTGCAGTTCGGTCAGCACATAACGCACGGAATCACGGCGGCCCTGGTCGAGCCATCGCTGTCCCCTGGCGAGCCACTGGGAATCCGCACCTTCAATGGACCCCTCAAATACACAGAAGTTGTCGTACGTAAACGCGTCCGGGTCTTTCAGTACCGCACGTATCCGGGCGTTTTCCTGGTAATTGTAACTGGACAGGCTGGTATCATAATAATTCATGTCTTCATTAAATGAGACATGCATCGAATCCGGGATGGAGCAACGGTTCAGTTTGAAGTATTTTGTTTTTTCATTCGGCAGGAACCGTTTGGACAGGTTGAGGATATTATCCTCATGTACGAGCTGGCTCCGGCTGGTGAAAAATCGCGCGCGGGTTTCGATTCCATGTTTGTAACTGTGGAAGAAACCGATTGAAGTAAAGATGACCAGCAGTACGATAAGGAACTGCCTCGCCAGGTAATATTTATCAAGGATATAAAATTCCTTCAGGGCATTATTGCGCAGGTAGAAGACCAGCCACGCGATGAGGATACCCGCACTGCACAGGAAGGTCATGGTATAGAC
Source organism: Chitinophagaceae bacterium (assembly GCA_004173355.1). Taxonomy (GTDB): domain Bacteria; phylum Bacteroidota; class Bacteroidia; order Chitinophagales; family Chitinophagaceae; genus JBEVJC01. The sequence continues at coordinate 4,747 of SEAD01000057.1, read as the reverse complement.
GCCGCTGCCTTCGTAATAATAATGGCTGTATTCACCCAGCCTTGTCGTGTCGAGACTGCCGATACCGGCCGCAAAGAATAACAGGTGCACAAGGATTGCCACCGCAACCACGGTGATGGCTTTGGTGTTCCAGAGCAGCGGACGATGGGTGAGCAGGTATTTATCGAGACGGTTGAACATGCTGTGTCAGTTTTGCGGGGGATGGTCAGGCGTTGAAGAAACGGCGGGAAGATGAACTGATATCACGGAAATATTTTACCGGGATTTTTGATTCACCGAGCCGGGTGATGATACTGCTTGCGTCAGCGCCTGCGTCGAAGTAGAGCAGGTACACGCCACCATTGAAAGAAATATTCTGAAGGCCGGCAGGGAATACCTGTTGCAGCTGTTCCCTTCCGGCTGTGGTTTCTATTTCAAATACCAGCTGTTCCCCTGCGGTGTCTTCTGCCGGGGAGGTGATGGTGCGCTGGTATTTCGGATGGCCATTCTTGAGGAACACTACCTGTTCGGAAACCTTTTCCACTTCATACAGTTGTTGTGAACTGAGAATCACCCCGATCGGCATTTTCTCCGATTGGGCGAGATAGCGGAGGTCTTCGAGGATGACCTGCTGTGCCAGCATATCCAGGTTAGCCAGTGGTTCGTCCAGCAGCAGCACCTGGGGTTTTTTGATCAGTGCCTTTGCCAGTTCAAACCGCATTTTGTAACCCGATGAAATGCGGCTCCAGCTGAACCCGCGGTACGCGCGGAGACCCATCCGGGCACAGACCATCTCGGCCCATAAAATATTGTCGCGGCCTTTGAAGCCGTAATGTGTGGCGGTGAACTGAAGGTTGGCCATCAGCGAGCCATACCAGGGATTGGGTCGCTGGGGTATAAACGACAAGCGTGTCTTTGTATCGTAAAATGGTGCATCGGCGGGTAGTTCGTCGAGTTTGTATTTCACAGAGCCGCTGTCAGGCTGCAATTCCCCGTAGATCAGCCGGAGCAGGGTTGTTTTCCCGTTGCCGTTTTCCCCCACGAGTCCGATGATCTGGCCGGCATGCAGGTCGAAGTTTATATCCTTTAATCCGAATGAACCGGAATGGTAGGTCTTGCTCACATTCGCGAGCCGGATGACCGGTTCGGCTGTAGAAGGTGGTGCAGATGCAGGTGACCCGGTGATCTTTTCCAGCAGGCCATCCACTTTTTCCAGTAACACCGTTGGGTCTTTCTGTTGCTCCACCTGGAACTGATCATACCAGTCGCAGAAAGCCAGTGTGTATTCAAATACCGCGGTATCCTGTGTTTCGATTGCCGAATCAAGCAACCGGCGGTATCCGACATGGTAGTCGCCATTGGTAAAATAGGATCGTACTTCCTGTAACCTGGCAGAGGTACTTGTCATTCAGGGATGGTTTATGGTGAAATGTTGCAGACCGGTACGAGGGGTCCGTCCGCATGCACAACAAAGTACAAAAGAATACTGAAACCGGGATTTAATGTGCGGGGCTGAGGGGATGTTCCGGGGCCTTGCGGATATCCGATTCAATCAGTCCATCGCGGAGACGGATCACACGGTGTGCATGGTTGGCAATATCTTCTTCATGCGTCACCAGTACAACGGTGTTGCCGTCGCGGTGGATCCTGCCAAAGATATCCATGATCTCATACGAAGTCTTGGTATCGAGGTTACCGGTTGGCTCATCGGCCAGGATGATGGCCGGGTCATTGACCAGTGCACGGGCAATGGCCACCCGCTGGGATTGTCCGCCGCTGAGCTCATTGGGCCGGTGGTGGCTGCGTTCGGTGAGGTTGACCAGGCCAAGTACATGCATCGCCCGTTCGAGGCGGAGCTTTTTTGCCATACCCGCATACACCAGTGGCAGCGCCACATTTTCCAGTGCAGTGAGTCGCGGAAGGAGGTTGAATTGCTGGAACACAAAGCCAATCTCCTTGTTACGTACATCGGCAAGGTCATTGTCGGGCATCTTGCTGACGTCCTGGCCATTGAGGATATAGGTGCCGGAAGTAGGGGTGTCCAGGCAGCCAAGTATATTCATGAGGGTGCTCTTGCCCGAACCGGATGGTCCCATCAGTGCCACGTATTCATTCCGGTTGATGTCCAGGGCCACGCCTTTGAGTACCTCCAGCGTGTTCTTTCCCATCACATAATTCTTGCGGATTGCTTCGAGGTGGATGATATTGTTCATGGCAGCCGTGATGGCAGGTTTATTTCTTGATGACTTTGGGTACCTGGAAAAACTGCCCGTCGTGTTGCGGCGCATTGCGGAAAGCATCCTCCCGGGTGATTGACCCGCCGACCCTGTCCTCCCGCAGCACATTCACCTCGCGGGTCATATGCATCAGGGGTTCAACCCCTTCCAGATCGAGTTCGCTGAGTTTTTCCACAAACCCGATCATGCGCTGGAGATCGCCCCGGATCTGTGCCTTGCCTTCCTCGTCAAAGCTCAGGCGCGACAGGTGCGCCAGTTTTTCAACCATTTCGTCGGTTATTTCCATATGGCAAATATAACGGGCATTCGCCGATTCCCGGGGTGCCTGAGCGATCGATTTTCCTATCTTCGCGCCCTTATGGACAAGCAGCAAGAGATCGTTATGAGTGGTATCCGGCCGACCGGGTTTCTGCACCTTGGCAACTATTTCGGGGCGGTGAGGAATTATGTGCGGATGCAATCGGATTACACCTGTTATTTTATGGTGGCGGATCTCCATTCACTGACCACCCATCCGGATACCAGTGAACTGAAACAGAATATCCACCGGGTATTATCGGAGAATATCGCCTGCGGTCTGGATCCGGACAAAGCTGCGTTTTATTGCCAGAGCCATATTTTCGAAACATCAGAACTATATCTCTACCTCAATATGCTGGCCTATGTAGGGGAGCTGGAAAAAACAGTGACTTTCAAGGACAAGGTTCGGCAGCATGAAAACAATGTGAATGCCGGACTGCTGACCTATCCTGTATTACAAACAGCGGATATCATCCTCCATCGGGCCTCACTGGTACCCGTGGGGAAGGATCAGGAACAACACCTCGAAATGGCCCGCACTTTTGCCAACCGGTTCAACCACCGGTATGGTGAAGTGTTTCCCGAACCAAGGGCTTTCAATTACGGGGATGAACTGATCAAAGTGCCGTCACTGGACGGAACCGGCAAGATGAGTAAAAGCGAAAACCAGAACGCAACACTCTATCTTTCGGATACCGATGCCGATATCACGAAAAAGATCAAAAAGATGAAATCCGATTCCGGTCCAACGGAAAAAAATTCACCAAAACCTGATTATATCGAGCTGTTTTTTTCGCTGATGAAACTGGTGAGTACCGATGAAGTAATCAGCAGGTATGAATCCGACTACAATGAATGCAGCATCCGGTACGGTGATCTCAAACAGCAGCTCGCGGAAGACATGATCCGTTTTATTTCCCCTATCCGGGAAAAATCAGAGGCTATCCGGAATGATGAGAAATACCTGAAGGAAGTAATGGAGAAAGGTGCGGAAAAGGCGAGGAAGAGTGCCAGGGAAACAATGGGGATCGTCCGGAATGCCATGGGCCTGAACTATTTCCGGTAAGCCTTTAAAAAGCACCGGCGGATTAGCCGGATAATTATATATTTAATCCCACCGTAAGGAAACACGGATCTCCACACATATGGCAAAGACAAAAAAACCAAAACATATCGCAGTTGCCGGTAATATCGGGGCGGGTAAAACAACCCTGACGGAAATGCTGAGCAAACATTATAAATGGATTCCGAATTTTGAAGATGTGGATCATAATCCATACCTGATGGACTTCTATGAAGACATGCCAAGGTGGAGTTTCAACCTGCAGATTTATTTCCTTAACAGCCGCCTGCAACAGCTGGTGGAAATACAGAAGGGTACCGAAACGGTTATCCAGGACCGTACGATTTATGAGGATGCAAATATTTTCGCGCCTAACCTGCACGAGATGGGTCTGCTCAGCAAACGGGACTATGAAAACTACTTCAATTTTTTCCAGACGCTGAAAACGCTCGTCCAGCCCCCTGACCTGTTGATTTACCTGAATGCATCCGTGCCGACACTGGTGGGACAGATCCAGAAACGCGGTCGCGAATATGAAGAAAATATCCGCCTCGATTATCTCAAAAGGCTCAACGACTATTACAACAAATGGATTGATTCATACAAGGAAGGTCCGTTGCTGGTGATCAATGTAGACAAAAACAAGTTCGCCGAAAAAGAAGAGGATTTTGGCGAAATCATTACCAGGGTCGACCGCGAGTTATATGGTCTTTTCTGAAAACGCATAAGAAACCCCGCAATCAATTGCGGGGTTTTGCCGTCCAGCCCATTACTGATGTTTCCTATAGGGGTCACTGGTAATTTCTACAAGTCCTGGTTGTCAGTGCCGGCTCCCCGCAGGCGAATCTTCATAGCAACATCTGGTGTGGGGTAGTGTGTGTTTCCTTCATGTGTGTTTGCCCGGTTACATTTTCGGTATCGCATTTTTTGTTTCGGCCGAAGCCGCATTGCTGAAACGTTCAAAGTTTTTATTGAATAACCCTGCGAGGTATTTCGCCTTCTGGTCATAGGCGTTGCCGTCTGCCCATGTGCTTCGCGGATCGAGTATGTCTGCCGGTACACCCGGGCAGGAAACCGGTACATCAAATCCAAACAGGGGGTCTTTACGGAAGCTGGTGTCCGTGAGTTTACCATCGAGCACCGCGGTGATCATTGCCCGGGTATATTT
>SEAD01000056.1 GCA_004173355.1 Chitinophagaceae bacterium | reverse complement strand
ATGGATTTTCCCGACAGTGTATTCACCGCCCGCGCACCGAGGAAAAAACCGTTTGACCATCCGCTGCTCACTACCCGGAGGATATCCGATGTGGTCACGGAGAAAGATATCATGCTGCATTTCCCCTACCATTCCTTCACACCAATGGTGGACATCATCCGCGAGGCCGCTATTGATCCGGATGTGACCACGATCAAGATCACCTGTTACCGCCTGGCCGAACAATCACGCATTGTCAATGCCCTCGTCAATGCCGTACGGAATGGCAAAGAAGTAGTAGTGATGATCGAACTGCGGGCAAGGTTTGATGAGGAAGCCAACCTCGACTGGAAAGTGCGGCTCGAAGAGGAGGGCGCAAAAGTACTGGTGGGTATACCCGGACTGAAAGTGCATGCAAAAATCTGCATGATCCGGAAAAAAGTGAATGACCGTTTTATGCTGTATGGCTTTGTTAGCACGGGTAACCTGAATGAAAAAACATCCCGGATTTACGCCGACCATTGCCTGATGACGGCCCACCCGCGCATCATGGGGGATATCAGCCGCATGTTTACTTACCTTGAAAACTCCCGGTTCGGCACGCATACACTTAAGGATAATGGGGTAGTGATACCAAGCCCGTTCATCGTGCGCCGGGAAATTTATAAACTGATTGACGACGAAATCCGCCAGGCAAAAAAAGGGAAATCCGCCAGCATCATCCTGAAAATGAATTCACTTTCGGATGAGGGCTGTATTGAAAAACTCTACGAGGCTGCAAGGGAAGGTGTGGAAGTGAAACTCATCATCCGCGGGATCTGCTGCCTGTTGCCGGAGAACAAAAAATTCAAAATACCCGTGCAGGCAATCAGCATAGTGGATGAATATCTCGAACATGCACGCGTGTGGGTATTTCACAACAAGGGTAAAGAGAAAGTTTATATATCTTCGGCTGACTGGATGATGAGGAACCTGGAACACCGCGTGGAAGCCACCTGTCCCATTTATGATGAGAACATCAAGCAGGAACTCATCGATATTCTCAACATCCAGCTACGGGACAATGTCAAGGCCCGCTGGCTCGACAATAATCTCGAAAACGAATACGTAACCACGAGCGGTGACAAAGTCCGTTCGCAGGTGGAGACCTATAATTATTTATTCAACAAAACGAAAGATATAAGTGCGACTGGCAGCGATTGATATTGGAAGTAACGCAGCGCGGCTGCTGATCAGCGACGTAGTCAACAATCCGCGCACCGGTCCTGAGTTCAACAAGCTCACCCTCGTGCGGGTTCCGCTGCGCCTCGGTTTTGACGTATTCGAAACCGGTGAGATCTCAGAAGTAAAAGCCATCCGGGTCCTGAAAACGATCCAGTCGTATAAACTCCTCATGGATGTATACGATGTAACCAAACTGAAAGCCTGCGCCACTTCTGCCATGCGCGATGCAAGAAACGGGCCCGAGATTATCCGTCGCGTAAAAGAAGAAACCGGTGTACAGATCGAAATCATCAGCGGCCAGCAGGAAGCCTCCTACATTTACGAAAACCATATTGCCGAAAACCTGAGCACCCAGGAATCCTACCTCTATATTGATGTGGGTGGCGGCAGTACCGAGCTCACATTTTTCAGCGACGGGAAACTGGTGTTCAAGGAATCCTTCAATATCGGCACCATCCGCCTGCTGAAAAACCAGGTGAATGAATCACACTGGGATGCGATGAAAGAATTCATCAAAACCCGGACAAAGGGATTCCACCATGTAACCGCGATCGGCACCGGTGGCAATATCAACAAGGTGTTTTCAATTTCCAAACGGAAAGACGGCAAGCCCCTGCCACTTGAACTGCTGCGTGATTATTACAAGGAATTCAGCAATATTGGTCTCGAGCAGCGAATGAACCTGTACAAACTCCGGGAAGACCGCGCCGATGTAATCGTGCCCGCCCTCCTGATTTATATCAATGTGATGCGCTGGGCGGATTCGGAGGAAATCTTTGTCCCGAAAATCGGACTGGCGGACGGGCTGATCCAGAGCCTGTACGAAGAACTCCAGCCCGCGAAAAAACAGGCCTGAGTAAGCAGTGCTTCCGGTAACTTTGTGCGCCGCCGGTATCACCGGTTATACAAACACGCAAAAACAAACAGGAATGGCCGTCTCCAGGGAAGCAAAAAAAGTCACTACCAATACACTGCAGAAAATGAAGGCTGCGGGCGAAAAGATCTCCATGATCACCGCCTATGATTATTCCTTCGCCCGCCTCTTTGATGCTGCCGGGATTGATATCATACTCGTGGGCGACAGCGCCAGCAACGTGATGGCCGGCCATACCACCACCCTCCCCATTACACTCGACCAGATGATCTATCACGCGCAGAGCGTGGTCCGCGGACGGGATCGTTCCCTTATCGTGGTTGACATCCCCTTCGGATACTACCAGTCCAATTCCGAAATCGCACTGGCATCCGCTATCCGTATCATGAAGGAAAGTGGTGGTCATACGGTCAAACTGGAAGGCGGCGAGGAAGTAATCGACAGTGTAAGCAAGATCGTAAGTGCAGGGATTCCGGTCATGGGACACCTCGGGCTCACTCCCCAGTCTATCAATAAATTCGGCACATACGTGGTGCGGGCCACCGAACGCCCCGAAGCTGAAAAACTCAAACGTGATGCATTGCTGCTCCAGGATGCGGGCGCCTTTGCCATCGTGCTGGAAAAAATACCGGCAGACCTGGCAAAGGAAGTGAGTGAATCACTGAGTATTCCCACCATCGGCATCGGGGGCGGCAAACACTGTGACGGGCAGGTGCTGGTCATGCATGATATGCTGGGCATCAATACCGAATTCAAACCCCGTTTCCTCCGGCAGTACCTCAACCTGAACGAACTGATCACCGGCGCCGTGCAGCAATACATCACGGATGTGAAAAGCGGCAGTTTCCCAAATGATTCCGAACAATACTGATTCCATTTTTACCGATATGACAACAAGATTCCAAACCCTTTGCCTCCTTTTATTTATTGGTCTAACAGGACTCACTGCCTGCCAGCAGGAACCAGATGAACGGCTGGATCCAGAACCGGAAATCCCTGCAGTGTCGGGCAACCTGAAGGCAACCATCAACGGCAATTCATGGGTGGCAGCCCGCGCCGCCGGGGCATCCCGGATGAATGGACTCATCAATATCTCAGGGCTCAGCCTCGATGGGAAAATCCTGACCATGACCCTTACCGATTCGGGTGTGCATCGTTATATCCTCAATTCCACCACCCTGAATGCGGCCGCGCATGTGGACAGTACCATGTCAGACCGCATTGCATTTACGAGCAACAGCAGTGATGACGCGGCACTGGCAGGTGGTGAGGTGACGATCACTTCTATCAATGAGTCGGCAAAAACCCTGACGGGCACATTTTCCTACCGTGTTTACCGCTCAACAGATAATAAATCGGTGTCCATCACCAATGGCAGTTTCACCGACCTTTCCTACACCACCAGCCTCGCTCCTTCAACAGGCAGTGACACCATACGCCTGAAGGTCGACGGGGCCGATTTCCGTCCGGATGTGGTTTTTGGGATCAGCAGTGAATTTATCGGCCAGCTGGGCCTGAGCGGTACTACTACAGCGGGTTCCCCGTCAATCGGTCTCAGCATGCCTCCCGATATCAGGCCCGGCACACATGATTTCGGGGATTTGATCATTGGGGTGTACAACCCTGGTACCGACGGCACCAATGCCCGTGGTTCGAACTCAGGTAAACTGGTCATCCTCGAACATAACACCAGCTCCCGCCGCATCCGTGGTACATTCAATTTCAGCGCAAGCAACCTCCTGGATCCGTCAAAAAAGAACGAGATCACCGATGGCTATTTTTCAGTCAAATACCAGTAATCATACATTCCGATCTAAAATATTTCACCGATGCAGCCGAAATCATTCCTTGACACGCTCCGGATCTCCGACAAGAACAAAGGTGTAAGTACCGGCCAGCTGTGGCTGGACACAAAATTCCAGGAGATCGATTCCGTATCACCCGTCGATGGGAAACGCATTGCAACCGTAAGTGCTGCGGATGAGCAGTCATACGACCAGGTGATGGACAAAGCCGCGGAAGCATTCCGGGTATGGCGCACCTGGCCGGCACCCAAACGTGGTGAAGTGGTCCGCCAGATCGGCGAAGCTCTCCGGGAAAAGAAAGAGGCGCTGGGCCAGCTGGTATCGTATGAAATGGGCAAGAGCCTGCAGGAAGGATATGGCGAAGTACAGGAGATGATTGATATCTGCGACTTTGCCGTGGGACTCTCCCGCCAGCTGCACGGATTGACCATGCACAGCGAACGACCTGCACATCGTATGTATGAACAATACCACCCGCTCGGTATTGTGGGCATTATTTCAGCGTTCAATTTCCCGGTGGCGGTCTGGAGCTGGAATGCCATGCTGGCATGGGTTTGCGGTGATGTATGTATCTGGAAACCTTCGGAAAAAACCCCGCTATGCGCAGTGGCGTGCCAGCATATAGCAGCAGAAGTTTTCAAGCGGAATGATGTTCCGGAAGGGGTAAGTAACCTCCTGGTAGGATACAGGGATGCCGGTGAGTGGATGAGCACCGACCACCGCATTGACCTGTTGTCGGCCACGGGTTCCACCAGGATGGGAAAAGCAGTAGGCGCCGCGGTAGGTGCGCGTCTGGGAAAGGCCCTGCTCGAACTTGGCGGCAACAATGCTATCATCATTACGGAGAATGCAGATCTGGATATTGCCGTGCTTGGTTCACTGTTTGGCGCGGTGGGTACTGCCGGCCAGCGATGCACCAGCACCCGCAGGCTGATCATCCACGAAAAAATATACGATACGGTGAAAGCAAGGCTGGTAGCCGCATATGGACAATTGCGGATCGGCGATCCGCTTGACCAGGCAAACCATGTGGGGCCATTGATTGATACCGGCGCAGTGAAACAATACCTTGCTGCCATCCGCCAGTGTAAGGAACAGGGTGGCAGCTTCGCAGTGGAAGGCGGCGTGATTGAGGGCAGTGGTTACGAGAGTGGCTGTTATGTAAAACCCTGTATCGCGGAAGCGGACAGTACATTACCTATCGTCAAGCAGGAAACATTTGCCCCGATCCTGTACCTGCTCAGGTACAGCACATTTGATGAAGCAATCCGGATCCAGAATGATGTGCCACAGGGACTCAGCTCGTCCGTGATGACCCTGAACCTCCGCGAAGCGGAACAGTTCCTGTCTGCTGCGGGAAGCGATTGCGGGATTGCCAACGTAAATATCGGCACCAGCGGTGCGGAAATCGGCGGGGCATTTGGCGGGGAAAAGGAAACCGGCGGTGGTCGGGAGAGCGGCAGTGATGCCTGGAAGGTTTATATGCGCCGCCAGACCAACACGATCAACTACAGCACCACACTACCGCTTGCCCAGGGCATCCGGTTTGATTTGTAACGGGTTACACCTCCCCTTTTACAGGTATAGAGGAAAAGAAACCGGCATTGCCGATACTATTCACGGGTAAAATCCGTTGTTCCGTTCGGAAAACAAACTTCCATGCCGTGGGAATAACCTCGTGTAAGTACTTTGTTATCTGCGAAATAATTGCAACTTTTGTTGTCTGTCAATATCCAAAACCAACCTCCTGTCCATGAAAAGGTACCTGCTCACCCTCATCCTGTTAATAAGCCTGGCTGCTGTATCCAGGGCCCAAGTCCGCATAGCATTGCAGGGTGGACTGCACAATTCCACTATCAAGGAACAGAATGACCTGCCCTTCTGGGACCTGGAAAAACAAAGTTACAAACCACGCACGGGTGTGCATGTTGGTTTCCTTGCAGACATCCCGCTTGGCCCGCGATCGCCTTTTTACTTCCAGTCCGGCGTGACGTTTTTCAACAAGGGACGTGAATACCAGTTTTCCAAGGACTCAACCGTTGTATACACATTTCCCAGCCGTCCGGATTCAGTGGTGAACACGTTCTATTCGGCCAACCGCAAACAATATATTAACTACATCGACATCCCGCTTAACCTGGTGTTCAAACAACGCATCGGCAAAAACGCAAAATTTATAGTTGGCGGCGGACCCTATTTCTCTTTTTTCTATTCCGGGTCACATAAATCGGAAACACTGGTTGCAGGAGTGAGTTACGAGAGTGAAGAAAACGAAGACCTGCCGGTTGGTAAAGGCGAAGGCAAGTACCAGACCATTGACGTAGGATACAATGCCCTCGCGGGTTTTGAATTTGGCCGGGTGTATCTCACAGCCAATTTCAGCCAGAGTTTTTCCAAAGTATATATTCCTGATACCTACAATGCGAGCAGCTACAAACACCATGTGATTGGTGGTACAATCGGTATTTTCCTCGGCAAACAGACCCCCCGGAAGCCGGCGGATAAAGACAACGATGGCGTGCCCGATTCAAAAGATAAATGTCCTGACCAGGCCGGTCGCCCGGAAAACGGTGGTTGTCCTGATACCGATGGGGACGCTGTGCCCGACAAGGATGATGCCTGTCCCGGTCTCGCCGGCCCCATTGACAACAAGGGCTGTCCCTACCCCGACCGTGACAATGACGGTGTACCGGATAAAGACGATAACTGTCCTGACCAGCCAGGCAAAGCCGCGGACAAGGGCTGTCCTGCGGACAGTGATAAAGACGGTATCCCGTACGAACTGGATGCCTGTCCCGATAAAGCCGGCGTGGCCCGTTACAAGGGTTGCCCTGTGCCTGACCGCGATGGTGATGGCATCAATGATGAAGACGACAAGTGCCCGGATGTGGCTGGAAAGGCAGAAAACAACGGATGCCCTGCTGAAGTGAAAGCCGAAGTGAAAAAGGCCATGGATCTCGCAGCAAAACGGATCCAGTTCAGGGTCAACAGCGCGGTACTCACGAAAGACTCATATGGAGTGCTGAACAAGGTAGCCATCCTGATGAATGAGAATCCGGACCTGCAACTGGCTGTGGGTGGACATACCAGCTCAGATGGCAGTGCCGAAACCAACAAACGACTTTCCGAGGAACGTGCGGAAGCAGTGAAACAATACCTCGTTGCCGAGGGTGTCAACGCCGCAAGGATCTCCGCAACCGGATATGGTGCCAACAAACCGTTAAACCCTGGCAAAACTGCCGCTGAAAAGGCGCTGAACCGCAGGGTGGAACTGGAAGTGCGCAACCAATAAAGCATCAGGCCCGTCAAACCGACGCCAATAGCCCTGCTACCCAATGTGGCAGGGCTTTTTTGGGCCGTTAATTGTATAGACGGTATTGATTAATTTTGTGACTTTACCATTTTTGCAGACTAAACCAGTTTAAATGAAGAAAATCCTGAGTTGTACCCTTCTGACGATCGCCGTTACATTCGCCAGCCAGACCCTCACCGCACAGAAAAAAGAAATCCCGAAAGGATGGCATATGATGGACGCCACCGACAGCGGATACTACGGAATCAGCATCAATAAAGCATACGACTTTGTAAAATCAAAAAACCTGAAAAGTACGCCGGTGATCGTGGCTGTTATCGACTCGGGAATTGACACATTACATGAAGACCTGAAGCCAATTCTCTGGCGCAACCCGAAGGAAATCCCGGGGAACGGGATCGATGACGACAAGAACGGATATGTGGATGATGTATATGGATGGAATTTCCTCGGTAGCCGCGACGGCCGCAATGTGGAAAAGGATTCCTACGAAGCCGCCAGGGTCTATCACCAGTTCAAGGCAAAATATGACGGCAAACGGATCAATGCCGACACCCTTAAAGGCGATGCAAAGCTCGAATATTCCATGTGGGCAAAAGCCAAAGAAGATATCGTGGGTGATGTGAACCCGCTGATGGTCATGCAGCTCCGCAAAATGCTGAAAGACCTGAAGGCAGGCGATTCTATTATCAGCGCCGACCTGAAAAAGGAAGAATACAACTGCACCGATCTGGGTGCCTATACCCCGACAGTGATCGCCGCCCGCAAGGTTAAGGATATCCTCCTGTCGATCTGCAAGGGCAATGACAACAATGAAATCAGCAACGTGCAGATCCTGAATGAACTGGAGGGTGAGCTGGGTAAAGCTGAAGCCGCCGACCGTGCACCCAAAAATTTCCGCAATGATATTGTAGGCGATAATTATGATGATATCAACGACCGGTTTTACGGCAACAGCAATGTAATGGTCAACAACTCATCTGCGTTACACGGTACTCATGTGGCCGGCATCATTGCCGCAGCCCATAACAATGGTGTAGGTATGGACGGTGTGGCGGACAACGTGCGGATCATGGCCGTACGCGCTGTGCCCGATGGGGATGAGCACGACAAAGACATTGCACTGGCCATCCGGTATGCAGTGGACAATGGCGCCAGGGTGATCAACATGAGTTTTGGAAAGGGTTTTTCACCCAATAAAAAATGGGTGGATGAAGCCGTGAAATATGCGGAAGGAAAAGGCGTACTGCTTGTGCATGCGGCAGGCAACAGCGCACAGAATATTGATACGGTGAAAAATTACCCGATGCCGGAATTCAGCGACAAAACCCGCGCTACCAACTGGATTACCGTAGGTGCAAGCGGACCGGAAAACAAGGAAGGCAGCACCCTCACGGCCAGTTTCTCAAACTATGGTAAAAAGGAAGTGGATGTGTTTGCTCCGGGCGAAAAGATCTATTCCACCGTGCCAGGTGGTAACACTTACCAGAACCTTCAGGGCACCAGTATGGCATCACCCGTGGTGGCAGGTCTTGCAGCCTTCATCCTCGAGTATTACCCGAAACTCTCCCCTGCACAGGTCAAATACGTTATTGAGAAATCAAGCCGGCCTCCGGCAGGTACTGTGAAGACCCCAGGCACCGGTGACGATGCCCCGCTTTCAGAAATCAGTAAATCCGGGGGAGTGATCAACGCCTTTGATGCCATCAAACTGGCGTCTACCCTGAAACCTGAAGGAAATAACCCCAAACAGAAAACGAAAGTGAAACAGAAGATTCGCGCCTGATCACACATATTATAGCCGGTTGTAACCGGTAAATCACTGGAAACCCCGGTTCCGACATCCTGTCGGGACCGGGGTTTTTGATTTCCCCTGCAATCCGGGATTCTGCACGTAAATCTACGATACCGGAACTGGATGGATGTCGATAGCCTGTAGTAGGCAGGCCACAGCATTTTGCTGAATCACTGATATTACATTCATGTAACATACTACTTGACAGGATTTTTCTTTGGCATTTCTTTGTGCTGTTATCCAATACCACAGGCATAACCAGTAAAAACAAAAAATCTGGAGTTGCTTTTAAACTTTATTTATGAAAAACATCTATTCCCGGTTTGCGCCTAAGGCACTCGTCCTGGCATTCGTCCTTTTAGGATCATCGGTTGTTGTAAACGCCCAGTTGAAAGTCGGCGATAACCCGACCAACATCCAGAAATCATCCATTCTTGAACTGGAGAGCAGCCGTCAGGGTCTTCTCTTACCACGTCTTGCTGATACAACCGGTATCAACGCATTGAATCCCCCGGATGGTATGATCATCTACCTGAATGCCGACAACAGCTTACGCCTGCGCAGTAACAACAGCTGGAAAAAGATTGCTGACCTTTCTGAAGCAAGCTCGAACTGGTCGCTGAAAGGCAATACCGGTACGGATTCCACGCTGAACTTCCTGGGAACAGTTGACGGACGTCCGCTGGTAATGAAAACAAACAACAACGAACAGATGCGTATCAGTTCAAATGGTTTTGTGGGTATTGGAACAGCTACACCAAGTGCGAAACTGAACGTTGACGGAACTGTTAAATTCGAAAACCTGGGCAGCGGCACCAACGAACTGGAAGTGCTGGTACTGGCCAATGATGGTTCGGTTTATAAAAGGACCATGTCTTCTTCTGCATTTGATAACGCGATCAAAGCGATCAACGGAATTAAAAAGCAGGAGCTTTCCATCACCGCTGCTGCAAGCACTACTGAAGATTCAGTAAAAGTGGAAAACCGCCAGAGTGATAGCACCATCGCTATCCACCTTCCGGTCCAGGATGGCTCGTCTGCATCAAAACCTTACGGGTTCCTTACTTATGGCGACTGGCAGAAAATCCAGTCCGGCATCCAGACCGTTACAATCGGTGCAGTGGCTACCACTCCTGATGTAAACGGTGCAACAATTTCTGCCGACAGCACTTCACGTACGATCGTACTCCACCCCGCTGACCTGACCCATCCCGGTATCGTTACCGCTGGCACACAGACTTTCGGTGGTGATAAAACATTTGCCGGCAACACAACTGTTGGTGGTACACTTACCCTGAATTCAGTTGCCACAAACAATGTACAGGACTCAGTACTGGTAATCACCAATGGTGTGATCGAGAAACGCCAGGTAAGCGCTGCTGCTTTTGGCAACGCGATCCGCAGCATCAATGGAAACCGTGATACTGCACAGGGTATCCGCTTCACCACCACCGGCACCGATCTTAGCGTATCAACCAATGGAACCGATTCAATCCTCCTTAATGTACCCGATGCAGGTAATTCAGCCCGTGGTGTGGTAACAACCATTGCGCAGTCTTTCGCAGGTCACAAGACTTTCTCCGACAGCATGGCCGCCGCAAAAACCATCCTCGTGGGTAATACCGGCAACGCGAACTCTACTTTCCAGGTGGAAGGTTCAGTAGCAATGGCTATCAAGGCTGTAACTTCCAACTATACTGTAACTGCGGGTGACAACACGATCCTTGCAAATACCAGCTCTGCTGCTATCGTGATCACGCTGCCTTCAGCTTCCGGTATCGCGGGACGGATTTACACGATCAAAAAAACAGGTAGCGGTGGTATCGACAATGACCTTACCATCAATCCTGCAGCTGGTTCTATCGAAGGCGGATCTTCTTACAAGATCTACAACGACTGGACTTACGTTACCCTTCAGACCGATGGTACTGACTGGTATGTGATCAAGAAATAATTTCGACCGAAGCCTTCCTTTAAAGGCCAATCCAATATCATGCGTATCCTTCAACAGCTTTCCCTGGCTTTCTGCCTCCTCCTGTGCGGAATTACCGCCAGCTCACAGCAGCTCAGGCTTGGAAAAAATTCCAGCAACCTGCAGAAGTCGGCTATCCTCGAGCTCGAGTCAGACAACCAGGGAATGCTGTTGACCAGGATCAGTGATACCACCCTGATCAATAGCCTTGCGCCTCCGGACGGCATGATCATTTTCTTCACCCCGACCAAAAAATTATTACTCCGCACCAACGGCTACTGGGAGCAACTGACCGGTTCGGGTGTTCTCCGGAACTACTGGTCCACCACCGGTAATGCCAACGGAGCTATAGCCAAATTCGGAACCACTGACAACTACGACCTTCCCTTTATCACCAGCAACAACGAACGCCTCCGCATACTGGCAAATGGCAATGTGGGTATCAACACCGCTACCGCTACCGAAAAACTGGATGTCAACGGCAACATGGTACTCCGCGGTGCTTTCATGCCAGGTAACAGTGCCGGCACATCCGGGCAAATCCTGAAATCAAATGGTGCAGGCAGTGCCCCATCCTGGATCAACTACGCACTTTCCAACCTTTCCGATGTAAGCCTTTCGGCTCCTGCAAGCGGACAGATCCTCCGGTTCAACGGAACCAGCTGGGTCAACTTCACACCCAACTACCTGACCTCAATCGATACCGGCAACATCGCCGGTTTCCACCTCAAGGTCAAAAGCCTTTTCTCCGGTAATGGTCCTGTTACCTACAATGCCACAACCGGCGTTATCGGTATCACACAGGCCACTACTTCAACGAATGGTTATCTCAGCAGCACCGACTGGAATACCTTTAACAACAAATTGTCGACTATCGACACCGGCAACATCGCCAGCTTCCATGTAAAAGTGAAAAGCCTGTTTTCTGCCAATGGCCCTCTCTCCTACGCCAACGGCCAGTTTACAATCAGCCAGGCCAGCAGCACCACCAATGGTTACCTGAGCAGCGCGGACTGGAACAACTTCAACAACAAACTGGCGAACATCGATACAACTAATATTGCCAACTTCCACCTGAAAGTGAAAAAACAATTCTCAGGTGGTACTGGCATCGGCTACAATGCCACCACTGGAGTGATCACCAATACTGGAGTAATCTCTGTTAATGGCAACACTGGTGCAGTGACAGTCGATACTGGTTACATCGCCAACTTCCACCTCAAATCAAAAAGCCTGCTGAATGCCGGCACAGGCATCGCATACAACGCCATTAGTGGTGCTATCAGCAATACCGGTGTGACTTCAGTGAATGGAGCAACGGGTGCGGTTACGATAGACACCACACTCATCGTGAACTTTTCCCAGAAAGTACGTGCAGTGCTCAGCGGTGGTACGGGCATCAGCTATAACAGCTCAACCGGCCAGATCGGCAACAGCGGTGTGACTTCAGTGAATGGCAACACCGGTGCGCTCACCGTCGATACAGGTTACATTGCCAACTTCCATATAAAGGCTAAAAGCCTCTTATCAGGAA
The DNA here is from genome assembly GCA_004173355.1 of Chitinophagaceae bacterium. Classification (GTDB taxonomy): domain Bacteria; phylum Bacteroidota; class Bacteroidia; order Chitinophagales; family Chitinophagaceae; genus JBEVJC01. Next base: position 16,767 of record SEAD01000056.1, on the reverse strand, counting down.
CTGGCCCGGTTACGTACAACGCTACCACTGGCGCGGTAGGCATCAGCCAAGCTAACACTTCCACCAATGGTTATCTCAGCAGTGCAGACTGGAATACCTTTAACAACAAACTTTCGACCATCGATACAGGCAACATCGCCAGCTTCCACCTCAAATCAAAAAGCCTGCTGAGCGCAGGTGCAGGCATTACCTATAACCCCACCACGGGTGTGATTGCCTCTTCCTTTTTACCGGGCAACTACTGGAGCACTACCGGCAATTCCGGGATGAGTAATACCAGCAACTTCCTGGGTACAACGGATGACCGGCTGATGAACCTGAAATCCAACAACTACACAATGGTGGAAATGGGTCGCCGGGCTACGCTCGGTCTCACACAGGGTTATGCCGACTACGACAACAATGATGAAATGATTACGCATATGCGTTCTGCCATCCAGTTCTATGCACCAGCGGCGCAGTTTTACAAACCAAAAATATTCGTGGATGCAAATGGTAACTTCCGCACAAAAGGAAGTTCAGCCGGGACCGACTATTTTGAATTCGGGGCAACCGGATCCAACAACGATGGCGGGTTTGAGTTCATCGTGGGTGATGACGGTGATGAACCAATCATTTTTAAAAGTTATGATTACGTAGACGGCATGTCTGAAATCATGCGTCTTCAGAGCGGCCGGATGGCTATCGGATCCAATTCATTCAATGCATCCAACCCCGAAAAATTACTGGTTGATGCAGGCACCACCTCTTCGTACAACCTGATGACGGGAAAAGGGTCAATTAACAACTACCTGCAGATTAATGTACAGAACCAGTCGGCCGGGACACAGGCAAGCTCCGATATCGTGGCAACATCCAACAACGGGGATGAGAGTTCCAATTATATTGACATGGGCATTAATGGCGGCGGCTTCACCAATACCACCATGCCGATGGTCAGCGGGGCAAACACCGCTTATCTCTATAGTACGGGTAACGATTTTTCAATCGGAAACGGCACCGCGAACAAGAACCTGCGTTTTTTCACCGGTGGATATGCAACCAGTAACGAGCGCCTCCGTATTGATGGTACAGGTAACGTGGGTGTAGCTACAGTGGCCCCCGCTGCCAAACTCGATGCCGCCGGCACATTCAAGATGGGTGCAAAAGGCAGCGTGGAGAAGAACCTGATCAGCTTTGAATTTTCGGTGGCATCCAACACAGCTGTCCCTGCGCTGGTCATTGGAGCACTGGTCTCTACACTTACACCCGGCACCGTAGATATCCTCTACACATTGCCGGCAGCGGTGCAGCCTTCGTCCACCAGGGCAACAGTAGCTGTATCGCTCGACAGCGACCTTCCAGCAGGTTGTGCAATTGCATCGGCCAGGCTCGTGAGTACCACGCAGGTCAAGATAAGGATCGTCAACTCCGGCACCACGGCTGGTACGATCACAACAGCTATGAAATTTTTTGTAACAATGACAGAATTCTGATAGATGCGCAAACATCTTGTCCTGAACATATTTTTCCTTGTGCTGGTCCTGGGTGTCAACACCCGGGCCCTCGCGCAGAAGGGATTTTACGTTCCAAAGGGTGGCAAGATTTTTTTTGCAGGCGATACCTCCACCATTTTTTCAAATGTCATCAACAAGGGAAATCTTGGCATAGCTAAACCAGCTACTGTCAATATGAAGGCGCAGTCATGGGAAAATGATCCCGCTGCAAAAATCACGGACGCCGGCGCAGCCGGTACCGGTACCACCGGTGAAGGCGGATGGGTTCGGTTCGTGGGCGACAGCGGCCGACAGGAAATCCGTGGCGGCTATAATGCAGCCACGCGCACCGGTGCCACATTCCCGAAAGTCCAGGTGAAAAACAAGGACGGAGTTGAATTAAAAGATGGTTCAGCTAAAATCCGCAACAATGTTGATTTCCAGGACGGTCACGTTTACCTTAACGACCAGACCCTTGTAATAGGCAATAACAACCCCGGCACTATAACGGGTTATGATTCATCAAAATATTTTGTAACCGGCAACAAACCCGGTGAAGGCCTCCTGCTTCGTGAACAGATGACCCGCAAGGACGGGATCGTTGTATTCCCCGTAGGCTCAAAAGACGGAGCCTACACCCCCGCCGGTATCCGCGCCCGGATGCGGCAGACAAGCGACTATTACGTGGGTGTGTTCGACAGCGTGCGGGCCAGTGAGTTCAGCAACACCAAACTTGTATCACAAAGCGTCAATAAAACCTGGCAGATCGGGAAATATGGTTCCGCCTCCCTTGAAGAATCAGATATCTTCCTTGAACACCTCGTGAGTGAGGAAGGTGAATACTTCCGGCAGAACCGGGACCAGTCGTACGTCACCCAGTACAGCAACCAGCACTGGGATATGGGATATCCGCAACGCACCCCTGCCATTGGATCCATGACCACCGGGAACACCGATCCCAGCCGTGGTCTCAACAGCCGCAACTTTGATAACCTCGGCGCCACGGATCACTATTACACCAAACTGGCTGATAAAAACAAGGTGGCGAAAACGCGTCTGTGGTTCAATGCCTACCGGATCGACAGCGGATTTGTAAAGGTGTACTGGAAAACAAACCCGGAAATCAACATCCGCACATTCGTGGTGGAGCGCCGGTTTGCCAACCAGACTGCTTTCTCCGATGTGGGCATACAACCGTCAAAAGCCAACGCAGGTTACAGCATTGTTGACCTTAACTACGATATGATCGACCCCAACAGGTACAAGGGTATCACCTTCTACCGCCTTCGTATGATCGGGTATGATAACACCATCACCTATTCACAGGAAGTGCCTGTCGGTCCGCAGTTTGGCATGTACAATATCACCCTCTGGCCAAACCCCGCAGTGTCCTGGTTCAATATCGGCATACCACCAGTCATACCGGCCAAGACCATCATCGTGTACAATGTCCTGGGCCAGAAACTCCGCGAGGAGAAAGTGATGGGCCGGACCGTGGTACAAATGACCGGACTTATCCCCGGAACCTACTTCATCAGTATCTTCTCCGAGAGCAACCAGCTGATCGAGACCAAGAAACTGGTAGTGGCAGGCGGCATCTGATACGGTTAATCACGATCTTCGGCAAAACTTCCCGCAATGCGACCAGATCTCTCAAGGGTAAACCCATTTTACCACAATTATATCAACCAGGTGCCTGAATCATCCATCCTGGAAGCATTCAGGACCCACACGGCGCGTTACCTGGCCGTGTTCAGTGCTGTACCTGAAGACAAACGCGATTACCGCTACGGCCCCGGGAAATGGACGATCAGGGAGATGCTGCAGCATATCATCGATACTGAACGGGTATTCGCGTACCGGGCACTATGTTTCGCACGTAAAGGACCGGAAGCACTACCCGGCTTTGATGAAAATGTTTTTGCGGATAATTCGAAAGCATCTACCCGTGACTGGGATGACCTGCTGGCAGAATTCAGCCATGTGCGGGAGTCCTCCCGGCTGCTGTTCGCCTCGTTTGATGAAGAACAACTGGAGTCCGCAGGTATTTCAAACGGCAGCCCCGCCTATGTCCGTGTACTTGGATACACGCTGCTGGGTCATGTGAGTCATCACCTCAATATACTGGAACAACGATACCTGTAGCCCGGCAGCAAGGCATAAAAAAACGCCCCGGCTTACAAGGCCAGGGCGTCTTCAATTTATGTTTGTCCGGATCAGAACGCCTTCTTCAGGGGTTCCTCGGTCTGTTTACCTTTTGCAAGGTTCTGCTGCCCGATCATATCCCCCATCACTTTTACTGCCTGGTCAAGGTAGATATCCTTGCGCAGGTTTTTCAGCCACTGGTTGAAACGATCCTGTTTACTCTTGTCATCTGCAAAACGATCTACTTCACCCGGTAAAGCGGTAACCAGGTTTTCCTGGCGGAGTTTGGTAAGGGAATCATTTGCCTGTATGGTCGATTTGACCTGTTTTTGTTCTTTCACGTAATCAGTGAGACGCAGGGAATATTCCCTTTCATTCTGTTTAGCCAGCCAGCTTGCATTCTGGCGGATCAGTTTGAATGCTTCGTCATTGGACAGACGCTGGTTACTCATCTGCTGGATTACCTTCAGGTCATAACCCGGGCTCCATGCATTGTAGGGCGACTTGCTGATCTCATCCCAGGGCAGGGCATCCTTGTCGTCTTTCTCCCTTACTTTCAGCAGTTCCAGCTGGTCAGGCAGTACAATATCCGACTCCACACCTTTCAGCTGCGTGGAACCGCCATTGATGCGGTAAAATTTCTGCAGGGTCAGTTTCACGGTACCAAGGTCAGAATTGGACACGGAAAAACCTGTTTCCGGATCCAGGCCAATGTTACGCTGTACTGTGCCTTTGCCATAAGTGGAAGTGGATCCAATGATTACCCCACGGCCATAATCCTGGATTGCAGCCGCAAAGATTTCTGACGCGGAAGCACTGAACTCATTTACCATTACGGCAAGTGGTCCGGTATACAATACATTTTTATCCTTATCCTTCAGCACACTCGGCCTGTTTTCGCGATCCTTTACCTGAACGATCGGGCCATCCTCAATAAAAAGACCGGCCATCTGCACCACATCGTACAGTGAACCACCACCGTTGTTGCGCAGGTCGATCACTATACCATCCACTTTCTCTTCTTTCAGTTTTTTTACTTCTGATTCCACGTCGAGGTAACTGCGGCGACCATTCGGGTTTTCGAAGTCCGCATAAAATTCCGGCAGGTAGATATACCCGATTTTTGAGTTACCCTGTTTGACCACGGCACTGCGTGCAAAAGTCTCCAGGTCCTGTACGATCTTGTCACGTATCAGCGTGAGGGTTTTCAGTGAACCGTCCTGCTTTTTAATGTACAGACGCACTTCTGTACCCTGCTTCCCGCGGATCACTTTCACCGCATCCGTTACCACGAAACCCGCAAGTTCAGTAGGTTCTGCAGCACCCTGTCCTACTTTCTGGATAATATCACCCACCTGCAGCTCACCTGATTTCCAGGCCGGGCTACCGGTCACGATACTGGTCACTTTGATATTCCCCTCATCATATTGCAGCGATGCACCGATACCATAAAAGGTACCACTCATCTCTTCATCGAAATATCGTTTGTCAACCGGCGGGAAGAATTCAGAATGCGGATCCATGGTGGTGGTGATCGCATTCACAAAAAGATTGAATTTATCATCATCGGAAAACTTCAGGCGATAACGTTCAAAAATGCGGTCGGTTACTTTTTTGGTTTTTTCCCGCGCTTCCTTTTCCAGCTCAGCATCATTTTTTACCACGAATCCTTCCTTGCCCTTGTTCTTCTCGCGGGTATCCACCAGATCGGAGTAACGCTCGAGCGTGAGATACTTCAGCTTTTTGCGCCAGCGCTCACGGATATCTTTCTGGTTGCTGGCATAACCGAGCTTCTCACCATCCAGGGTCACTTTTTCATCCGCTGTGAAATCAAATGGTTTTGCAAGCACCTCATCCACGATTTTTGAATTTTCTTCCATCCGTGTCTGGAATACCGCACCGGCAGCCTTGAAGAATTCAACCGGCGCACCCTTTATTTCTTCGTCAATACGGGTTTCGTATTTTTTTGCCAGCTCTGTCACATCCGACTGAAGGAACATATTTTTTTCCCCGTCGAGGTCATTCATGTATTTGGTAAAAATCTTTTTGGAAAAGGCATCGTTTATGTCCTGCGGGCTATAATGGGCCTGTACCAGCATTGAACCCACAAGTTTCAGGATGTCCTGGTACTTGTCAGGTGGTGCTGCGTCCCGGTTTCCCATGCTCCGGAAAGCAAGGAACGAACCCGCCACAATCATCATGATCACAATTGGAAGTCGCTTCATATTGAGTAGGTATTTAAGTGCATTGTGCATATTCCAAAAATAACGCAAAAACCATGTAATTCTTGCCTTTAGAAGGTTTTAACAGCGGTTTTTGATGAGTGGTTACCATGGTTTGCTCAATTAGATACGAGAAAAAAATAATCCCGGCATCAAATGACATATTGTTTTTTATCAGGTGGTTTTTACTTATTTTTGCTGCCGCTGAAAAATGGTGGTTTTAGCTCAGTTGGTTAGAGCACCAGATTGTGGTTCTGGGGGTCGCCGGTTCGAACCCGGTAAGCCACCCCATTTTGCCCCGGCCCGCGTTTATCGGGCCGGGGTTTTTTAATTTTGTGATCTTATGCCGAGTAACTGGTTTCTCATAATCCCGATTCTTACCGCGCTGACCGGACTGTTGTGTGCACGCCTTCCGGTGTTCCTGCTGCTTCGACCCGTAACACCGATCCGGTTCCTCGGGATCCGTTTCCAGGGACTGCTTGCTGCATCACAACCCGCAATCGCAAAAATGGCCGGCGGATATATCAGCCGCGAGTTTTCCCTCGAACCGCTTGAATTAAAAATCAAGGATCCTGCAAATTTTGAAAAAATCAAACCGACCATTGAAATCCATATCGACGATTTCCTGCGCAACAAACTCAAGGAGCAGATGCCAATGATCGGGATGTTTATCGGGGACAAGACCATCAACACGATGAAAGAAGTGTTTATCCGCGAGATCGGGGAAATGTTTCCCTCCATCCTCGGCCAGTTTGCCGGCAACCTGCGATCGGAGTTCAACCTGGGTGAACTGGCGGAAGCCAAAATTGCCGCCATCAATATGGAACAGGCTGTAAGCGCAATCGAAAGCCGGATTTCCGTACCCGTGCGGAAACTGGGGCTCACCGGATTCCTGATCGGACTGGCCATCGGGCTGCTCCAGTTTGCCATCATCCTCCTGGCAGCCTGACCCCGCTTATCCTGATTTTCAACCGTTTTTAACTTTCCGAAAATTGTCAGGGAACTGTCAGCAAGTTCCATGAGCTTTGCGCGTCCTATTACACAATCACACCGCATGAAACATCTTACAAGCTTCCTCCTGCTCGCCTTATCCGTCACTGTATTGTTTGCCCAACCCCGCACTGGTGGAGGCCAGCGGCCAAATGTAACCGGCCGGCTTTATGGTAAAATAGTAGACGCCAACGGAAAAGGCGTGGAATTCGCCTCGGTTCAGCTCCTGCAGAACCGGATGGATACCGTCACCAAAAAAAGGTCAGAAGCCGTCATAGCCGGGATGCTGACCGTTACCAACGGCGAATTCAGCCTTGAAAACGTGCCCGCCTTTGGTCCGCTGAAATTGAAAGTCTCCGCGATCGGCTATGAGGAAATCACCCAGGATGTATCGTTCAACCTGAACGCAGCCGGTGCGAAGCCAGGCGATATGTCGGCCATGGCAGGTGCGCTTGACAAAGACCTCGGGAATATCCGGATTGTGGTATCTGATAAAATACTGGACAACGTAACGGTTACGTCCACCAAACCCGGCCTGACACTTGGCATCGACCGCAAAATTTTCAACGTAGATAAAAACATCACTTCAGCTGGCGGTACAGCTATCGACATCATGCGTAATGTGCCTTCACTGAACGTGGATATCGATGGCAACGTAACAATGCGAAACAACTCCCCCCAGGTGTTTGTGGACGGCAGGCCAAGTAACCTGACCCTCGAACAGATCCCTGCCGATGCGGTGCAGAGCGTTGAACTGATCACCAACCCCTCTGCAAAATTTGATGCCTCGGGTGGTACGGCTTGCATCCTGAACATCGTCCTGAAAAAAGAAAAAAAGGTAGGTTACAACGGTAGCCTCCGTGCCAATATCGATTCCCGCGCACGTGTGGGAATGGGTGGTGATATCAACCTCCGCCAGCAGAAAGTCAACTTCTTTGCAAGCGGCATGTACAACCAGCGCCGGTCGATCAGCTCCGGTACCACCGAACGCTACAACTTTTTCAGCACACCACTGGAAGAAGTTTACCAGCGTGACCGCTCGCGGCAGGATGGCGCCTTCGGATTCGGTCGTTTGGGCATGGACTATTTCATGAGCAACCGGAATACATTTTCGATATCGGCCAACCTCGCACGTGGAGGCTTCAAACCCAATTCAACCAGTTATATCGATTATGGATACCCGGCTGACCCGAGCCTGAATGAATACCAGGAGCGGTTCTCCAACAACAAATCCAATTTCCGTAACCTTGGTACCACGGTAAGTTTCAAACACCTGTTCCCGAAAGCCGGACAGGAGTTCACTACCGATGTCACCTATAACCGGAGCCGTAACGAAAACACGGCATTTATCGAAACCGACTATTACAACTCGGCTAATGCAGGCATTACCCCCGACCGTCGCTTCCGCCAGCAACAACTGGTAGACGGTGGAAGTGAAAACACGGTGATCCAGGCTGACTATGCCAACCCCATTAATGAAAAGTCAAAATTTGAAGTTGGCTTACGTGCACAGCTGCGCAATAACAACAGCTCAAACGGCTTTTATATCGATTCATCCAACACGGGCAAATACACAATCCAGCCATCTTCGCAGATGGACTACAAATCCAATGACCAGGTGTATGCTGCCTATGCAACCTATTCTGCACAGCATAAGACCTTCGGTTACCAGCTCGGCCTGCGTGCGGAAAGCTCCAACTATGAGGGCGAACTGCTGAAGACCAGCGAGCTGTTCAAGATTGATTTCCCGCTGAGTTTCTTCCCAAGTATTTTCCTGTCACAGAAACTGGGTGAAACGCAGAGCCTGCAGCTCAATTACAGCCGCCGGATCAACCGCCCCAATTTCTGGCAGCTGACGCCGTTCACCGATTCATCCGACAGGCTCAACCCAAGCAAGGGTAACCCGGGCCTGAAACCGGAGTTTACCAACTCGTTCGAACTGTCATACGAAAAAACGTTCCGCAACAAAGGGAATTTCCTCGCATCGGTTTATTATAAACACACCACCGACCTCATCACCCGCTTCCAGGAACAGGGTGTGGGTTCAGGCGGGGAAGACATCGTGATCAGCACCTATATCAATGCCAACAACAGTTATGTGGGTGGTATCGAACTGACTTCGAGAAACAACCTGACCAAGTGGTGGGAGTTTACGCCGAATGTCAACATCTACCAGTCACGCGTGGACATCGCTATCCCGGGTGAACCTGAACAGGAACGCCTGACCAGCTATTTTGCCAAAATCAACAATACGTTCAAACTCCCGAAAAACTTCTCATTACAACTCTCAGGTGACTACCAGTCGAAGACCATCCTTCCTCCCGGAGGCAGTAACAGCCGCGGTGGCGGCGGCTTTGGCGGGGGTATGTTTGGCGGACCTGCATCGGCATCACAGGGTTATGTGCGGCCCAACTATGGCGTGGATGCTGCAGTAAGGTTGGAGTTCATGAAAAATAAAACCGCTTCCATTTCCCTTAACGTGAATGATATTTTCCGCACCCGCCGTTCGGATATCCATTCCGAATCAACGCTTTTTACCCAGGATTCATACAGGATCCGCGACCAGCGGGTATTCCGCCTGAACTTCAACTGGCGTTTCGGGAAGTTTGATCCAAGCCTCTTCAAACGCAAAAACCTGAAAGGCGAACGCGAAGGAAGCAATATCGAGATGGGGCAATAAACCCGTTTAGATTTCTATATTTGCAATGGCCTCCCCCGGCATCAAGCTGGAGGAGGCCATTGACTATTATGAAATCCCTTGTGTTCACGGTAACGAATGACCTTAATTATGACCAGCGAATGATCCGCATCTGTGGCTCACTTGCATCGGCGGGTTATCGTGTAACCCTTATCGGCCGCAGCCTTCCTGCATCACTTCCGCTGCAGGACCGGGAGTTCCGCCAGCTCCGGCTGAGGTGCTGGTTCAACCGCGGGCCGGCGTTTTATGCCGAGTATAACCTGCGCCTGTTTCTTCGTTTGTTATTTATCCGGGCAAACCTCCTCTGCGCAATCGACCTGGATACCATCCTGCCTGTACTGCTCGTCTCCCGTCTCCGTCAGTTACAACGTGTTTATGATGCACATGAACTTTTTTGCGAAATGCAGGAGATCGTTGAGCGGCCCCGGATTTACAAAACCTGGAAGAGGATTGAGAAATGGTGCGTGCCCGCATTTATCCATGGTTATACCGTGAATGAACCGATCGCTACGGAATTCAACAGGATGTACGGCAGTAATTATGACGTCATAAGGAACATGCCCCTGTTGCGCGACCTTACCATTCCCGCGAAACCCGAACGGTTTGTGTTGTACCAGGGAGCAGTGAACGAAGGAAGGAGTTTTGATACGCTGATCCCTGCAATGAAACTGGTGGATGCACGCCTGGTGATTGCAGGGGTAGGCAATTACCTTGAACAGGCGAAAGCCCTTGTGAAATCCGAAGGCCTGGAAGGGAAAGTTGAATTCCTGGGCAACCTGCTGCCTGCGGACCTGCGGAAGCTCACCCGGCAGGCTTGGATTGGCCTTACCCTGTTTGAAAACAAGGGTTTAAGTAATTATTTTTCGCTGGCCAACCGGTACTTCGATTACCTCCACGCCGGGGTACCGCAGGTTTGTGTCGATTACCCTGTTTACCACGAACTGAACAAAACCAGCCCGGTAGCTGTTCTACTGGAAGGATTGGCTCCCGCACAGATTGCCGCGGGGATTAACGGGTTGCTTGATAACAGTACCCTTTACCAGCAGTTGCAGGCAAATTGCCTTGAACGCCGGGAAGTCCATAACTGGCAGCAGGAAGAGAAGAAACTGGTAAATTTTTATAAAAAGATCATCGGTACTTGAACAAACATTTACATATAGTCTGCCTCGACGTGCCCTACCCGGCTGATTATGGCGGCGCCATCGATATGATGGAACGGATCCGCGAATTCCATAAGGCTGGCGTCCTCATCCATCTCCATTACTTCAGTTACAATGAACGGGGTACACCCAATGAACTGAACCAGTTCTGCGATTCCATCCATGTATATGACCGCATCCCCCCATCAAAAGGGTTTTCGATGCAGGTACCCTATATCGTGTCTTCGCGGATCAATGATGAACTGATCAACCGCCTTAATGAGGATAAACATCCCATTATACTCGAGGGTATCCATTGCAGCGGCATCCTCCCGATGCTGGACCTCACCGGCCGCAAAGTAGTGGTACGTATGCACAATGAGGAAAGCCTTTACTACAAGGAACTCGCAAGGGCGGAAAACAGCCTGGTAAAAAAAATGTACTTCCTCAACGAGAGCCGGCTGCTGAAAAAATACAGCCAGCATTTACCTGAAGAATGTATGTATGCCTGTGTAACAGAAAAAGACCGGGATGCGTTCCGTACTATTTACCAGTTGCCCAATGTGGAACTGCTCCCCACTTTCCCGGCATGGACAACGGTCCGTTCTGAAGAGGGACAGGGTTCATTCTGCCTTTACCATGGAAACCTGTCCGTTCCGGAAAATGAAGAGGCCGCAATCTGGCTCCTTTGCAAGGTATTTACCAAAGTGAGGGTGCATTTTATTATTGCTGGTAAAAAACCATCAAAGCGATTGATGAAGGTGGCCGAGTTATGCGACCATACCTGCCTGGTAGCCGATCCATCCGAATCGGAAATGACCGACCTGGTACGAAAGGCGCATATCAATGTACTTCCCTGTTTTAATAAAAACAATACCGGTATCCGGCTCAAACTCCTGCATGCCCTTTTTGAAGGAAGGCATTGCCTGGTTAATGAGCCGATCGTGGAAGGTACCCACCTGGAGGAAGCCTGTCATATCAGTGACAGTGCAGCGGGTTTTGCATCTGTTATCTCCCAGCTGTATTACCAGCCTTTTGCAGAAGAGGAAATCAGGTTGCGCCGGTCATTGCTTCGCCAGTATGATAATACGGCAAACACAAAAAAGATGATGCACTGGCTCTGGTAAATTATTCCATGGTAATGGTCGCATTGTCAACCACCCTTCCGCGTTCCGTGCGGATCATACGTGCGGGAAATTTCTGTACAACAATATAATCGTGCGTAGCCATTACAATCGCGGTGTTGAAGTCGCGGGAGATATGGAACAGCAGGGTCATGATTTCATCCGATGTCTCCGGATCAAGGTTGCCCGTAGGCTCATCAGCTAGGATGAGTCTGGGTGAATTCAGCAGGGCACGGGCAATATCGATCCGTTGCTGTTCGCCACCACTCAGTTCAAATGGCATCTTGAATCCTTTGGCTTTAAGGCCGACTTTATCCAGTACATCGAGGATTTTTTCATCCATGAGTTTATGATCGGTCCAGCCGGTAGCTTTCAATACGAATTTGAGATTGTCATTCACGTTGCGATCCGTGAGCAGCTGGAAATCCTGGAACACCACACCAAGGTTACGGCGCAGGTAAGGCACTTTCCTCCAGTCTATATTGCGGATACTGAAACCGGCTACGGTGGCCTCCCCTTCGGTCAGCGTAAGTTCACCATAGAGGGTTTTCAAAAGTGATGATTTACCCGTTCCCGTTTTTCCAACCAGGTACACGAACTCTCCCTTGTTCACGGTAAGGTTTACATCCTGGAGTACCAGGTTCTCCCCCTGGTAAATGTTCGCGTTGCTGATTTCTATGATCGCTTCGGGCATTGTTCAGTCGTTTGTTTTTGCAAAATAAGGCAAACTGAGGATAGGATCGTGCTTTTTTATGGATAAAAAAAAGACCCCATCCTGTGGACGGGGTCTGCTGCTATAGTGATTTGATTACTTCACTTCTTCGTAGGGCACATCGGTTACATCATCATGTGATGCGGCACCTGCACCCTGCGGCTCCTGCTGGCCTGGCTGTGCAGCACCTGCTTCAGCACCACCCTGTTTGTAAATATCCTCACTTGCTGCAGTCCATGCGGCATTGAGTTCAGCAGTCGCTGTATCAATGGCTGCAATATCCTGCGCTTTGTGGGCATCTTTCAGTTTGCTGACACCGGCCTCAATAGCACCTTTTTTATCAGCAGGGATCTTGTCACCGTATTCTGAGAGTTGCTTTTCAGTCTGGAATACCAGGCTGTCAGCCGCATTCAGTTTGTCGATTTTTTCCCTTTCCACTTTATCCGAGGCTTCGTTGGCTTTTGCTTCAGCTTTCATTTTTTCAACCTCGTCCTTGCTCAGTCCGCTACCGGCTTCAATATGGATTTTCTGCTCCTTACCAGTGCCTTTATCCTTCGCGGTCACATGGAGGATACCGTTGGCATCAATGTCAAATGTCACTTCCACCTGTGGTACACCACGTGGTGCCGGGGGAATACCATCAAGGTTGAAGATCCCGAGGCTTTTATTGTCTTTCGACATGGAGCGCTCACCCTGTAATACATGGATCTGCACACCAGGCTGGTTATCGCTTGCGGTTGAGAAAGTCTCTGATTTTTTGGTAGGGATCGTTGTATTGGAGTCGATCAGACGGGTCATTACACCACCCATCGTTTCAATACCCAGCGACAGCGGGGTAACGTCCAGCAGCAGTACATCCTTCACTTCACCGGTCATTACCGCACCCTGGATCGCAGCACCAACGGCAACCACCTCATCAGGGTTCACACCACGGTTTGGTTTTTTACCGAAGAATTTTTCCACGATCTCCTGTACTTTGGGAATCCTGGATGAACCACCCACGAGGATGATCTCATCGATTTCCGAAGTGTTGAGACCGGCATCTTTCAATGCGGCTTCACAGGGTTTCAGGCAACGGGCAAACAGGTTATCCGCAAGCTGCTCAAATTTTGCCCGGCTGAGTTTTTTCACCAGGTGTTTGGGCACACCATCCACTGCTGTGATATACGGCAGGTTGATTTCAGTTTCAGTAGAGGAGGAAAGTTCAACCTTCGCTTTCTCAGAAGCTTCCTTCAGGCGTTGTAATGCCATCGGGTCTTTGCGAAGGTCAATTGACTCATCTTTTTTGAATTCATCAGCCAGCCAGTCCATGATCACTTTATCAAAGTCATCACCACCGAGATGGGTATCACCATTGGTTGATTTCACTTCAAACACCCCGTCACCGAGTTCAAGGACGGAGATATCAAACGTACCGCCACCAAGGTCAAACACCGCAATCTTCTGGTCATGTTTGCCCTTATCGAGACCGTAAGCCAGTGCCGCGGCTGTAGGCTCGTTTACAATCCGGCGAACAGTCAGTCCGGCGATTTCTCCAGCTTCCTTGGTCGCCTGGCGCTGGGCATCATTGAAGTAAGCCGGCACGGTAATAACCGCTTCGGTCACTTCATGGCCGAGATAATCCTCAGCTGTTTTTTTCATTTTCTGGAGTACCATCGCAGAAATTTCCTGCGGTGTGTACAGCCTGCCATCTATGTCAATACGAACGGTATTATTGTCACCTTTTGCCACTTTGTAACTCCAGTGACTGATCTCTTCACCCACTTCATTGAACTGACGACCCATAAACCGTTTTACGGATGAGATCGTGTTCTGCGGGTTCGTGATCGCCTGGCGTTTGGCAGGATCACCCACCTTACGCTCACCATTTTTAAGAAAAGCCACTACTGACGGGGTGGTGCGGCGTCCCTCGTCGTTGGCGATAACTACGGGCTCATTGCCCTCCATAACTGACACGCAGCTATTGGTAGTTCCAAGGTCGATTCCGATTATTTTTGCCATAATTATTATTTCTCCTTTTTACGCCCACCTTTCCGGCGGACAGCCATGATTCTCAATCATTATGCCGACTGCCAAAACGTGAAAAAATGTCAGCCGCCGGCCCACGTCCTTCCCCGGCGCGGAATACCCATACCACAAGAAAACTGCCGGATTTCAACGGCGGACAAGTCTTTTTTTGTTTACATTCAGCAGATGGAATGGCTATGGATTACGTTAGGAATACTCTGCGCTATTGGCGGACTGGCGGGCAGTATACTGCCATTAATTCCCGGTCCGCCCTTCGCCTACCTCGGGCTGTTGCTCCAGCAACTCCGTGACCCGGATCCTTTCAGTGCGCGGTTCCTGTGGATCTGGGCCGGGGTGGTATTACTTTCGCTGATCCTCGACTACCTGATCCCGGTCTGGGGTACCAGGGTTTTCGGCGGTACGAAATACGGGGCCTGGGGAACCACCATCGGTTTCCTGCTGGCATTCTGGATGGGTCCCATTGGGGTTATTGCCGGTCCGTTCCTCGGGGCTTTTGTGGGTGAAATGATTGGCGGGCAGGGTTCCGGTCGCTCCATGCGTTCAGCCTGGGGATCGTTCCTTGGGTTCCTGCTGGGATCCCTTTTAAAGATCATTCTTTGCGTGATGATCGGCTACTATATCATCCGCTCTGTCTGAAGCCAGTGTAAAAACGGACACGGGTTTACCGGCTATCGTGTAATCGTGCCGGTCGCGGATCCACGGACCAATCAGTTCCAGGAACGCACCACTGCTGATACGTGCCGGTGTGGCGAGGAAAAGGATATTGCGATCCGACAGTAGTCGCTTCATCATCACCGCCACCGATTCAAAGACCGCCGGCTCATAATTCACATCTGCCAGCAGCACCAGGCCATCCTGGATTAACGGAAGATCATTCCAGTCCTGTTCAACCGCATCCAGGTTGATGATCCGGTTTTTTTCAGCCGAACTGCGCATCATAGCTACCGCCTGCGGCGAAATATCTCCCGCCACCACTTTGCGGGCGAACCGGGAGACGAGCAGGGAGGGAAGTCCGAGGCCGGCACCCGGTTCCCAGACAGAACGACCGCGGAAGAGTTCCTTTTTCCCCATGATAAATTCACCCAGCGCCAGCGCCGATGGCCACACGGCGCTCCAGTAGGGTTGTTCGGATCCGTTACCAGAAAGGAATACCCGCCTGACCTCATCCGGTTCCGGATGGACCACATGCAGGGGTAAGCCATCATAATAATAAGTAGTGCCGGTGATTGGAAATACCTGGTCCATGTGATACAAAAATATGGAATGTCTATTTTTGCCGGATGCCAGATCCCTTAGGCCAGGCCATCCATGATTTCCATACCGGTATTTCGCCATCGAAACTATGGATCCATAACAAATACGGTGAGAAAGAAGAAATGCCGGTGGATATTTATTTCCGCAGTTACACCGCCATGCCGCTGCTCGAACAGATGGCACTGAACTATTGTACCGGCCGCATACTGGATATTGGTGCAGGTGCGGGCAGTCATGCATTATACCTCCAGGAGCGTGGCGAGCCGGATGTGACGGCATTGGAAATCTCCCCGCTGTCATGTGATGTAATGCGCAACCGTGGCGTGCTGCAGGTCATCAATGCTGACATCCGCAACTGGCAGGGTGAAGAGTATGATACGGTGCTGATGCTCATGAATGGCATCGGGTTGTCGGCCAGTCTTGCCGGCCTGAAGTTATTCCTGGCGCGGGCAGCCAGCCTCGTCAGGGAAGGCGGCCAGCTGGTATTCGATTCTTCAGATGTGGCCTACCTTTTTGATGGCGAAATCCCGCAGGGACGCTATTATGGTGAAATTGACTACCAGTACACTTATAAAAAACTTCACACTGATTGGTTCAGCTGGCTCTACGCGGATTTCCATACGCTCGGGCGAATAGCATCCGAAACTGGGTGGACAACCGAGAAGCTGATGGAGGATGATCACCATCAATTCCTCGTCAGACTCACCCGCAAAATGTAAAACAAGTTTTGTACTTTTACCAAAACTCCCAACAATGAAGATTTTCGTAGCCGGGCTTCCGTATGACCTGGACGACGCAGAGCTTGAAGAAATTTTTGAAAAATTTGGAAAGATCATTTCTGCAAAAGTTGCAATTGACCGCGAGACCGGAAAGAGCAAAGGTTTCGGTTTTGTAGATATGCTGAATGACGAAGAAGCGAAAGATGCAATTGAGAGCCTGCACGACCTTTCACTCGGCAAAAAACCATTGGTGGTGAAAGC
>SEAD01000055.1 GCA_004173355.1 Chitinophagaceae bacterium | reverse complement strand
ATGGATGATTGAGCTAGGTTATTGCAGTTGTCCTGGACGGTCCTGGCTCTACGTTGGTTTGGTTTTCAGGAGATATGGATAAAACGGGACGTTCAACAAAAGGAAAATATTCTTGCGACCTGATTCAAAAGTAGTCGCTGCTGTCCATCTGTACCAGCGCAGAACTGGCCGATTAATGAGCCGATAGAATTACGGCGGCCTTAGTGGTTCTACGTTAAAGTTGATGTCGATCTCCCTGTTATGCTTACCTTTCCGTTACTTAAAACATTGGGCTATGTCATTGAAAGACAAAACAGTTTTTATCACAGGAGCCAGTCGCGGTATTGGCAAGGCCATTGCATTGCGCCTGGCTGCCGAAGGTGCGAATATTGTGATTGCCGCAAAATCCGTTGAAGAAAATACAACACTGGGAGGTACTATCTTCTCCGCTGCGGAAGAAGTGGAAGCTGCTGGAGGGCAGGCATTGCCAGTGCAGGTGGATATCCGTTTTGAAGACCAGGTGCAGGCCGCTGTTGATAAAGCGGTGGAACGGTTTGGCGGGATTGACATACTGGTCAACAATGCATCAGCTATTGGCCTTACCAATACAGAAGCCACGGAAATGAAACGGTTTGACCTCATGCATGATATTAATGTGCGTGGTACATTCCTGGTCACCCGGACCTGCATACCCCATCTTAAGAAATCGACAAATGCACATATCGTGACCCTGTCGCCCCCGGTGAATGCCACGGCAAAGTGGCTGGGCCCGCATGTTGCCTATACACTCAGCAAATTCAACATGAGTATGATGGCGCTGGGATGGTCTGCCGAACTGAAAGCGGCAAAGATTGCTTCCAATGCGCTCTGGCCCAGGACTACGATTGATACGGCAGCTGTGCGGAACCTGCTCGGTGGCGCCACGCTTGCGAATATGAGCCGCAGGCCGGAGATCGTGGCTGATGCGCTGTACCATATCGTCAGCAAACCATCCGCGGAGTGCACCGGTAATTTTTTTATCGATGATGAAGTGCTGGCAGGCGAAGGACTAACAGACCTGGAAAAATATGCCGTGGTGCCCGGTGCAAAACTGTACACCGATCTTTTCCTCGACAAATAAATGTGACAATATAAAAACGGGTGGTACCAGTGCTTTCCAGCCGGTACCACCCGTTGTGGTTATGTTGGTTATTTAAACTCAGGCAGGGTTGTTTTCCGGGCGCATCTGCGGGAAAAACAGCACATCCTGGATGGAAGGCTGGTTGGTGAGCAGCATGCAGATCCTGTCGATACCAAAACCGATACCGGCAGTTGGCGGCATACCGTATTCCAGTGCGCGAAGGAAATCATGGTCGATGAACATGGCCTCATCATCCCCGCGTTCCATCAGTTTGACCTGGTCCTCAAAACGTTCACGCTGGTCGATCGGATCATTCAGCTCGGAGTAGGCATTGGCCATTTCCTTACCATTGATGATAAGTTCAAAACGCTCTACCAGTCCTGGTTTATCGCGGTGTTTTTTTGTCAGCGGGCTCATTTCAACCGGGTAATCGATGATGAAGGTTGGCTGAACATAAAACTGTTCACATTTACCCCCGAAAATTTCATCGATCAGTTTGCCTTTACCCATGCTGTTTTCCACGTGGATATTCAGCTGTTTGCATACGGAGCGGAGCTGTTCCTCATTCATGCGGCTTACATCAAAACCCGTGTGTTCCTGGATGGCATCGTAAATGCTGATCCTTTTGAAGGGAGCTTTAAATGAAATGGTTTTGTCACCTACCGGCACTTCCGTATTTCCGCAAACATCGTTTGCAGCTTTTTCCAGCAACTGCTCGGTGGTGTCCATCATCCAGAAATAATCCTTGTATGCTGTGTAGAATTCAAGGATGGTGAATTCGGGATTATGCGTACGGTCCATCCCTTCATTCCGGAAGTTGCGGCTGAATTCATAGACCCAGTCGAAGCCACCAACGATCAGCCTTTTCAGGTATAACTCATTTGCCACACGCAGGTAGAATGGTACATCAAGCGCGTTGTGGTGGGTGATGAACGGACGCGCTGCTGCGCCACCCGGGATATTCTGCAACACGGGGGTATCTACCTCAAGGGCACCGTGTGCATTGAGGAATTCGCGGATGGAGTTGATCAGTTTTGTCCGTTTGACAAATGTCTCCCGGATGGCAGGGTTGATGATCATGTCAGCATACCGCTGTCGGTAGCGGAATTCAGGATCGGTCACCGCATCAAACACCTGGCCTTCCGCTTCTCGTACTACGGGCAGTGGTTTGAGGGATTTACTGAGCAGGGTCAGTTCCTTTACATGCACGGATGTTTCGCCCGTTTTTGTAACGAAAGCGAACCCGCGGATCCCGATGATATCACCGAGGTCAAGCAGTTTTTTCCAGACGATATCATACAGGCTTTTGTCTTCACCCGGACAGATATCATCCCGGCGGATATAGAGCTGTATTTTCCCGGCCTGGTCCTGGATAACGGCGAAATTCGCTTTACCCATATCCCGGACGCTCATGATACGGCCCGCCAGGCATACATCTGCGTATTGTTCCTTTGTTTCCTCGGTGTAATTATCCCGGACGGAGACCGAGTTGCTGTTTACGGGAAAAAGGGCAGCCGGGTAAGGCTCGATTCCCATCATGACGAGTTCCGCCAGTTTCTCACGGCGGAGCTGCTCCTGTTCGGAAAGATTTAAAGTGCTCATATAGTCCTGTTGAAAGAGCGCAAAGGTACTCGTTGCCGGCCTAAAAGCGTAGAAAACCGCGCCTGAAAAAGAAAAACCCCGGCCCGGGCACACCAATTCCCTTAAAGTATCGTCAAATAAACGTGCCCATGCTGGCGTTATGAAAGCCAGGTATTTATTTGCATCCTGTAAAAACAAGTGAAATGAAAAAACCAGTACTCCTCGCCCTGTTCGCCGTTAGTTTTTCCCTGCCTTTTGTGGCCGATGCCCAGATCAAACTTCCAAAGGCCCTGAGCAAGGTGGCCTCAGGTGGTGGTGTGACTGAAAACGAAGCGGGTATGGGTATCAAGGAAGCCCTGACGCAGGGAGTGACCAATGCCGTGCTCAATCTCAACAAGACCGATGGATTTTTCGGAAGCGAAGCATACAAGATGTTCCTGCCGGAAGATGCAAAAAAAATCGAGAAAACATTACGTGCTGCCGGTATGGGTGCACAGGTAGATAAGGCGGTACTGTCGATCAACCGCGGTGCGGAAGATGCTGTGGCTTTTGCCAAGCCGATTTTCGTGGATGCCATCAAACAGATGACGGTGACCGATGCGCTCAACCTGCTGAGAGGTGGTAAGGATGCAGCCACCCAGTATTTCAAGACAAAAACAACGGCAAGCCTTACTGCGGCATTTACGCCATCCGTGCAGTCGTCGCTTGACAAGGTGGAAGCCACAAAATATTATTCCGATCTCGTGACTACCTATAACAAGATGCCAACCACTTTCAAAAAAGTGAATCCGGACCTCACCTCATTTGTGGTGGGCAAGGCTGTGGATGCATTGTTTGACCAGGTGGCACAGGCTGAAGCAAATATCCGCGCCAACCCTGCGGGCCAGGCCTCTGATCTCCTGAAGAAAGTATTCGGCAGCGTTAAATAACCACGATCCGTAACCCGTGATTGAAGAGGACCACTAACTGTGGTCCTTTTTTGTTGTAGTAAGAACACTATATGTCACCGGGTACTTTTACTTCCTGTTATAAAAATGTGGGGGCTGCTATTTGAAAGCTGGCAATCTGCCTATTATGTTTGGGTTCCCGTGAAAAACGGGTTAAATAAATTCAATTCCCTTAAACAACCACCAACAGATGAAAAGATTCTGCTTGCTCCCAGCCCTGCTTATTGCCTCAGTAATGTCAGTAAAAGCCCAGAACACTGACAGTGACTTCAAACCCTTTAAAGTTGACCTCAGTCTTGGTTACGCAATCCCCGGCGGATCCGGTGCGAAAAGCGGTGTGCTCTTTGCGATTGAACCAAAGTATGCGGTAAACGAAATTGTAACACTTGGTCTGCGTATGGAAGCAGCTGTTGTAGCCCGCGGTTACAGTGGCTGGGACGACAGTGATGGTGAAGTGGATGTGAAAGCATCCGGTTCCTATGTACTGACCGGCGACCATTATTTCAGCAGTAATTATTCCTTCCGTCCCTTCGCCGGCGTTGGTGCGGGTATCTATACAATCGCTGCCGCTTCAGTAAGCGATGGCGGTGATGCCGTTGCGGGTGAAGCTTCTTCCAAATTCGGCGGACTGTTCCGCGCTGGTTTTGAAGCCGGTCACTTCCGTGTAGGTGCGGAGTACAATCTTGTGCCCAGTTCCAAACTCCAGGATATAAACGGTGGTGGTACTATCACCTCGAAGAACGGATATATCGGAATCAAACTCGGTGTTTGTATTGGTGGCGGTCCACGATAAGCCCTGTACAAAAAGCCTCTTTAGGAAAAAACGTGCCTGCATGGGCACGTTTTTTTATTTCAGGTTTCTCCCGAGAGCAATACCTGCCAGGCGTCTGCCACGCGGCCCTGCGCGAGTAAAACCTGTGCATGCAGGTGGAGTTCGCGTTCCATCTCTGCCGGGTTAATGCTGTAATACTGGATGATATTTTTCAGGTGGTCATCATGGTAGGCTGCATCTATCATCGGGAGTTCGTGCACGTTTGCGAGTTGCCCGAGTTCATTTCCCGTCAGCACCATGCTGTTGCGTATAGAGGCCGGCAACTGGTCGAAGCCGATCCCGAGCAATACATTGGGTTTGGGTAAAATAAAAAGACTGGCTTCATTTACCCGCGTGTACCAGTCGCCCCCCAGCCGTGCCACGTGCTGTATCTTTCGCTGGTCGAGTTTTCCGTTTTCATCAAACAGGGTATCATCGATATGCATCCGCAGCACTTCACAGATCACGAGGTTGCCCGCGCCACCTTCGTCACCGAGCGGTTTAATTTCATTTACCCGGCATTCCATTTTTACCTTTGACTCCTTTACCATTGGCGGTCGCACTACTGTAGCGGCTTGCGGGGTGAAACCGGCTTTGACAAATTCATCCACCCCGGCCGGGTAATCGCAGCTCGCCAGCGAAGCCTGGTGCACGATATCATAGGTGACGATATTGATCACCACTTCCGGGACCTGCTGTACGTTCTCCAGGGTATGTTTCTGTGTTTTGTCGCGTACGCGGCGGGAGGGTGAGAACACGAGTATGGGCGGGTTGGCCGAAAACAGGTTGAAGAAACTGAACGGGCTCAGGTTTACTTCACCGTTACTGTTGATGGTGGACGCGAAACAGATGGGTCGCGGCGCTACCACATGCTGCAGGTAGTACTGCCTTTCAGCAGGGGTCAGTGATGCCAGTTCGATCAGCATAATTTATTTTTTACGGTCGAGGATACTCCAGTTGCTGTCTTCCGCCACCATGGTATTGCTGAGTGTGCCGAGTGATTCAATATCCATTTCCACCAGGTCACCCTCCTGCAGCCATTGTTCCGGATATGCCGGGTCGCTGAGCCTGCCCGTTCCGTTCAGCTCAAGGAAGCAGCCGGTACCAACGGTGCCGCTGCCAATCACATCGCCGGCCTGCAGGTCCACCCCATAGGATGCGCGTTCAATGATTTCGGCGAATGTCCAGTCCATGTCCCCCAGGTTCCCTTTGCTCACCTGTTTGCCATTGACGCGGCAGGTCATTTTCAGGTTCCAGTTTTTCCCCGTATGTCCTTCTTTTGCGGGGATTTCAAATTGCTCCAGTTCATCAAGGGTAACCAGCCAGGGGCCGGTTGCAGTGGAAAAATCCTTACCCTTTGCGGGTCCGAGGTTGAGCAGCATTTCCTCCATCTGCAGGGTGCGGGCGCTGAGGTCATTCATGATCATCAGTCCCCCGATATATTCATCCGCATCCCCGGCACGGATATTCCGTCCATGTTTTTTTATCACGATGGCGGCTTCCAGTTCAAAGTCCAGTTTCCGGAAATGGTCCGGCATACAGCGCACATCACCCGGTCCCTGGATGCTATGGTGATTGGTTAAATAAAAAATCGGGTACTGGTCAAACTCCGCAATCATATCTGCCTTGCGGTTGCGGCGTGCTGCGGCTACATGCTGGCGGAATGCATAACCATCCCTGCAGCTGGTCGGGAAAGGTACGGGTGCAAGCAGCTGGAGTGATCCGATGGGTGTGCCGGCGGAGCTGCTTCTTGTGCCTTCGCGCAACATCAGTTCACCCGCCTGTGCCACGGGGAAATATTCATCCCAGTAGTTCAGGAAAAACTGCATGGTCTCCGGCAGTTCGGGATGGAGTACGTGCATATCGTATACCAGTCCATTGATCAGCACTCCCAGTTGTTCACGCTGGTCCTTGATATAGCTAAGCAATTTCATAAAAAAAGTTTGCCCGCAAGTTAGGGAATTGATCATCCATGGCATTGGCATCGTTCGTATCTTTTAGTAATGAAATACAATCTTACCTTTGGATTGCTGATCATGATTTCAACCCGTATGGAAGCGCAGGTAAAAAACAGTCCATGGCTGCAGCAGCTGGTAAAAAAGGAAGCCGGTCCCGTACTCCGGGAACTTCTTGCAAAACCGGATTCATTCCAATACCAGTTGATCTATACGCGGATCACCCGGGATAAAAAGAACCGGCCTTCGTTTGAACATTTTTATCTCAACGTTGACCGCGACCGATATTTCAACCCGGCGTCGATGGTTAAGCTGCCGACCGCGCTGGTGGCAATGGAAAAGCTGGCCGGGCTTGCGCAAAAGGGGATTGACCGGAATACGCCAATGCTCACGGATAGTGCGGCGGAAGGGCAGGTGCAGGTATGGACCGACAGCAGTCTGCCTGGCGGCCGGCCTACGATCGGGAACTATGTAAAACAGGTTTTTGTGGTCAGCGACAATGATTCGTACAACAGGCTGTATGAGTTTACCGGGCAGGAGCTGCTGAACAGGCGACTGCAGGAAATGGGTTATGCGGATGCGCGGATTACCCGGAGATTTATGCGGCTGACCGAAGACCAGAACCGTGTCACCAACCCGGTGCGTTTTGCCGGTCCTGATGACCGGATGTTATACTCCCAGCCGATGGCTGAAAGCCGGTTTACGTTTGACTTCAGCAGGCAATGGCTGGTGGGGCAGGCGCACTACGACCGCGACGATAAACTGGTACAGGAACCCATGGATTTTACCCGCCATAATTTTATCCCCCTCGAAGACCTGCAGCAGATGATGCAGTCCCTTCTTTTTCCCCGGTCCGTCCCTGCAACGAAACGCTGGCAAGTTCCGGACGCAGGCCTGCCGTGGTTATGGCAGGTCATGTCGGAATTACCCTTTGAGAGCAGGTACCCCAGGTACGACACGAGTGAGTTTTTTCCCTCCTATACCAAATTCTTTTTCTTCCGCGACGGAAAAAGGGCGGTGCCTGCCGGACTGCGGTCATTCAGTAAGGCCGGCTGGAGTTACGGTTTCCTCACAGAAGTAGCTTATATAATCGACACGGTACAGGGGGTGGAGTTTATGTTGTCAGGAACGATTTACGTGAATCCGGACGGGGTGCTGAATGATGATAAATATGAATATGAGAACCGCGGTTATCCTTTTTTCCGTGAAACGGGGGAGATCATCTACCGGTATGAACTGGGCCGGAAGCGAAAATACCGGCCTGATCTCAGTGAGTTCATCTTAACGTACGACTAATCAGGAATTGTTTAAATTTGCCCCATGCAATTCGAGAAAATCCATAACAAAGGCCAGGCCAGGCTCTTCAAGAGCGACTACCTGGAAATGCTGACAAAGACCCATCCCCTTGTGATCTGGGGTATGTATTTACCGGTCATTATCTATATGCTGTACTATGGCAATACCACGCTGGAGTTTTCCCTGGCCCGTGTGCTGCTGACATTTGTGGGCGGGATGTTTTTCTGGACATTCTTTGAATACATCGCCCACCGTTTTATTTTCCATATGATCAGTGAGAAGGAAAGCCTGCAGAAGTTTGCCTACACACTGCATGGCAACCACCACCACTACCCGCGCGACAAACAGCGCCTGTTTATGCCGCCGGTGCCGAGTGTGATCCTGTCGTCTGCCATTTTCGGGCTGATGTACCTGCTACTGCGGGACAGCACGTTTATGTTTTTCCCCGGGTTTATCCTGGGATACCTCATGTATGGCACCATGCATTATGCGATCCATGCCTGGAATCCGCCCTTCAAATGGATGAAGGGCCTGTGGAGAAACCATCACCTGCACCACTATAAGAATGAACACAATGGTTTCGGTGTGAGTTCAACTATCTGGGACCATGTATTCGGGACCATGTTTGATCTCCGCAAGGAAAAAGACGACAAGGAAAAAATCAAGGAGCTGATGTTCGAAAAGAAAAAATAAACCCGTTGCAGGCCTGACTGCCATGTAATCACCAGCGCTCTTCGTCGCTGATGGAATTTATATCATCCCGCCGGCTCTCCCGGCGGGATTGCTGTTTGCGCAATTCCCGTTCGATAACAAGCGCCGCGATCACCCGCGCAGCATCGGTATCCGGCCGGGATGCAAGCTGGCTGCGGATCTTTGCTTCCGATACATCCATGCGGTACAGCAATGCAACCAGCCGGTTAAAATCATTTACCAGGAGGTGGTTGATGGCTTCAATAAACTGCAACTGCCATCCGGAACCCTCACCGGATAAGCTTATTTCCATGCCTGTTGCGGCAGAATGTATCGCTGACTGGTCATCCATAAAAAAAAGTTAAAGGACTACGAAAGACGCCGTATTACGAAGTAAATCGTATTTTAGTGGCGAACCGCAACCATTCAACATGAAACGTGTAATCGTATCGCTGCTTATTGGCCTCATTGTGTCCGTTCCTGTTTTTTCCCAGTCTGCCGTGAAGGGCAGCATCATTGATTCCCTGACACGGAAACCCCTGGGTTTCGCAACTGTAACAGTTTTCCTTGCTAAAGATACCGTATTGCAGAATTACCGGATCAGTGCCCCGGAGGGTGATTTCAAAGTGCCCGGGTTGCCGGTGGAGAAGGACCTGCGGCTGATCATTTCATTTTCAGGATACCGGGTGCACCGTCAGGAGTTCCGTATCAAGGATGGGGAAACCAGTTTTGATCTGGGCACCATCGTAATGGTACAGGACGCCACATCCCTGGACGAAGTGCTGGTGGTGGCCGAGCGTCCGCCGGTGGTGGTGCGGAGGGATACGATTGAATTTAATGCCGCATCATTCCGGACGCTTCCGAATGCGTTGGTGGAAGACCTGTTAAAAAAGTTGCCGGGGGTGCAGGTGGACAAGGACGGGAATATCCTTGTGAATGGCCGGCCGGTCAACCGGATCCAGGTGGACGGGAAAAGTTTTTTCGGTGATGACCCGAAGATGGCCACGCGCAACCTGCCTGCAAATGTGATTGACAAGGTGCAGGTGACCGATGATAAGGAAGAGCTGGCGCGGAACGGGGATGACAATCTCAATAATGTGGGTAAGGTGATCAATATCACGTTGAAGAAAGGGGTGAAGAAAGGATGGTTCGGGAAATTATATGGTGGCGGGGGAACCGACGACCGGTATGAACTCGGTGGCATTGCCAATATCTACCGCGATACCCTGCAGGTGAGTGTGCTCGGGTATATGAACAACCTCAACCGTCCGGGTTTCAGTTTCAGCGAACTGATGCAGTCGGGCGGATTTGACCGGAGCCGGAGCAACAGTGCCAGCAGCAGTACCAGTATCTGGAATTATGGTGCGGGTGGCAGCGGGATCCAGATCAACGGGATCAGTTTCGGCGGTATGCAGGGCCAGGGTGGCGTGACCACCAGCAAGGGTGCGGGTTTCAATCTCAACCACTCCCCCAGCAGCAAACGGTCCTTTTTCCTCCAGTACTTTTTCGGGAATGCCATAACCGACCGGAATACCAACTCGGATGTGCGGCAGTTCAAGGACGACACCGTGATCGCCAATGCCACGAACCTGCGTGGACGGATCAACACGGATGGGCACAACATCGGGCTGGGTGCGCGTTTCAAACCGGATTCACTGACAAATATCCTGCTCAATGCATCGTACACGATCGGCCTGACCGACGATAACCGGCTGAGTGATATTACCAGCGTGAGCAACCAGCTGGGCAACCTGAGCGCGGGGCAGATCTACCAGTTCAATGCTTCGAAAACCTATTACTACAAACATTCGGGTACGATGACTCGTTTGTCACGCACCAAAGCCGGTCGTCGCTTTACCATTTCGCACAACCTCGATATGAATAACCGGTACAATGATTACCGGACGGAAAATGAGCAACGTTTCTTCTACCCCTTCCAGTATGACAGTGCTGCTACCCAGCTCAGGGTGGAGAAAGTACCACGCACGGATGCAACGCTTGCTTTCAACTTCAGTGAACCCATTACCAAAAAGATCACACTGCGGAGTAACGCGC
This sequence comes from Chitinophagaceae bacterium, assembly GCA_004173355.1. Taxonomy (GTDB): domain Bacteria; phylum Bacteroidota; class Bacteroidia; order Chitinophagales; family Chitinophagaceae; genus JBEVJC01. The sequence goes on along the minus strand of SEAD01000055.1, from coordinate 18,910 downwards.
GTTATGAACTTGGATTGCTGCGCAATGCAGTAAGTACCTATGACCAGACAGCCGGACAGGGATACGATGACCTTATCGGTTCACTCAGCAGCAAAATCAAACGAACCAGCCATCGCGGATCAGTGTATGCCGGCCTCGAGTTCAAGATCAAAGAGTTCCTCATCACACCTTCTGCAAGGGTATTATACCAGGAGGTGGAAAACAAGCTCCAAAGCCTGGCAACGCCGATCCGGCAGCAACAAACCAACCTGCTGCCCGGATTGCAGCTGCAGTACAAGACATCCAACATTTACTACAGCAGGGATGTGTCATTGCCCGCGTATACATTTATAATTCCGGTGGTGGATAATACCAACCCCTACTTCATCATGCAGGGAAACCCCGACCTGCAACCCGCGACCCGTGATAATATCGGTATCAATTACCAGTACAACAATACGCGTCGTAGCCTGAATGCAAGTATTTATTCATCTGCAACCATCATCCGCAACGATGTGGTGCAGTCCATCACCGTGGATGATAAGGGTGTGCAGTATGTATTACCCGTGAATGCAGATGGTGGCCGGAATGCGTATGTAAACTTCAATGTCAATAAACAATACAAGACCAAGCAGAAACTGATTTTTTCCTGGAATTTTGGCGGCTATTACAGCTACACCCGCAACCGCCTGATGTATAATGGTGAGAGCAGCTGGCAGGGTACCTTCTATATCAATAACTGGGTTGGTGCCACGCTGAACTGGAATGACCTGGTCGAATTCAACCCGAGTTTCAGTACCGGTCATAATTTTACACGTTATACCAGCAGTGCATTTCCCGAACTGAAAATCCTGACGAGTTATATGGAGAATGAACTGGTGGTGCGATGGCCAAAACATATCATCTGGGAGACACAGATGAATGTGGGATACAACAATAACGTGCCGGCCGGCCTGCCCAGGCAGATTGTCCGCTGGAATGCGGCGGTCAACGTGACTTTTGGTAAAAAGGAAGCATCCGTATTTAAAATAAGTATATTCGATATCCTTGACCAGAACCGCGGTATTTCGGTCAATGCGAACCGCAACGTCATTACCAGTTCCGAGACAAATGTGTTGCGGCAGTATGTAATGGGAACTTATACCTACAATGTGCGTCCGGGTGGTGTGAAGAAAAAAGTGGGTGGCCGCGAGCGGTTCAATATTTTTTAGGCCTCACTGATTGCTTATACTGAAGGCTCCCTGACGGGAGCCTTTTTTTATCCATATTTTTCAATGACACCCAGTCCGAACAATGCGAGATCATATTTCACCGGGTCATGTTTGTCCAGCCGCCGAAGCGCAGCCGTCAGCTCCTCTGCGGCCTGCCAGTCAGTCTGCTGGCGATCAAGCAACCGGAGCAACCTTGCTACCCTTGCAACATGAAGATCAACGGGCACTATCAGTTGTGCAGGCCGGATGCCGGTCCAGATCCCGAAGTCGATCCCCCCGTCTGACGGGCGTACCATCCACCGGAGGAACATATTGAGACGTTTGCAGGTGGAACCACGGGCAGGTGTGGAAATATGTTTGCGCGTACGTGGCGGGGAATCTTCGAGTGAAAAAAAGTAGTCGTGGAAGCCCGAGAGCATATCGTGTACGGTTTTCCCATGCCGTGTGAATGCGGATTCCAGCGTGTCACTTGTGGAGTAATGCTGTTTGAAAAATTCGATGAAATAAAGGAGATCGGTCGGGTTGAACGTGCGGTGTTTGAAACCAAGCAGGCGCTTCAGGTCTTCATCGCTGTGGTGCAGGCAGAACTCATAGGGATTCATGTGCATCAGTTCCATAAGTTCGCGCGACTTGCGGATAATCATCGGCCGGTTGCCCCAGGAAAAAATGGCTGCAAAGAATCCCGCGATCTCAATATCCTGCCGGCGCGAAAAAAGATGCGGGACACTGACCGGATCACTGCCAACAAAGGAGGGCTGGTTGTATCGGGTGAGGGCATCGTCGAGGAACTGTTTCAGTGCACGTGAAGGCATCGTCGAAATTACCCAAAAAAATATAGCCGTTCCCGCGCGGAGGCAGGAACGGCTATGATATATGTTGAGTTATTCTATCCCGGTTATACAACCCGGTCACCACGGATCAGTCGCAGCAGGATGGCGATGACGGCAATAACCAGCAGGATATGGATGAGTCCGGTAGCTGAGTAAACAAAGAAACCGAGCGCCCATCCAATGATGAGTATTATGGCAATTAAGTAGAGCATAGTTGGTGTTTTTGAGTATTAAATAAAGTTCCATTACACAGGAATCTAATACAATGCCAAACGGACCCTTTACCCAAAAACCAGTCGCTTTGTACCGCGTAACCGCATTTTTCCCAAATGTCAGTTGTAAACAGTGGAGGAATCACCCCAAAACCGTCGGTCTACCCGATTGCCTGACGGAGATCTTCGATCAGGTCATCCGCATCTTCGATACCCACGCTCAGCCTGATCAGCGAATCCTTCAGTCCGTTTTTGATCCGTTCGTCGCGCGGTATGGATGCATGGGTCATGGAAGCCGGATGGTTGATCAGTGATTCCACACCGCCAAGGCTTTCCGCCAGTGCAAACACTTTTGTGGAGGACAGCACCCTCTTCAGTTCGGCATCGCTCTCGTCCTTTAATTCGAAGCTGATCATCCCGCCGAAGTCGCGCATCTGCGTTTTTGCAATCGCATGGCCGGGATGGTCTTCGAATCCGGGCCAGTACACCTTACCCACCTTTGGTTGCTGTTTCAGCCAGACTGCAATTTTTGCCCCGTTAAGGCAATGTTCTTTCATCCGCACATGCAGGGTTTTGATACCACGCAGCACAAGGAAACAATCCATCGGTCCGGGCACGGCACCACAGCTTTTCTGGATAAAATACAACTGCTCGCGTAAGGCAGGGTCGTTCATCACCAATGCACCCTGGATCACATCGCTGTGGCCGCCGAGGTATTTGGTGGAGGAATGCATCACGAGGTCTGCCCCAAGGTCGAGCGGGTTCTGCAAGTAAGGTGATGCAAACGTGTTGTCCACGCAGAGGATTGTTTTTGCTTTTTTTGAAATGGCCGCCACCGCTGCGATGTCGGTGATATTCATCAGCGGATTGGTGGGGGTTTCCAGCCAGATCAGTTTTGTGGCAGGCGTGATGGCCTTTTCAATATTGGATGGATCGGTAGTATCAACGTACACAAACCGGATCCCGAATTTTTCAAAGATTTTGGTAAACAGGCGGTAGGTACCACCATACATATCACTCGCTGCAATTACTTCATCACCGGGTACAAGCAGTTTGATTACGGCATCGGTAGCGGCCACGCCGCTGCTGAAGGCAAGACCAAATTTCCCGTTTTCAATGATTGCCAGTGCTTCTTCCAGTGCCTTCCGTGTAGGGTTCTGGCTGCGGGCATATTCAAACCCCTTGTTGACACCCGGTGCTTCCTGCACATAGGTTGAGGTCTGGTAAATGGGGGTCATGATTGCACCAGTGGACGGATCGGGTTCGGCACCCGCATGGATGAGTTTAGTACCTATTTTCATAATGAACTTATTAAAGTGAATTAAACCGGGATGCAAAGATCGGGATGATTCCGGAGAATCGGGGATCGTTGTCCGTGATGCGCGGCCGTGTCAGGAAAACAATGCTGCGGCTGAAAGGTAGCGCCAGTCGTAATTTTTGCCGGTATAGGCGTCCTGGTCGCGGATTCCCCGGTCCAACACCGAAGGGTTCAGCACTTTTTCAGCTACCAGTTTTTCGCGTGCAGCCCGGATCATGGCTGCCACGGCGGGGTCGGACATCCATTTTTTCTGCGGGGGTTCGAAACCGGTTTTGTCTTTCCGCCAGGCGATATCCGCCGGCAGCCTTGATGATGCGGATTCGCGAAGGATCCATTTGGTCCACCCCTGCCTGATCTTGTAGGAGGACGGTAAACGGAAAATAAACTCCACCAGTTCATGGCTGAGGAATGGCAGCCGTACTTCCCGGCCGAATGCCATGGAGTTGCGGTCGGCGTAGCGGAGCAGTTCCTCCAATCCATGCACACAGGTATTAAAATGCAGCACCCCATTCAGGTTATGTACCTCAGGAGTGGTGTAATAGGCTTCGCGGCTTTGCAGCCGGACAAACTCCGGGTGCAGGTCTTCCTGCTGTAGTGCATGCAGCAGGTACTGCCGGTTGAGTACGACGGCTGCCAGATCGGGGAACAGGGAGGCGATTATATTTTTAAAACCAAAGGGTTCAGTGATCCCTTTATCCCTTGCTGCCCGGATCTCACCCGAGCTGGTCAGTTTGCGTTTTACAAATAATTCCTGCCAGTACCATTTGTAGTAGTGATGGTAACCGGCAAGAGTTTCATCGGCGCCCTGGCCATCGAGAAGTACGCGGACATTCTCCCGGCCGGCCCTTTCAAATACTTTATACTGCGCAAAGGCACTGGCGGACGCAACAGGTTCTTCCTGGTGTGCGCAGAAACGGGACCAATCCCTGACAAGGTCTTCCGGACCTATTTCAACCAGTTGTTGTTTGAGTCCGAATCCGTCTGTCACTTTTTTTGACCAGGCAGCTTCGTCCCTTTCAAAACCCGGGAAGGATGCGGTGAATACCTGGCGGGAATGACTGTCGTACCCGATCTCATTGATCAGTGCACTGATCATGGAACTGTCGAGGCCGCCGCTGAGTGAACTGCCCGTTGGTACATCGCTGCGCAGGCGTCTTTTTACGGAAGCGAAGAGCAGGTGGTTGAATTTCTCGAGTGCTTCTGTTTCCGGGATGGAACGCAGCTGCTCATCCGCATCCAGTTCCCAGTACTGTTCAATCTCCAGTTCACCGGTAGAGGGTTTATAAAACAGGAATGATGCGGCGGGAAGCTTCTGTATGTTTTCAAAAAATGTCTCTCCCGGTTGTTCAGGGTTATCAGTGTAACCGATGGTCAGGAAGTTGAACAGCATTTTGCGGTTTGGCTCACGGGGAATACCTGCTGCATGGAGTGCCTTGATTTCCGAGGCAAACAAAAACCGGTCAGCGGTTGAATGGTAGTAGAATGGTTTTTCACCAAACCGGTCGCGTGCCGCAAAGAGTTCCTGTTCTGTTTCGTCCCAGATAGCAAAAGCAAACATGCCATCAAAATGATCTACACATTCTTCTTCCCAGAAGGCGTAGGCAGCGAGAATTACTTCGGTATCGGACTGGGTCTGGAAGCGGAAGCCTTCATTGTGTAACTGTAAGCGAAGTTCAATGTAATTGTAAAGCTCGCCGTTGTAAGTGATGGTGTAACGCCCGATGTAGTGCATGGGTTGTGCCGAGCTTTCCACGGGATCAATGATTGCGAGACGGTTGTGCCCGAAATGGACCAGGCCCTGGTCCTGGTGCCAGCTGCTTTTTCCGTCGGGCCCACGGTGTGCCATGGAAGCAATCATCTTTTCCAGATGCTCCCTGCCCGGGGTTGGTTCACGCTGGACGATTCCACTGATTCCACACATAACCTAAATATCGTTATTTATCGGGAGAACGGCAGAACGCATGGGCATCACAAACTGAGCGGCAGTTTACCGATCACATCATCCCAGGCGATACCCAGTTCACAGCCGGTGGTGGTGGTGGCAAATTCCATGGTGAAATATTCCTGTACGGGGTGGCCTGTGCTGATCGGAATATCAAAGCGGTACAGGTCAAGGGTACTATCCTGTTTGAGTCCCCATGTATCAACATTTGAATTGAGCACAACGGTCCATCGCCCCGGCTGTGGTATACAGTAGAGGTTATATCGTGCGGCTTTTACTTTTTTACCAAGGATCGATACTTCCCGGTAGAGATCCAGTTCGGTTGCCTCGTTGGCACCCAGGCGCCACGGTTCACCATGGCGAAGGATATCGGGGAAAAGACGACGGCCGCCAAGATGCGGACGGCTGTAAATCACACGGGCCACGGGTGCTGCCAGTGAATGGTTGGCCATTTTCAGTTTGGGGTAATCCACCGGGAAATAGGCCATGTCCATGGGTGACACATCGATACCCGCAAAGCTGTTGGCTGGTTTGTCCGGCTGGGCAATCAGCATGCTGTCGGGGCGCGGCGATGAACCGGCTGCGTCCTGTTTCGGGGTATTGTTGCAGGCGATCAGTAAGGCAATGGAGAGGATAGCAGGGAATGCTATTGGGCGCATAAGCGGGAACTGTTATGGATTGAACGGCAGAGCCACTTTAATATTATCCCAGGCGATTACGAGTTGCGGAATTCCATTGGACTTCTCAAAAGTCATTGCAAGGTATTCAACTGCTTTGTCAAGCACCTGCACCGGAACATCTGTACGCAGTACGTCTTTTGACTGGGAGTATTTGAATGAGCCCCAAATATCAGTTTCTTTATTGAGAATAATCGTCCATGTCTTTTCGTTGACGATTGCATAGAGAGTGTAACGGCCCTTTGGTATTTTTTTCCCGGAGATGGTCACGGGTTTGAAAAACTCCAGTTCGGTTGCTTCATTGGCACCGAGGCGCCAGAGTTTGCCAAACTCTACCAGTTCACCAAAAATCGGGCGCCCTTCCTTTTTCGGCCGGCTGTATACCACCCTTGCCACACAGGGTTCACTGGCTTTGTCCTGCACGCGGAGTACGGGGTAGTTGCTCGGATAGTAACTGATATCCATCGGCGATTTGTCTACCGCGGGCAATTCTGCCTGTGCATTAACCGATAAGCTGATTGTGGCTGCGGCAACGAGGGCGAGCAATGTTTTCATGATAATCATAAGCTGCAAAAATAAAAGGTTAGGCAATCAAAACCTGTACCTGTCCGATTCTTCCCGGGCAAACGCTTTCAGTTCCGGCCAGAAGGCTTCGTAACAGGCACGCAGTTCCACAAAATGTTTTTCAAAAAGTTCTGCTGCGGGTTTGCTGTCGGTCATATAGGCCGAGCGCTGTACCAGTCCGCGGAAACTCCTGTAGATCCCTTCGGGTTCGGCATAACCCAGCAGCCAGTTGTCCTTTTTCATATAAGGGTACATACCGGCAAATCCCGCAGGCATCATGTCAGTGAGACGATCCAGGTGGCTGTATACCTGTTGTGAAAATGTGAAAAGACTCCGTGGGCCAAACTCGCGGTTGTCAGTTGCGACGAAATGATCAAAACTGATATCCACAAAAGCGCCGCTGTAGAGGCGGTAAACCGGGCGGAACAGGTCGCGGGCCCTGCGAGTGGTATCGTGGGCATCGGTAAAGCTGTCGATATGCCGGTGCAGCATGATGCCGTGGCCGATCATGGGTGGATAGGAAAAACGCCGGCTGCCCTTGACAAAATCACTGATCATTTGTCCAAACAGGATCTCCGGCTCATCAAAGGAAAGGACGGCATGGGCCAGGAAATTCATTCGTATGGTATTGTGTTATTGATCAATAACTGATTTGGTACCGTTTTATTTTACCTCCCGTTCCAGCCAGCCGGTTATTTCCTTCAACGCTTCGGGCGAGAAAGTCTCCTTCAGCTGGCTGTATTCGGCAATGCTGCAAGTCTGGCAGGTCTGGAACAGGTGATTGAGTCCGGGCAAAACCTTTGCCGTATATTTTTTATTTCCGCCCTTATCCAGTGCATCGCGGATTCCTTTCATGTTCGAGGCTGGTAATACCTGGATATCCTTCTCCCCATTGAGCGCGAGAATTTTCATCTGCATTTTTTCCAGGTAAGGTGCAGGGTCAAACGCAAAGAAGTACCGGAACCAGGGGTTCCTTGCTACCGGTGCGAGTGTGCGGAACATATTCAGTCTTGCGAGTGGAGAGTTGAGCTGCAGGGCACTGAGGATGGAGGTATCGGTGCCGGCGGCCCAGTTGTTCATATAGTTCCGGGCGGCGTTGACCGCCGCTGCCGAATCGCTGCCACTGGTCAGTTCCTTCATGAGACTTTTGTAAAAAGGCAGGTACGCATTGAGGGCGGTGCCTGGAACCCCCGAGCTGCGAAGGATCGCGGTGCTTTGTTCCGCCATCAGCGCATGGATCGGGATACCCGGGGCCGCCAGCAGGATCACAAATGCGACGTCCCGCCGGCCGGCGCTTACGATCGGGGCAATCATCCCGCCCTCGCTGTGGCCGATAATGCCGAGGGCGGTTTTTTTCACCTCGGGGCGGCTGAGCAGGAAGTCGAGGCCTTCGGATACGTCAGCGGCGAAGTCTTCGCTGGTGGACCTGCTGAAATCACCGGTTGACTTCCCGATGCCGCGGTCGTCGACCCGCAGTACCAGTGTCCCTTTCCGGGCAAGTGCATCTGCGAGTACTGCAAAGGGTCGGTGGCCCATCAGTTCCTCGTCGCGGTTCTGTTGTCCACTGCCCGTGACCAGGATAACTGCGGGGAAGGGCCCTTTACCCGGGGGGATACTGATTGTGGCGCCGTAACTGAGTCCGGTTTTCCTGCCCTGGTACACGAGATCCGCGGTCTGGTAGGGAAACGGGGGTCTCGGGTCCTGGGGCCGGCTCGCGTCTTCCTTTGTTGCCCGGACCAGCCGGAGCGGGATGGGCGCGCCCTGTGTGAATGTGCCCTCGATGACGGAATCGCCCGAAAGTTTGCCGACAAAGGCCGCCCGTAGCTTCCGCATTTCAATATGGATGCTTCCCGCAGCCAGGTAGGTGCTGTCGCAGGGCAGACCCCAGGCATTCTGGTCAGGGCTATCGGCCCGGGCGACCAGCCGTCCGCCGGTAGTGTCCTTTATATGGAACACAATGCGCAGTCCTGGTCCGATATCCAGCCGTCCCTGCCAGTCGCCCCGGTAGTCCTGCCCCCTGGCAACGGAGGCAAAAAGCAGTGATAAAATTAATGGGGAAATGGCCAGAGTATAAGCACGGATACGATTCATAAATGCGGGGGTTGATAATGAAGGAAGCACTCCAAAGTTAATTTAATGTTACCCCATCCCGCAAAAAGCTGAGTATGTGCCGGGGAAAAAAGTTTTTCCGAAAAAATTTTGCAGATTTTTTTTGTCCGGTAACGGGCACTCCCATTACAGGCGGTAATTACAAAGTATGGCCGGTGGTTTTTTTGCGCTTTCGTTAAGGGCGTTTAACAATGGCATCCGTTAGTCACAATTGGCTTGCACACGGGTGTAACAAAAAATACTTTTGCTGCGTCATACTTACCGAACGACATAATTAACCAGAAATCATAAAAAACAGAATCATGAAAAAATTAATCCTCACAATGGCGATCGCAGTATCCAGCCTTGTTTCTTTTGCAAATCGCGAAGATGTAAACCTCGTAGTACGTAAATCATTTGAAAAGGAATTCGCCGGAGCGTCCGATGTACAGTGGACTTCAGCGGGAAGCAACTACAAAGCTTCATTCGTTTACAACAACCAGTATGTGTTTGCATTCTTCACTGCACAGGGTGAACTGATGGGCATCACACGTAATCTTACTTCACTTGAACTGCCAGTGCCTTTGCAGTCAGGTTTGAAAAAAGATTACCGGGAATACTGGATCAGCAATCTCTTTGAAGTGAGCAACCAGGATGGCACACACTATTACATCACGCTTGAAAAAGCTGATTCAAAAGTGATCCTCAGCTCAGAAGGTACTGACTGGAAACTTTATAAAAAAGCGACTAAGATCTGATAACCGGATTACCGGCAAAGACCGCGGCCCCCGGGCCGGTCTCCCTAAGAATTTTTTGGTGTGTGGTAAAAACAACTCCCCCGCTTTCTTTCTAGTCAGCGGGTTTTTTTTTGCCCAAAGCTGTAATTTTGCCATTCTTACCGTACGGTCTCGCCCTTTTGCGATAGGAAAGCGGTTTGGCAAAACTGAAAAAGATGAATAAAGGTCCGGTTTCAAAATTCGTTGAACACCATTACCGCCACTTCAATGCTGCGGCACTGGTGGATGCGGCAAAAGGTTACGAAACCCATCTCCTGGAAGGTGGTAAAATGCTGGTATCGCTTGCAGGTGCGATGAGTACTGCTGAACTGGGTATTTCGCTGGCCGAAATGATCCGCCAGGACAAGATCGCCATTATCAGTTGTACCGGGGCAAACCTCGAGGAGGATGTGATGAACCTCGTAGCGCATTCCCATTATAAAAGGGTGCCCAACTACCGCGACCTTACCCCGCAGGATGAGTGGGACCTGCTGGAGAACCATTACAACCGTGTAACCGATACCTGTATCCCTGAAGAGGAAGCATTCCGCCGCCTGCAGAAACACCTGGTCAAACAATGGAAAGATGCGGAGGCCAGTGGCGAACGTTATTTCCCCCATGAATTTTTATACAAAACGGTACTGAGTGGTGAGCTGGAACAGTATTATGAAATTGACCCGAAAGACAGCTGGATCGTAGCCGCAGCTAAGAAGAATATCCCGATCGTGGTGCCGGGCTGGGAAGACAGCACTACCGGTAACATTTTTGCGAGTTATGTGATCAAAGGAGAATTGAAGGCAAGCACCGTGAAGAGCGGGATTGAGTATATGGTTTGGCTGACCGAATGGTATCGTGCCAATTCATCCGGCAAGGGTGTCGGTTTCTTCCAGGTCGGTGGTGGTATCGCCGGTGATTTCCCGATCTGTGTGGTGCCGATGATGTACCAGGACCTGGAATGGCATGATGTACCTTTCTGGAGTTATTTCTGCCAGATCAGCGACAGCACGACCTCCTATGGCTCGTACTCGGGTGCGGTTCCCAATGAAAAAATCACCTGGGGAAAGCTGGACATCAACACGCCCAAGTACATCGTGGAAAGCGATGCTACCATTGTAGTGCCGTTGATTTTTGCATGGATCCTCGGATGGTAAAAGATCCGGTATAAAACATAAACAGGCTGCCCCGTAGAGGCAGCCTGTGCTGTTTTATGGAGAAAAAATCAGTAACGTTCTTTCATTGCCTGTTGCAGTGCTTTTGCATCCTTGAGCGGGCGGAAGAGGTTGATAAAGATGAGCACTTTTACCAGGATGCCGCTGAAGAGCGCTGCGGCCACGCCACCCATGCCATCAACCATTCCATTGGCAACAACTGCCAGCAGGATGTAAGCGATGAATGCGGTGATGCCGCTGATAAGTGCGGTATATGGTTTCTTTTTGGTCCAGAGTGCCAAACCGACGAATAATCCACCCACCGCTACTGCGAAGATGGTGATGGCCGGGTCAAATACTTCGTAGGTCCTGTACATCGAAAACAGTTCCCAGAATACAATCAGTCCCGCCGTCCAGAACAATGCATTCCGTGCTTTTTTAACGGCCTGTTCATAACCTTCAATTTCGATCTGGCGCAGTTCGTTCATTGAATCTGCAATGACGTCCGGTGATTCCTGCTGCGTATTTTCTGTAGACATAGTGTGGTGGTTTGCCACAAAATAAGAAAGGCAGTCCATGTTTGGAACTGCCTTTCCGGAAAATATGTATTTACCCTCAGAACCCTTTCGGCTTGTCGAGTTTCAGGTCCCTTTTCAGCATCTCGTTGCGGTTGGCCATTTCCCAGGCGGTGAAAAACACCAGCTGGCCACGTTTGGCCATCAGGCTGTAGTTGATCTTGTCGGGAGTATCCGTTGGCTTATGGTAATCAGCGTGTACGCCATTGAAATAAAAGATAACGGGTACGCCTTTTTCAGCAAAGTTATAATGGTCGCTCCTGTAATAGAAACGGTTCTGGTCGTTCGGATCATTGTATTTCCGGTCCAGGATCATTTTCGTATACTTTTTATTCACCATATCGGTGATCGGGGTGAGGTCGGTGCTGAGTTTGTCATCACCGATAACGTATACATAATTGGCCGAATCTTTTGCCTTGAGGTATTCAACCCCTACGCGTCCGATCATATCGATATTGAGGTCGGCGGTTGTTTTTTCCAGCGGGAAAATCGGGTGGTTGGAATAGTATTCCGAACCCCAGAGTCCTTTTTCCTCACCGCTCACGGTCATAAATACAATGGAGCGGCGTGGTCCCTTGCCTGCGGCTTTGGCTTTTGCAAATGCTTCTGCCAGTTCGAGGATGCCGGTGGTACCACTGCCGTCATCATCGGCGCCATAGTAGATGGTGCCGTCCGGGCGTTTGCCAACGTGATCATAGTGGGATGTGATAAACAGGTATTCCTCTTTTTTATCGGTGCCTTCCAGTACCCCGATCACGTTGGATGCGGAATCAACAATTGTTTTGGTAAAAAAGCCCAGGTCAATGTTTGCCTTGTATGATCTGGAAGGCAGCGGGGCTGTCTTCATGTTGTCGAGGATTTTTTCACCATCCTTACCCATGATGGCAGCAGCCACCGATTGTGAAATGGAGAAGGTCTGCGGGAAATACGATGCGCTGTAGCCATGCAGGTTGGGGCTGCCGGCCGCACCGGGGAAGGTTTTGCGGGGATAGGTGCCGGAGACGAAGAGCACGGCGGATGCACCTTTTTCCTGTGCCCTGCCGATTTTGGCAAAAGAGTTGGCAGGTGAATTAAAGCCTGTGCCGCCTTTATATCCGGTCGGGGCACCGTCGAGCAGCAGTACCAGTTTGCCTTTGACGTCGAGGTTGCTGTAAGCGTCGGAACTGGAATCCACAATGCCATAACCGGCAAACACCACTTCCGAAAAACGGTAGGATGCGGGGTGGTTGACATTGGTGTTGGGCTGGAAGTCATTGCTCAGCTGGTATGGCTGGCCGTTTACTTTCAGCCAGGTGTCCGTTACGGAGTCGCGGTAAATCGGGTAATACTGGCGGTAGCTGCCGTTATTCCCGGCGGTAAGGCCAAGTGATTTGAAATGGTTTTCGATGTAGGAGGCTGCTTTTTCCAGACCCGGTGAAGGGGTGTCGCGGCCTTCCATTTCCGCAGAGGCGATGATGTACAGGTGTTTCTTCATGTCTTCCGCGGTAATTGTTTTCGCGAAAGAAGTTGGGTTGGCGGTCTTCTGGGCCGATGCAAACGTGCACGCACCCAGGAAGAGTGGTAAAACGAATCTTCTCATGTATTGCTTTTTTGGGATCTCAAACTTAAACGAAAATACGGAGGCGCCCGTCACGGATGTGATGAGTGGTGCCTGTCATCAGCTCCATACTTCGGGATCCTTCTTCGCCTGTGCCTTGTTGACCCTTGAAGCAACGATTATACTTGCCTCAAAAAGCAGGTACAGCGGGATGGTCACGATGGTCAGACTGAAGGGATCCGTGGATGGGGTAATGATTGCCGCGGCGATAATGATGATCACGAACGCATGACGTCGGTATTTGCGGAGGAATTTTGCCGTCACGATATTGATCTTGGCCAGGAGCATCACCAGCAGTGGCATCTGGAACAGTATACCGATACCAACGGTAGTATAGATCAGGTTCTCCATGTAATCGGAGAATGTAGGCATGATCTCGATCCGCGCACTCATCTTATAGTTGAAATAGAAGTTCACCATGAAGGGAGTCAGGATAAAATACCCGAATGCCACACCGGCGAAAAACAGGAACGATACCCAGAAGATAATGCCCCTGGTGCCGCGGCGTTCCTTATCCGATAATGCCGGGCTTACGAAACGCCAGAACTCAAAGAAGATATAGGGGAATGCCACAATGAAACCACCGATAAACGCCACGGTAAAGGAGGCGATGAACTGGCCCGTCATGGAGGTTTCAATCAGCCTGGCCTCCACAGGGGGGAAACACAGCGCATCACCGATCCCGATTGAATGGCCTACCTGGCAGAGCCATCTGGCCGACACAAAATCAGCGTCCATCGGCCCCAGCAGGATATCATCCACTACGGTATCAGAATAAATAAAGACGACAATAGCACAGACAACAACGGCGATTACCATCCGGACAAGGTGCCAGCGTAGCTCCTCGAGGTGGTCAATAAATGACATTTCTGCTGCTACGTCCTTCTTCTTGCGCTTATTAAAAAAATCCATCAGGGCCATTGGTCCGTGTATTTGGCGGGGTTACTTTAATTTTTTCATTTTGACCATCTCTATCCTTGTATCACTCACACTGATCACATCAAATTCATAGTCATCGATAATGATCCGCTCCTTCTGTTGCGGGATCGTCTCGTGGTAATTGATGATGTATCCGGAAAGCGTTTCAGATTCCTGGTCAGGGAAATCAAATCCGTATTTCTCTTCAAGGTAGTCCAGTTCCAGCCGTCCGGAAAAAATGTATTCATTTTCCGCGATCTGTTTTTCCACGAATTTCTCGCGGTCGTATTCATCCTGTATTTCACCGAACAGTTCTTCAAGGATATCTTCCATGGTGATGATACCGGCCGTGCCGCCAAATTCATCCACCACCCAGGCAATGCTCTTGCGTTCGGTGCTGAATTTACTGATCAGGTCGGCCGCGCTCATACTTGCGGGAACCGCAGGGATATGGAGCAGGATCGAACTGATGTCGGTGGGTTTGCGGAAAAGGTCAAGCTGGTGCACATAACCGATGATATGGTCAATATTGCCATCATATACGACCAGTTTGCTCAGTTTGGTTTCCACAAAACGATTCCGCACTTCGGCGATGCTGGCGGTGCTGCCGATCCCCACGATTTCCTTTCTTGGGATCAGGCACTGCCGGATCCGCACTTTCGGGAACTCCTGTGCATTTTCCAGTAACTGGGCGTGCCGGTCCTGCCGCTCTTCGTCCTGCCGTTCGCTGAACAGGTTCTTGAGTTCATTGTGGCCCAGCGGCTCCTTGTGTTTATCCAGGCGGATGCTGAAAATATACTTGAGTACCCATTCTGCCAGTGCAATCAGCACATCGGCGATAGGGGAAAACATCTGGTAAAAAACGTCTGTAACCCAGGCCAGTCGCGTAAGGAGGGTATTACTCCTCGCCCTGAAAATGGCGCGGGGAATGAATTCTGCAAAAATCAGGACAAGGAAGGTGGCGATAAAAATCTCCGCAAATATGTGCAGTACTTCCGGACCTCCCGTGTATCGCCAGACCGGGCGCATGACTGTATTGATCTGCAACCCGAAAAATACCAGGAACACGGTAAAGCCGATGAGTGTGGTACCCACAAAACTTGCGGGCGCTTCAATGAATTTGGAAAGCAGGTTGCCGGTGGCATCGCCCTGTTTTTTCCGTAATTCAATATTCATCCGGCTTGCGCTGTAGTAGGCCATCTCAATACCGGCAAAAAAGCCCATGAGAAGCAGGGTCAGCAGGAACCAGACGATTGTTTTCCATTCGGCCATATGGTAAAGATAAGGCAGTGCAGGGACCTGACGCTGCCGGTGCGGGTTTTAGGGTGTCAGCAGCAGGGTTTTCACGATTTCCTCCGCCTGCAGGCAGGCACTTTCCAGCACATCATTGACGATGACCTGGTTGAAATGGTGTTTGAAAGAAATTTCGTAAGAGGCTTTATTGACCCTTGCCCGGAGTGTTTCTTCGCTTTCGGTACCCCGGGATTCCAGCCGGCGTTTGAGTTCATCTACCGAAGGCGGCTCAATAAAAACCGACAATGAAGTATCGGGGTATTGCTGCTGCACGTGGATCGCACCTTTTACATCGATATCGAGCAGGGGTAACTGGTCATTGTCCCAGATCCGCTGGAGTTCACTTTTCAGGGTACCATAATATTTCCCCTCATACACCATTTCCCATTCCAGGAACTCATTCTGCTGGATGCGGCGCTTGAAATCTTCGGGTGTCAGGAAATAATAGTCTTTGCCCTCCACTTCATAAAAACGCGGCTGGCGTGTGGCCGCCGATACGGAAAATGCAAGGGTCGGGAATTTTGCCAGCAGGTGGCGGGTTATCGAGGTCTTGCCCGCACCGGAGGGAGCGGTAATGATGATAATCTTGTCCTGGTGTAAAGCCATCCGCAAAGAAAAATGAAAAACCCCAGACAGGCGAAAAAAATCGGGGCTGGCCGCGGTAAATGCCAGCCCGGCTATGCGGACATGATCAGTTACTGGCCGGTAAAAGTGACCCTAGTGCCTCCTGCCCCGCCTGGTCCCTGCATCTGTTCCATGAGTTTCGTCCGCTCTTTCGCAAACTCCGGGGCGGTGGTCTTTTTACCCCGTGTTGGTTCTTTCAGCGCCTGCGTATCGGCCTTGGGTGAAATCCCGGTGGCCATGTAATGGATCCGCCCGCCACGGGTGCTGAGTTCGAGAATCAGTCCGGGCAGCTGGCCCTGGATCTCCGGTCCGGCCGACACCGGGATATCACTGGTAAACCAGGCCTCGCTCAGGGAGGTATCGGCTATTTCCCGCCGTTCCATTTTCCCGTTTTCCATCATTGCGATCGAACGTTTACCAATGACCGTACTCACTGCTTTCCTGCAGGCATGGCCGAGGATGGTCTTGCTGTCATCGGTCAGTTTCCAGTTGCCATTGCGGATACTGTCGCTCACCAGGTAATTCTTCCCGCCCAGTTCTGTCTGCTGCAGCCTGAGGCCCGTTCCGAGATTAAACCAGTTGGTGCCGTCACTGCCCACCGTTATCACGCGGATGTTTCCCGATGGATCGTCGGGCAACACTTCCTGCTGTTGTTTCCAGGACACGATGTTTCCTGCAAAGTTCAGTTCGAAGGTGCTCACATTGGTCTGGGGTGGCGGGGTATTGAAAACAACATCTGAGCGCATGGTAATATTTATCTCGATAGACCGCTCGTAGGTCACGCGGCCCTCTTTCTGCTGGGCGGCCAGGGCAATGGTACCGCATGTCATACCTGTTAGTAAAATTATCCGCAACATAGTTTAGCTGATTTCCCCAAAACTAAACCAGCGCGGCAGCGGATGCGGTTAACCAACCTGTGTATTAGGTTAATAAAGGTTAACGCGCCGCCGGTCTTGCACCTGCGATTGTTATTTTTGCCCGGATGCCGCGGACCGCAAAACATAACAGACGATACCGGACCAACAGTACCTCACGGCTGCTGGTGCCCATGGTGATTGCGCTGCTGCTGATCGCAGGGTTCCAGGTATACTGGGTAAATTATAATTACCGCAAACAGCGGGTTGAGCTGGAAGGCAGGACCCACCTGCTTTTCCGCGACATGTTGCGCAGCATGCAGGATTCGGTCCTGGAGACCCGTCTTGCGGCTGCACGGACCGACACACTGGTTACCCGGCCAGACCACCGGGCTGATACCCCGGTAACCGGTTACGGCGCCCGTCCCTTGCCACAACCGGGCACCAACAGGCCGCCGGTGATACGCATGCGGCAGTGGGGCGATAGTATTGCAAGGAAGCGCGTGATCAATATCCTGCGGGTGGCATCTTATGGGGATTCATCCCGCAGGCAGCCGGACACCGCTTTTTTTATGACACAACCCGGAAGGGCAGTCGAGTGGAAAGACGGGGGTGACAGCATCCTGCACGGTCTCGACCCCGATATGGTTGAATCCATCAACGTAAGCAAACATGCAGATTCAGGGATCGTGTTCAGGGACGGGAGAACCGGTACAACCGACGGTACCGTCCGTATCGTGATGAAGTCACGTCCGCAACCCGTTACCGGCAAAGCGTTACCGGATACCTCGTCGCCAGCCCGCCGCAGGACCGTCAGTACGATCACGCTTAATAACTCCGATGGACATCATTTTGTGATCCGGGTGGATTCCGTGCTTGCAAAGAAATTGCCCGCGGCCCTGATCCGCTCCGGTTTTGATGCCGTACTCGCAAAGGAAAAGATCCCGGTACCCTATACCCTGCTGGAGAAACCAGAACAGGTATCCAAGGTGGAAGGGGACCGTACCCGCAGCGATGAAGGGCTTTACCAGCCATACAGTATCAGCATGGGTAATGCATTCAATTACCTGCTGCGCCAGATCCGCGGAGCGATCCTGTTCTCGGTTTTCCTGGTTGCGCTGACGGTATTTTCTTTCTTCATCCTGTACCGCAGCCTGCTGCGGCAGGCAAGGTTGGCAAAGATGCGGAATGACCTCGTGAGCAATATCACCCATGAACTTAAAACCCCGATTGCCACTGTTGGGGTAGCAATTGAAGCGCTGAAGAATTTCAATGCCATGGATGACAGCAGGCGCACGGAAGAATACCTCGATATATCAAAACAGGAACTGCAGCGGCTGGGATTGCTGGTTGACAAAGTGCTGAAGCTGTCGATGTTTGAAACAGAACATATCCGGATCAGCCAGGAGGGAGTTGACCTGGGTGTGGTGGTGACCGAGGTAACGGATGCCCTGCGGTTGCAGCTGGGAAAACAGGAAGCCCTGCTTACCACCGAATTCTCCGGTGATGCAGGAATGCGGGGTGACCGCCATCACCTGACCAGTGTGGTGTTTAACCTGGTCGACAATGCCATGAAGTACTCGAATGGGAAACCGGAAATACATATCCGTGTGCAGGGCGACGCGAAGCAGGTAATTCTTTCGGTGGCCGATAAAGGGATCGGGATCCCGGCTGTTTACCGCACGAAGGTGTTTGACAAATTTTTCCGCGTACCCCAGGGTGATACCCATAATGCCAGGGGACACGGACTCGGTTTGAGTTATGTGGCGGAGGTAGTGCGCCAGCATGGAGGCAGGGTTGAGCTTGACAGCAGGGCCGGCGAGGGAAGCATTTTCACCATTGTTTTACCAAAAAATCAGTAATGGCTATTCGGGTTTTTTATATGGAAGATGAATTGTTCCTCGGCAAGATTGTCCGTGAAAGCCTTGAGAGCCGAGGCTTCGAAGTGTTTATGGAATCGGACGGTGCGAGGGCGATGGATTTGTTCCGCAGTTGCGAACCGGATGTGTGTGTATTGGATATCATGTTGCCCAACAAGGATGGTTTTGCCATCGCCGATGAAATACGTGAACGTAATCCGGCCATCCCGGTGATTTTCCTTACTGCAAAAACCCAGACTGAAGATGTGGTAAAAGGGGAATGATGACATGATGAGAAAAGACATACCACAATGTATATAACGAACGAATGAACAAGTACATGTACCCGCATCCTGCAATTGGCGGTCCTCTTGGCCTACACGGACACGATCACAGTGATGCATGGAGCCAAACACCGAGATATTCGAGTGCCTAACTCCTTTTC
>SEAD01000316.1 GCA_004173355.1 Chitinophagaceae bacterium | reverse complement strand
TCAACCTCACCGACCTTGACCTGTTCTGAGAGCATCTCAAAAGGAAGCATGGGCGGGTAATAATAGGAAGCACGGTCGACCAGGTGGCGGATATACTCGCTGGTCAGGGTTTTGATCGATGGGAGGATACTGACATCTTTTGCGTGTTCCGAGTAATCGTGCAGGGCGCAGAAGACCTCCTGCTCTTCGTAGACCGCGGTGTATGGGGCGTCGGATAACGGGAAAAGCGCAAAAAAGGTAGGGTAGTTCCTCCCGTAGCCATAATTGCATTCCCATAGCTGCACGTTCTGGAAGATGTTCGCCAGACAAAGGTTGGAAAGCTCGAGGTAGATCTCTTTTCCGGTGAGTTTGTAGAGGCGGAGCAGCGCACCTGCGGAAAAGGCGGTATTGTTGGCCTGGTAGAAAAGCTTGAACCCCTTTCCCTTTAAGGTCCTTGCCGAATGCTCGGCCTCGGCCAGGTATTTCTTGTTCTTTGTCAGTTCATAGGCTTGGAGCATTATATGGGCATAGAGCCCGGCAACGTCATGCTGTCCCCCCTCTCCCTCCTTGGTCTCTGCCTTTACGGTTTCCAGGGTATCCATCTTATAGAATACCGGCCAGTTGTAGCTGAAGTGCTTTGCTACCCTTACGGCGTAGGGAAGCGAATCAAGGAAAAGCTTTTCCGCTTTTTTATCGCCTAGTATGGCCAGCCGCGAGAGGTTGAGCAGCGGATGGTGCAGGTACCAGCTGTCCATTATGTTCGGTTTTTTCTGTTCCTCTTCGCCCTTTAATTTATCATGGGCGGCTGGTAGCCAGCGGACAATGGTATTCAGCTTTTCATCGTAGAATTCGGTTAGCCCATCGCGGATCTTTTCCATAACGGGCATCTTTTTTCCGTCCCACAGCGAGTAATCGACTAGCGGGAGGAGCACGGCCAGTTGGACCATGATCTCTGGCGGGGTATCATAGTCCGAGACATAGGCGTTGAAAAAATGTTTGCCATCGACTTGGCACCAGCATCCCGGGGCCTCGGTGAGATCTTGCAGCCCGTTCTGTAAGATATCAGGCCAGTGGATATATTTTGTGGGCAGGGGCGGGATGTGGATATAGATCGCTGCCAGCATGTCCAGGTACTGCTCGGTCAGGGATTTTTCGTCTTTGGGGGATTTTTCGTCAAAGGCGATGATAGCATCGCTGATGATATATTGTTGTCCTTTTTTTAGCGGGAAGTCCTTTGTAGGGGGCAGCGCCAGGCCAAGCTCTGGCCAGAGCCCGCCCACGGTCTCGGCCGCTGAGGTCTGGGTGTCCTGGTTATATTTAGCCAGTGAGCCCAGGTTCTGGTAATAGAATACAGTGCCCTGGCTTTCCTTTTCCAGGGAGAAATGCAATATGCCGCTCCTGGTGCCGACCTGGCTGACATGGACCGTGCCATCTGGTTTTTGCTGGTTTTTGTTCTCCGGGAAAATGATGTCCCTTGGAAAGAAGGGGATATGGGTGTCTGCCTTTGGGCTCAGGATGGTGGTGTATTTCAGGATGGGGTATTCTGCCCCTATGATTTCTATGTTCACCTTGAGATCGCCCATGGATG
>SEAD01000187.1 GCA_004173355.1 Chitinophagaceae bacterium | reverse complement strand
AAGGAAGTAAGGGTACTGGCAAGGGACCATCGAAGGCCTCGGGCACTCCAAGTGCTAAGAGCAGTGAAAAAGGTAGTACTAAGAAGAAATAACAGGAGATTCCCTTTGCAATAAGCTGAGGGTATTTTGATTAATTTTCCGTTAAGGTGCGCTGGGCGGTTTGGCCCTGCGCATTTTTTTGCTTATAGCCTGCTGTTGAGCAGCTGGACCTGTTGCTGGATGTCAAAGGGCTTGGGCAGGAAAGTTGCATGCAGGCATCTGCTGGCCATCTTTGCAGAATCCTAATGGGCTGAGACCATGATTATAGCGACCTTGGCAGATGCGAGGTTCTGCAGGAGCGCCCGGCACAGGGTGATCCCGTCACCATCTGGTAGAATTACGTCCAGCAGGTATAGGTCGGGAACATGGCCGACCTTTTCCATAAAACTCGTAACTGTGGCAAAGGTCCTGTAGTCAAAATTTTTTCTTGGAAGATATACCCCTTGAGTTCCCGCAGGTCATCGTTGTGCTCTAGGATGTGGATCAGTTTTTTCATGTCGCTTTATGTGTTCCCTGAAAACGGTGGATGATCGTCTTTTGATATGAGGAATTTGCACCTACGCTATGGATTGTGTTTTTCGTGAATACGCAGTGCCCGCTGTTGGGGCATATGTGAGCGAAAACCGTCGATGATCAGGCGCATAGGCTGGTTCAGGTAATTGATATTAAGGTTTTCTAGAGAGTGCTGGGCGGAATTGAAATTTTCGATATAGGTGCCGGTGGTGGCATTCAACATCAGAAAGCCCTG
This sequence comes from Chitinophagaceae bacterium, assembly GCA_004173355.1. Lineage (GTDB taxonomy): Bacteria > Bacteroidota > Bacteroidia > Chitinophagales > Chitinophagaceae > JBEVJC01. Next base: position 6,651 of record SEAD01000187.1, on the reverse strand, counting down.
CTCAAGTAGCGTTCCTGCACCTCTGCTGCCGAATCCAAATAACGGAAGTCCAGCCTGGAGATTTCACCGCTCTGCCTGTCCAATCTCAGCCAGAAGAACCTATCTGTTGCCGGGGCGTCTTCTTGCACGCCTAGCCTTTTCGCCTCGATGATTCCGAGTTGAGGGTTAGCTAAAAGATACAGGCCGAAATGGTGGTATTACATTTTTAATTGGCCCGCTAAATCACCAGTTCTTAGGTACGTTTAGCATCCTACTTTTCCACATTGTGCTGTGATATTCTTTCCTTGTGTAAATAAATCGGTTTTTAATGGTTAGGGTTTTAATGAAGATCGCTACCTATAACATCAACAAGATCAATAGCAGGCTTCCGGTTCTACTCAAATGGCTCAAGGAAGCAAGGTTAGATATGAATCCTCGGACAATTGCCCGGTTTTGTTCAGGCTTTCCCAAGGTTAGATTCCGTCGATCAGCGGATTGTCCGCTTCATTCTCTTTGATGTGCTGCTCGTTGTTTGGGTATTCGCCCCTTAATGCCCCGTGGAGATCTGCTGGCGTAGTGCCCGTGGAAGCCTTGTTGTTCAATGCATTCTGCTTGGTGGCATCGATGTTACTCGTGTCCGATGCTCCCTTGATATCGGTCTCAGGTTCGCGTGTCGTTGTAACAGGATTGTTTGCCCTGTGATGTTATGTTGGGTTTTCATGATTGTAGGTTTTTTGCTTTTAACAATTTATTTGGGGCATTGTTTAGTTGATGTTCTTTATACCCAGCTTTTGCCAACACCCAAGAACAAATTCAATAGCAGGTTGTTTCCAATCTAGAACTTGCACCATGGGATTTACTTTTCGAAAAACTAGGAACTTCCCGGTGCGCTAAAGAACAATAAAAATGATATCGGTATAAAGGTCGATGCCCGAACAAAGGAGAAAAAACATGAAAGACAGAAGGCTTAAGAAGGATAGTTTTTTTGAAAGGATGGCTACTGCTATCACCTGCTGGACGGGCAGTTCGGCGGCATTTATTTGCGCGTTCGCAACAATTCTGTTCTGGGGGTTATCCGGTCCGGTATTCCATTTCTCGGATACCTGGCAGCTGGTGATCAATACCGGTACTACGATCATCACCTTTTTGATGGTGTTTCTGATCCAAAAGTCCCAGAACAAGGACGGCAAGGCCATCCAGCTGAAGCTCAACGAGCTGATCGCCGCCAGTAGGTTTGCCAGTAACCGCATGGTGGACATTGAGGACCTGACCGAGGACGAACTGGACGTGCTGCACAGGTATTACCAGCTGCTAGCGGACAAGGCGGAAAAGGACGACGATATCCATTCCTCGCATTCGATCGATGCTGCCGAAAAGGTGGATGCGGACAAGAAGATGATTTTGAAAAAAGAAGGACCGGTCGTTAAAAAACGGAGGGGGGCGAAGGTTGGAAGCTAAGCTGATCATCGGGATCGCGGCAGGGGTACTGACTGCGGTCTCTTCACTGCCCCAGATATTCAAGGTACTGAAGGATAAAAAGGCGCATGCGGTCTCGCCGATGATGTTCTTTGTGCTGCTCGGAGGTAATGCGCTGTGGGTGTGGTATGGGATCCTACTTTCGGAAGCCCCGATTTACATTACCAATGGGTTTTCCGTGTTCTGCGATATTGTTATGATTTTTCTGAATTATAGATATTCCCGGAAGAAGGCCTAGCTCATTACCTTCTCCTTATTTTATTCCAAATAGTTTTTGAAATATAGGCGCAATGGCAAACCATTTTATTTTTTTTTGGCGTTGCTCACCTGTTATCATTTACTAAAATCTGACTGTGCAAAATACACAACTTACCGCGTTGGTGACGGACGCTAAAAGATATGGCTGAAAATTCTGTAAGCAATTCAGGCCGGGGCATACAGAAGAAAAAACTACCTTATATTTTAACCGTTAAAACTCTGCTGGTAAGGAGCAGGTTCTCTGCCAATCGGCTTCACTGCTGCATGGCAACCTGGGCCAGCTGCGGACGTCCGTCAGGAAAACCTGGGTCGGCGTTGGAGATGCAGGTATCGCCGATTGCATAGATGTTACCATAGCGATAGAGCCTGTTGTACGGATCTACAAAAAGTCGTTTCCCCTTGCCATAGTCTTCCTGTTTTAGGCCGGCAAAGGTCATAGCGGTCACCCCGGCAGTCCAGATAAGGGTCGTGGAGTGGATCACCGAACCGTCTGCCAGTAGAACCTTGTAATCAAGGTAGTCCTCTACCACCTGGCCAAGCCTTATATTCACGCCCATTTCCCTTAGCGACTTTTCCGCATAACGCTGCGAATCTTTGCTCATCGGGAAAGCAGCGTCGGCAATCCATCTATAAGATGGATGTCAAGGGGAAGGTCCCGCAGACTGGGGAACTCATGGAAGAAGACGTTTTTTTTTAGGGCGCTCAACATACCGGCTATCTCAACGCCGGTAGGTCCGCCGCCTGTAATGACAATATTGGTAAGCTTTTTTCTCAAATCCTCGTCCGTCGTCCGGGATGCCTCTTCGAACCTTTCAAGAATCGTGTTCTTCAGCAGCAACGCATCGCTGATGGTCTTCATGGGCAGGGAATCTTCCTGATGTTTTCGTTTCCGAAATAATTGCTTGTAGTTCCGGTTGCAATGATTAGTTTGGTGTAGGAAAGCTCGCCATTATCCAGGATGTCAAGGTTTTTCTCGGGAACAATCTGCTGCAGCTCGCCCATTCTGAAGAAGGAATTGGAGAATTTCCGAAGTATTTTCTGAAGGGATAGCTAATGTTCGAGATATCCAGGAAGCCTGTGGCGACCTGATAGATAAGTGGGGGGAAAAAATTATAGTTGATCCTGTCCACCAAGGTAGCATTTATTGCCCTTTGGCTTTTTAAAAGGGATTTTGCGAGCTCTATTCCAGCAAACCCGCCACCGATGACCACAATATTTTCTCGATATTTTCCCTTTCAGTGCATTTATCAATACTGTCTAAACCCCTACGTGCTGCAATAGTTTTGACTTTGTCAAGGTTGCAATAACTGTCGGGTAAGGGGATGGGTCTGGAAGGCGAAAGGGCAAGATTGATGTTTTGAGACGCTAAGGGATAATTTAATTTGCCGTGCAGGCTTTGCGGTGCCGTCCGGGGAACCGGAAATCTGGCGACGGGATAATTGCTACTGTCGGCGCGGTCCGACCGGTGGGCTGCCCTAAAGCAGACCCGCGAGACCGTTCTTGGGATAGCTGTAGAGGAACGGCTGCATTTCGGGTTCCTTTTTTTGGACTGTTGAAACTGCTTTCTTTTTTGTACGGTTATTAGCTTCCCGATGCCTAACGGGCATGGTAGCTGGCTGACCATTTTTTGCCGGAGTTTGTTCTAGCGTTTCCATTGTATAATGATTTTAAGAATGTTGCACATGATCGGTTAGGTATGCTTTTATAACAGGATATTCGACGCTTCGGGTGGCCCGTACCGCAGACTTCAGCCTTTCCACGCTGACTCCCAGCAAGGCCGCCCAATAGCTTCGGCTTTTTTCTTCAGCGACATCTACTATTTTATTTTTCCTAGATGCTGCAAACTTCATGGAATAGCTTTTTATATTAAAAATAGCTTTTGTATTAAACCATGACGCCAAATTTTGGTTCTTGGCAACTAAGAAATTGGGTATAAATCCGGCGATATTTGCGTATTTCTATCCGACAGGAATGGATAAGCCATGCCGTACGTGCCATGGCTGCAAATCTATAATCAGCGCGGACTTACGTGCCTGGATCTTGTCAAGGCTGCAACCCTCGGGAATACTTTTTTTAAACAAAAACCGGTTTGTATTGTGCTAAGAAAAGGACCGATCCCTAAATTTTCCCCGATGCTTCAGCACACGGGAATTATGGAAAGATCGCCAAAATCCAAAAAAAAAATACCTTATGAACAACCAGACCAGATATACGCCGGAAACCGGAAAGCCCTATCCCCTTGGAGCATCTTTGGAAGGCGGGGGAGTGAACTTTGCCCTTTACTCCGCGAATGCAACAAGGGTCGAGCTGCATCTGTACGATGCAAAGGACCTGCATATCGGGACAGTGGAGGTGCTGGAACGCACCAGGCAGGTATGGCATGTATTTGTTCCAGGGCTGGGCGAAGGGCAACGCTACGGTTACCGGCTCTGGGGGCCGCACGAGCCCGAGAACGGTTGGCGGTTCAATCCCAACAAGCTTCTGATGGACCCGTATGCCAAAGCTATTTCGGGAAGGATCCAATGGCACGATGCGCTCTTTGGCTATGTGGTAGGGGAGAATGACCTGACCTACAGTCTGCTGGACAGCGCACCTTTTCTTCCAAAGAGCATAGTTATAGATTCCAATTACGACTGGGAAGGGGTTGGGCAGCCGAGGATTCCCTACCATGAGAGTATTATTTACGAGGCACATGTAAAAGGGCTGACTTTTCGGCATCCCGGTTTGGCCGAAAATATCAGGGGCACATATGCCGGAATAGCCCATCCCGTAATCATCGGCCATCTCAAGTCGCTCGGGATAACGGCTATTGAGCTGATGCCCGTCCAGCATTTTGTGAACGACCGCCACCTGGTGGAAAAAGGCCTTACCAACTATTGGGGCTATAACACCATCGGTTTTTTTGCTCCCGACTGCAGGTACGCCTCGGGGGAGAAGGAGGGTGGCCAGGTCGGGGAATTCAAGGATATGGTAAAGGCTTTGCACAGGGCCGGAATCGAGGTTATTCTGGACGTGGTCTATAACCATACCGCGGAGGGAAACCACTTGGGCCCCACGCTCTGCTTCAAGGGCGCCGACAACCAGGAATATTACAGGCTTTGCCAGGATAGGCGCTATTATATGGATTTCACAGGTACCGGCAATACGCTTAACGCGTATTTTCCTCCCGTGCTTCGGCTGATGATGGACAGCCTGCGCTACTGGATTACCGAGATGCATGTGGACGGTTTCCGGTTTGACCTTGCATCGGCCTTGGCAAGGGGACTGGACGAGGTGGACATGCTGGGATCTTTTTTCAGTATTATCCACCAGGATCCGGTCATATCCCAGGTTAAACTCATTGCAGAACCCTGGGATTTGGGAGAGGGAGGATACCAGGTTGGCAACTTTCCCTCTGAATGGGCGGAGTGGAACGGCAGGTACAGGGACTGCATCCGGGACTTTTGGCGGGGGGAGCAAAGCATGCTGAGCGAATTCGCCGATAGGATTACCGGAAGTCCGGACCTCTACAACGACAGCAACCGGACCCCGTCCGCCAGCATTAACCTGGTTACTGCCCACGACGGCTTTACCCTGCACGATCTGGTAAGCTACAACGGCAAACATAACCAGGCAAATGGAGAGGACAACAACGATGGAGAACCCCACAACCGTTCATCGAACCACGGGGTGGAGGGGGAAACTTCAGATCCCGGTATCATCAGCCTTAGGCAACGCCAGAAAAAGAACCTGCTGTCAACGCTGATGCTCTCCCAGGGGGTACCGATGCTGCTGGCCGGCGACGAGCTTGGCCGTAGCCAAAGGGGAAACAATAATGCTTACTGCCAGGACAACGAAATTTCCTGGCTGAACTGGGCGGATGCGGACCTGGAGCTTTTGGCATTTGTAAAAAAACTGATATCGCTACGCAAGATGCATCCTGTCTTCCGCAGGAGAAAATGGTTCCAGGGGGAACCGATAAGGGGGCTGGGCGTGAAGGATATTCACTGGTTCCAGCCCAACGGGAAGGAAATGGAGGACCATAACTGGGAGGAGGACTTTGCTCGTTCGCTGGGCGTTTTTCTCAGCGGGGATGCGGTGAAGGTATATGGTCCGGCGGGAGAGAGGTTGGCGGGCAACAGCTTTTACCTGATTTTCAATGCCCATAGCGGTCCGCTGGATTTTCGGCTGCCGATGCAGGATCATGGATTGAAATGGGAACTGGTGCTTTCTACTTGCGACAGGGCGCATGGGCAGTATTATCCGGCCGGAGATTTGCTTCAAGTAACCGATAGAAGCGTGGCCGTACTACGATCCTGCTAGACCAAAGCCATCAGACCCCCTGGAGGCGGTCCTGCTATGGTAGGATAAATCAACAAGATTTGCTCCCATGCATTTCGATCCTCATACGTAAAGGTGGCCGTGGAATAGCAAAGTAGCTGCATGCATTGGTGGGTAAGCCAGCTGGTTCCGAATTTTTTTGCCAAGGGATGCTGAACTTTATGGAATTCCCGTTGTTGTCTGCTTAAAGATTTCTAGCTATGCCGATGGAGGAATATAACCAAAAAAGAGATTTCAAGAAAACCTCTGAGCCAAAGGCCGGACGGGGTTCGGATAAGGAAAAGCTCATGTAAGTGATCCAGAAGCACGATGCTTCGCGCCTGATCGGGAAACTGCGTTCCTGAAGGAGAAAGAGGTTTATCCGTGGAAAAAGTTGTGATATAATAATAAAATGAAATGGAAGAGAACAAGGATAATTTTGGTTTCGGGGAAAACATCCCTGATCCGGAGGTAATAAGAAAGCAGTTTTCGATCGAGGACGATTCGGATACGCTGGAACCCTTCGTGGATGAGAATGAGCACCGGGAGATCAACGCCGATGACCCGGCCGATGTCGCCCGTTGGGCAGATGAGTTTCAGGTTACGTTTTCGGACCTTCGTGCGGCGATCGTTCTGAAC
>SEAD01000186.1 GCA_004173355.1 Chitinophagaceae bacterium | reverse complement strand
GCGACAATCAGTTTATTATATTTCATATTCACAAGCTTTAAATTTTTAGAAAGTAGCACTCAAACCTACCTGCATGATTTTGGTCTGCGGGTAACCGCCCAGATCGAGTCCCACCAGCGTGGTACTTTGTCCATACGTGTTCGCCTCGGGATCATAACCCGAATAGTTGGTGATGGTAAAGAGGTTGGTTGCGCTTACATACAGCCGCAGGTTACTCATCTTTATCCTTGAAATCACACTCGCCGGCAGGTTGTAGCTCAGGGTGATATTTTTCAGACGCAGGTACGATGCATCTTCCACGATGGCGGAAGAAAATATTCCCTGGTCGAGGCTACCCGCGGCCAATGCCCTGGGGTATTTGGAAGAGGGGTTATCCGGTGTCCATCGGCCCAGGCCAGCTTCCTTCAACACGTTATTCTGTCCATTAAAATTCAGCAGGTCATAGTTGTTGAAGTTGGCCATTTTGTTGCCGTAGGAACCCTGGATAAAAAAGGAGAGATCGATGTTTTTATAGGAGAAACTGTTGTTGAAACCGTAGGTGAATTTAGCTTGCGCCGAGCCGAGTATTTTGCGGTCCGAAGCATCGATCTTTCCATCCTTGTTGATATCCACATAACGACGGTCGCCCGCTTTTGCCCGCGATGCCACATTGGGTGAGCCCGGCTCCTGTCCAACCAGCACCGCGCTGGAGGCCGCTTCGGCATCTGTCTGGAAAATACCATCGAACTCATAACCGTAAAATGTACCGATGGATAAGCCGTTCCGGAGAAGGATGGCGTTTTCCAGGATCACATCCGTTTCGCTGTTGAGACGGGTGATTTTGTTACGGTTCAGGGAGAAATTAACGGCCGATGTCCATTCCAGTGCACCACGCAGGTTGATGCTTCGCAGGTCGAGGTCGATTCCATGGTTTTCGATATTGCCGATGTTCAGCAATGTGGTAGTGAAACCGCTGGTGGAGGGAATCGGGCTGGAGAGCAGGAGGTCAGATGTTTTCTTTTTGTAGAAATCGGCAGTGAATGTGATACGGTTCCGGAAAAGTGAAAGATCAAAGCCCGCATCAAATTGCTGCGTGGTTTCCCATTTCAACGCCGAGTTTACGAAGGAGAGTGGCTCCTGGCCCGTGTACACTTCCGAGCCGCTGCCGGTATTGAAAGCGCCTTCGCCATAAGGACCCACAAGGGCGAGCGACTGGTATGGCGGGATGGACTGGTTACCGATGACCCCATAACTGACACGGAATTTCAGGTCGCTGATGGACTTTACATCCCGCATGAACTGTTCCTGTGATACGCGCCAGGCCACTGCTCCCGAGGGGAAGAAGCCATACTTGCGGCCTTCGGCAAACTTGGATGATCCATCCACCCGGCCTGTAAGCGTAAACAGGTATCGGTTATCCAGCGTGTAGTTCATCCGGCCCAGGTAGGACACCATACTCCATTCCGATTCGCTGTTGAAAGGTTTTTGCGGACGAAGGGCCGCCGCGATATTATGATAGCCCGTACGATTGTCGGGGAAGTCGAATGCGTAAAGGAACAGTTTGTTATTTTCAAAATGCTGCAGCGTGTAGCCCGCTACTGCGTTGATGGCATGCCGGCTTTTGAAGGTATTATTGTAGGTCAGGGTATTCTCGTTCAGCCAGGTGAGCCCTGTTGTCTTGCCCAGGTTTGCTTCACCATTACTCGCCTGTGTGCGTTTAAGGTAGTTGGGACCGAAGCTTGATTCTTCATTCGTAAAAGCATCCACCCCAAAGCTGGTGCGGAACTGGATCTGGTTATTGATTTTGTATTGCAGGTAGGCATTGCCCAGCAGACGTGACAACACCGTGCGGGAACTGTATTCGCGGGATTCAGCAATCGGGTTTCCCAGGATCTTGCCCCGGTCATTTTCAAATGTATAACCACCGTTTACCGTAGAATCATACACCGGCAGCACCGGGTTAAAAAGCAAGGCTGATGTGACCACCCCCGGGACGATCTGTCCGCCATTGGTCAGCACGCCCAGTGTGGAGATCCGGGAGTAGGAAAGCGTGGTACCGATGGTCATTTTATCCGACATCTTCCTTTCGAGGTTGGAGCGGAAGGAATAACGTTTAAAATCCGAGTTATGGATGATCCCATCCTGGTCGAAGATGGAACCTGAGAGTGCATATTTTGTTTTGTCATCACCTCCGGAAAATGATAACTGGTAGTTGGCCATCGGTGCCCGGCGATACAGTTCTTCCTGCCAGTCAGTGCCCTCACCAAGATTGGGCGGGTTAACGTATACCGGTGTTTGTCCGGCATTGAGTTTTCCTTCATTTACAAAATCAGCAAACTGTGCCGCATTCAGCAGTTTCAGTTTGTTGGCCACTTTCTGTGTTCCCTGGTAAGTTTCAAACTGAAGTACTCCCCTTCCGCTCTTACCCCGCTTAGTGGTGATCAGCACCACACCGTTTGCACCTCTTGACCCGTAGATGGCCGTGGCTGATGCGTCTTTCAGGATTTCGACCGATTCGATATCGGTGGGGTTGATCGATGACAGCGGACTGATCCGCGGGCCACGCGTGCCACCTACACTTACATCACCCCCATCACTGCTGATCAGCAGGCCGTCCACCACATAAAGTGGTTCATTGCCTGCGTTGATGGAACTGGTACCGCGGATGCGGATGGAGGTTTCCGCTCCCGGTTTACCCGAGATCTGCGTTACCTGCACCCCTGCCGCGCGGCCTTGTAAAGCCTGGTCGAGACTGGTAACTGGTACCGCCTTCAGTTCTTCGGATTTAATGGAGACTACCGAACCCGTGAGGTCACTTTTCCGGCTGGATCCATAACCAATGACCACTACATTAGTAAGTTCGGCCTGGTTTTCCGTTAACCGGATAATGAACTCCGTTTTCCCGTCTACCGGTACCTCTTTCGTTATAAACCCTACGTTTGTGACTACCAGGGTATATTTCCCGGCAGGTACCGCGAGGGTAAATCTACCTTCGATATCGGTGGTAGCTCCGGTAGCCGGCAGTTCTTTCAATGATACGCTGGAGCCGGGTAATGGATTGCCTTCGGCACTACGTACAAAACCGGTGATGGTGGTGGGCACGCTCTGTGCCCGGAGTAATGGCGAGACCAGGAGACAGCATAGGAGGATCGGCAGGATCGCCAAAACCCGGGAGGATGTGACAAGCTTCATCGGTGTTCGTTTAAGAGATGAATGAATCGTTAGTTTGTTCTTATGTTTATATGTTCGTACATACTGTGGGACAACTTTAAGTCCCGGTTGGCTGCATACGTCAGCCTTTTATATCGATTATGTATCAGCGTTCAATGTCGAGAGTGTAACCCGTGTTCAATGTCGATCGGTTATCAGCGTTCTATGTCGATCGTATAAGTAAACCGGTCGGCCTGGTAGTAACCCAGGTTGTATTCGAATGGCCGGTCACCCGGGTCACAGACCACCCTTTTCCGGAACAGCAGGGGGTCACCCGGTTTTACATCCAGCACTTTAGCCATTTTTGCATCCGCGAGAATGGCGCTGATCCCTTCTTTGGAAACGGCAGCTACGATGTGATGTTCATTTTCGAGGGTTTCGTAAAGTGGCTTGGAGAAATCATCATCGACCGTGAGGCCGGTGCGTGGGTGGAAATAGGACACGAAATACACCAGTGGGCCGGACTCAGGGCCTTTCAGGCGCTCCATTTTCAGCACTTTCTCCTGATCCCGAATGCCGAATAGTGACTGGATTTCTTTATCCGGTACTACCATATGCACCTTGATGCTGTAGTTCCGGAAAGGCAGACCCATCTCGTCCATTTCATGGGTAAAGCTCGTCCACTTGTTCAGGCGGGTGGTGATATTGTTCTTAGCTACCCGAGTGCCCACTCCTTTTTTGCGGATCAGCAGGCTTTCATACACCAGTTTATTAGTGGCCTGCCTGACGGTGCTCCGGGAAATACCCAGGTATTTGGCGAGGTTGATTTCGTTTGGCAGGAGTTTGCCTTCCCTGTATTCCGGTTTCTGGATGACCCGACGGAGCATGTCTTCCACCCTCATATGCAGGGGCTGGCTGCTGGTGTTATCTATCTTAAAATCTTTCAATGGCGAGTATGTTCGTACATACCAAATGTAGGGTTTTTTGGATTCTGGAAATTATTTTTTCGGTGGGGGGGGGAAAGCGTAGAGGTTGTGGAATCGGGCAGCAGGTTATTGGATAGGAGTCGATGGCGCGTATTGATAGTATTTCGGTTAAATTTGGTTATGCACGGTAGATGCTTTTTCCCCTGCATGGTCAATGAGTAATTATGCAAGCGATGCGCTACATGAACGGCTTTTACCTTTTATTAGGGCTTCTGTTACTGTCAGGTAGCGAATCAATAGGGCAAGTCAATTAGGGCAACAGCACCCGTAAAAGTCCTGATCCGCGTGCCGAGCTGGAGCGTTTGAATGGACAGATCCGTTCGGCGTATCTTAACAGTGACGCGGCCGTTCTGTCAAAACTATATGCCGACAGTTTTATCCTGATGCCGGAATATAAACCGGCCATCGGCAGTCGCGAAGCTCTCTTTTCGTTTTACACTGATTGGTTCAGCTCTGTTAAGAATACAACGTTCAAGAAACAGGTTGACAAGGCAGAACCTTATGGGGACTACCTGCTGGAGACGGGCACCTTTCAACTACAGTATGATTCTGGAAGGGTTGCTGCCCGCAGCTATGCCGGCAATTACATGATCATGTGGAAGCGGGATAAAATGGGAAGATTAAAAATTCATGGCTGAGCTATTTGGTTCGTCCAGTTATGTAAGTGCCCGTGATGTGCCTTATGTAAACGTCACGGTGAAGGACAGTGTAGCCCAGCAGGGCTACCAGGTCAGCAAGCCTCTCTTGGCGCCAGTCACCCGTTTTGACAGCGCACTGGTGCAATCGATCAGGGCGGGAGATGGAAGAGCGCGTGCGGAAGCTTTTACGAGCGATGGATTGTACAGCCCGCATTTCAGTCAACCAGTCGAAGGCATGACGGCCCTGCTGCCTTACCTTAGTAGTGTGTACCGGCCGGAAGCCCGGCTCTACGCGCAGCATTCTTATAAGGAATGGTTCCATACCGACACGGTTGTTTTCCTTACCGGTCATTTCCAAGGTGGATGGGGCGATGCACAAAATGGGGGTGTGTTTGAAGGCAATATGTTCAACCTTCTCCGGCGCGAAAAGGACGGCACGCTGCGAATGCACCGGCAGATTGCCAACAATGACCGGTAACAAACGCGTCAATTGGTTGAAGTGTCCTGATGGATGTGGGAATGGAGTAACGAAACCGGACCCATCTCTCAAAATTAATAAACAATACTAATTCTCCGCCAGCAACCCGGCTAATTTGACTTCAGTTTCCCGGCGTTGATAACCTGTCTGGAGTGACAATGCTTTCTGGTAATACTGTTTTGCCTTGTCATAGTCTTTCCATAAGACATGTATGTCACCCAGGTGGCCATACCAGGAACCATCTGAGGGGTACAGAGAAGCACCCCATTCGAGCACCTCAGTAGCCTGCCGGCGGTGATTGCGTTCAAATAACATTCCTCCCAATTCAAGGATACTGGTTGCACTGGTATCATAGCGTTGCTTTGCTTCTTCCTTCATGCCAGCGAATACTTTTTTAACTTTCGCTAGATCGCCTTTGATTATGTATTTGCGTAATTCGAGTTGTGCCGGTTTTAACGGCAGCGCCGGAAGTTTCCGGGTGAACAGGGTTTGGAAATAAGCAAAGCCTGCCTCGGCACCATCGAAGAAATCGTTACTTCCCATCAGTACAACCGCTGCATTTTCTGAAGGGCAAAAACCAACAAAAGTCCGGTATCCGATATCACCGCCCGAATGAAAATAAACTTTCCGTCCTTCAATATCGGTTTCAAACCAGCTCAGGCAAACCTTGTAGCGATCATTTACGGTACGCTGCGGGATAATCATTTTTTTCCATGTTTCCTGTTTTAAAATGCTGACGCCATTTACCGAGCCTTGCTGTAAAAACAGGTTTGCCCATTTCACCATGTCAGAGCTGCATCCGGAAAAATATCCGATGAGACGACTTGATATAGTAATAACGACGAAATAACTGTTAAGGTGCATGGCTTTACCTTCAAGCGGGTGTAACTAACTAATTACCATCGTTATGTAGACCCATGGTTAGAAACACCATTATTATTTGTTTGATTTGTCTGAGAAATAATACATTAGCGCACTCGAACAAATTATGTTTGACACGCTATAGAATTCACTGAACCCATTTTGCCAATTTTATGATTATTAATCGGTAATGAGTACGATAAATTTTGAGACATACAAACTGGAAATCCAGCAAGCAATTGAGTTAAGAATTAAGCAGGGTATTATATCCGATCCTTCTGGATTCGTCTTGTTAGAAGGCTTCATTCATACGCCACTCCAAATGGAAATAGGTGGAGCTTTTGTAATCGGAGGGCAAATGGTCCCAACCGTTGCAGTCGTAGGAAAAAGTACAGGATTAATTTATTCGTTCGCTTTGAAAGTTCTAATTCCCCGAATTCAATTGTAACTATGTCAGAAAACAAGAATAAAATCACTGAAAAGAATCAAGCGGAAGAGGACGAAAAAGCGAAGATAGATGGAGATGCTCTCCTTACTCTCGATAAAAACGCTGAACTCGGCATTGGGAATGATATGTCGGGGATTGACAACGAGAGTGCTAGCAACACCAAACGTCTGACTAGTAAGTTGAATTTGACAGACGAACAAAAACAAGAGGTAAGAGCACTTTTCAGGAATGATTTCGACACATCTGTTACGACCCTGAAAGAGGATATAAAAAAAGAAGGTCAAGAAGTCAAAAAAGACTTTTTAACAATTTTCGGCCTATTTGCCTCTTTCGTAACTTTCTTATCAATTGAAGTCCAAGTTTTTAAAAATAAAGATAATGCCGTCGAATTAATTGGGATTTGCTCAATCTCGTTATCCTTCGTTTTGTTTTTTGCTTTGGTCATTAATGATATCGCGAAAGACAAGCAAGAATGGAAAGATTTTCTCAAACCTAGTCATCTTCTAAATGTCGCATTCTTGATTGTAGGCATAATTTTCCTTTTGATTGGCAATTCGTCCTCTAATTCTAGAGTGGGAACACTTCAGAAACAAAATGAGACAGATCGATTAAAGATTGACTCTCTTCAGCAAAACATATACGGATTAAAAAGGGAGATTCGAGTTCTTGATTCATCTGTATCTTCTCAAAATAAATCCCTGACTGACTCGTTGGAGGAGCTTCGTAAGATGATCCGTTAATGTATTTTACCATATGGTAAATGTTTTGTTCCGACCGCGATCAACCTTTGCTTCATTAAAATTTAAACCAAATGAGCAAAACAGTTGTGCTGGTTACGGGAACGAATAGTGGTTTTGGATGGCTGATCGCCAATAGCGTAGCGGGTCTCGGGCATCAAGTGTATGCGACCATGCGGGATGTATCGGGTAAAAATGCGGAGAAAGCAGTTGCCCTGGGGCAGGTGGAAAATATAACCGTGCTGGATGTTACGCTGACGGACGATTCGAGTGTTCAGTCGGCCGTTGACCGGATCCTTGAAACAGAAGGACGGATCGATGTGCTGGTAAATAATGCCGGTTTCAGCATCAGTGGTGTGGCGGAGAGTTTTACTACGGCTGATTTACAAGACCTGTATGACCTGAACGTGATTGCCCCCTGGAGGCTGATGAAGCAGGCGCTGCCCAGCATGCGTGCGCAGGCCGAGGGATTGATCGTAAATATTTCCAGTGGCTTTGGCCGGTTTTCCGCGCCGTTTGCGGGGATGTATGCTTCTTCCAAGTTTGCACTGGAAGGATTGAGCGAAGGGCTGTTTTATGAAGTACGGCCTCTTGGTGTGGATGTGGCAATTGTACAACCAGGCGCTTATCCAACCGAAATTTACCAGAAGACCAGGATCGGTGCAGATGCTTCGGTGTATGAAGGGTATGCTGCGATCATGCAGTATCCGGATAAAATGGTTGCGGCGATCTGGCAGTTCTTTGAGACCCTGCAACCGAACCCGCAGGATGTGGCGGATGCGATTGTTGGGTTGATTGGGATGGGGAAAGGTGAGCGGCCGTTGAGGACGGTGGTGGATCCATCGACCGGGGAGTTTGTGAAGAAGGCGAATGAGGCCGTGGAAGTTGAGGCGAGGAAAGGGATGAAGGCGTTGGGGATGGAGGGGTTGGTAGGTTAGAAATGACTGACTGGCTTGGCTATCACCAATCTTGTATCCCGCCTAGCTAGGTTATAATTAAGCACCATTTTATTTTCACGGGAAAAAAACATAGTTCCGCGGTGAATTACACGCGGATTCGCCATAACGATTCAGGACCTTCACTTTCCTAATTGACAGACCAGCCTAACTCATTTACAATCTTCCTGGCAGAGTATGGGTGCAAGTCCCGTTTCTTCAACTACTGGTTGTCGATTAGGACCACTGTCAGGATTTATTGTCGTGTTATGAAAAGTGAAAATGAAAAGAAAATCAGCAGAAAAGGAAATCCGAGTACCCGGCTCATGAAAGTGTATTACCGATTCAGAATGTACCGACGCAGTCAAAACCGGGTTCCGGAAATCAGGCTGACAGGCAATTGGCTCGAAAGGATCGGATTTAATGAAGGAGACCACATCGTTGTGTCACTTGACAAACGTAGGATTGAAATTTGTATTATTCCCGAGGAAGATCAGTTAATGGCTTCCATTCTTGCTATGGATAAGAAATAGCCAGATGCCAGGGGCAAAAACAATTATCTGGTGATTGCCCCTGGCCATTCCTGAGAGCTTACTCCCGAAATCAAACTCATCTACACAGTCTGCCCGGATAGGTTTCAAAGTTTTATTCATCCATTGATCTTCTCCCCAATCCCCTTCAACTCCCCCATCATCTCATCAATCCCTTTCACCTGCTTCTTCTGCTTCACCAACATTACCCAAAATGAAATTCCTCCGATATACGCAGTGATGGACCCGATCGCCGCCACCGTAAACCACCCCGGCCCTCTATGAGTTATCTCAAACGAATAAAGACACATCGCCAGCCACAACAACAAATTATACACCCACACATACCTCGTCAGTGTTTTCCGTTGCCACTCCAGCTTACTCACCTGGTAATTGATAAACTCCACACTGGAGTTCTCAAAACTTTCCTTCCGAAAACCATAACTCTTCCACGCCACCCATAAAACCACAAACATCAGCAGGTACACAACCGCGATACTCACGTCAAACGCCCACCCATATTTCCCGTTAAAAGAAATATACACCCAGCCAATCATAAACATTGCCGCCGCAAACCCAACCGTCATCCGCAGGTTACTCTTCAGCAATTTCTGCTGGCGTTTCTGCCATTTGCCCTGCACAACCCGCAAGTCCGGGACCCCGCCCGTTTCATTCACCGGCTGCGAAAGCCAGCTCTCCTGTATGTCTTCAA
>SEAD01000054.1 GCA_004173355.1 Chitinophagaceae bacterium | reverse complement strand
TTCAGTCCTTTTTCAATTTTCTGGATCAGGTTGGTGGAGAGATCGCTTTCGATATCCAGTTCCGCATCACGCGTCACCTTGAAGATATGCGAGTGGTACTGGTCGTATCCGAAGTAGGTAAATATTTCGGGGAGGTTGAAACGGATCACATCTTCCAGCAGGATGATCCTTTTTTCATTATTTTTTTCCGGCAGCAGGAGGAACCGGCCCACCACGCGGCTGGGGATTTCGATCAGGGCATATTTTTTCTTCAGCGCATTTTCCTTTTTCCACATCACCACTCCTAGGTAGATCGACTTGTCGCGCAGGTGCGGGATCTGCGGGATGTTTTCGATCATCAGCGGGATGACGTTCGGACTTACTTCGTTATCGAAGTAGTTGCTGACGAATTCCTGTTCCTCCGGATCGAGTTCCTCTTCCGTTACCAGCAGGATTTTCTCGGCGCGGAGTTCCTCGCGGATGCCCGACCAGATCCGTGCAAATTCACTCTGCTGGTTGAGGACGGTCATCTGGATTTCGTTGAGGATTTCCTGCGGGTCGGATTCAAGGTGCATGTGTGCCCGCTGTTCAACTTCCATCATCCGTTTGAGGGTGGCCACACGTACGCGGAAAAATTCATCGAGGTTATTGGAAAATATGCCGAGGAAACGGATCCGTTCGCGTAAGGGTACTGACCGGTCAGCTGCTTCCTGAAGCACGCGTGCGTTGAATGAAAGCCAGCTGATATCCCTTGCAATTGTTTTAATCCGGGTGCTGTGGTGATGCGACATGGTGGATTGATTAATAGCAGTAAAGATAAAACCCTCCGGATTAACCCAGTGTTATGTCTGTGGCGCCACGCCGGTTCCGGCAGACTGTTGCCGGCGACGTTTGTCGCGGCGGCGGTTGTACCAGGGGAGTACCGCGAAACTGATTGCCCCGCCGAAAATAATGATGACGGTCTGTGCGATCCAGAGCAGCCAGCCAAATGCCGTGGCAATCTCGGGTTGCAGGTCATACAGGATCATGGTTTTTTCCACCAGCAGCGGATAACCGCCAATACCACCAGGGGTGACCACCATGCCGATACTGCCCGCAGACAACACGGTAAAAGATTCCTTGATACCATATTGCTGTGTCTGTTCGAGTGCCTGGAAACCGATCAGTCCACCTGCGAGGTAACAGGCCCACATGCATACCGTCAGGAGCAGAAAGAGTCCGCGTTTCCGCAGGTGACGGATCGCACCTACACCCTGCCAGATCTTTCCTGCAATACCTTTCAGGATGTTTTTTATATCCGCCAGTGTTTTCTTTTTTACTATCGCCCATCCGATTGCCAGCAGCAGCAGGGCACCGACAACAATGAGGAAGATCTGGCCACCGGAGATACCGGCCTTTCCCGGTTTGCCATCACTGACAAAAACTTCTTCAACCAGCCGCTGGTACAATCCGGGTTGTATGGCCAGCGTTATGCCGAATACCAGCAGCAGGGTAATGGCATCGATGAGCCGCTCGAGGATGATGGTGCCGATCAGTTTATCCGGTGGAATTTTATCATAACGACCCAGTACCGTACACTTCACCACCTCACCCATACGCGGCACACCCTGGTTGACCAGGTAGCCGACAAACACCGAAAAAAATGTATTGAAACGGGAGGGGGTATAACCCAGTGACTGGATGAGCAGGCGCCAGCGCAATGCCCTGAAATAGTGGCTGGCCACAAGGATCAGGAACACCGGGGCCACGAGATAGTACCGCGTGTTACTGAGTGCAAACCGGATATGCTGCCATTTCTCATCGTCAATATCCTTTACCGATAACCATACGAAGAAAAAACCCAGGCTGAAGAAAAAGAGATACTGTAAAGCGTTCCTTAATTTTTTGTTCATTGGTCAGTGATGATGCGGTTATACTGCCTGGCCGTTTATCGCCTGTTGCCTTCCTTCGGAAAAACTATCCACGGTTTGAAAGTTTTTGCCTTCTCAAAATCCATTGCGGCATAGGAGATGATCACCACCACATCACCCACCATGCCCTTGCGGGCAGCCGGGCCATTGAGGCAGATAATGCCCGAGCCGCGTTTGCCGGTGATGACATATGTTTCAATCCGTTCGCCGTTGTTGACATTCACCACCTGCACTTTTTCATTTTCGATCAGGTTGGCACCTTCCATCAGTTCTTCGTCAATTGTAATACTGCCGACGTAATTCAGGTTGGACTCGGTAATGGTGGCACGGTGTATTTTCGACTTCAATACTTCTATCTGCATCGCGCAAAATTATACTTATTTATAAAAGATTCACGACCGTTTGTCAAGCAACAGGTTGTCGATCAGGCGGACTTCCCCGAGGAAGGCCGCTGCGAGTGCAACCAGCGGCTCCCCGCTTTCCAGGTTTTCAACCGGCCGGAGGTCATTTGCAGAAGCAATACTGACATAATCGACCCGGAATCCATCCTTTTCCAGCGCGGAAACGGCACCAGACAACAACAACGGGAATGGCTGCTTGTTCAGTTGCTCCCGGATCCCGCTGAGCGCGCGGTAAATCGATGTGGCTTCCGTGCGCTCGGCCGCGCTGAGCCGCACGTTCCGGCTGCTCATAGCCAGTCCGTCCGCTTCCCGCCGAGTGGGGGCTATCCGCAGCCGGACTTTATCTTCCAGTCCCAGCAGGCCGATCAGTTTCCCCACCACCATACACTGCTGGTAGTCTTTCTGGCCAAGGTAAAACAGGTCCGGCTGCACTACCTGCAGGAACCGGTCGATCACCTGGCATACACCCTGGAAATGCCCCGGGCGGTATTTCCCTTCAAGGATGGTCTCCAGGTAACCAAGATCATAATGCCTCCTAACCATGCCAGGGGGATAAATTTCTTCCACGGTTGGCAGGAATACGATATCATTTTCAGCCAGCAGAAGGAGGGAGAGGTCGTTTTCCGTGGTGATGGGGTATCGGGCAAAATCCGAGGGGTCGTTGAACTGTGTCGGGTTCACAAAAATACTGCAGACCACAAAGTCCGCTTCCTGTTTTGCCTGCCGGATCAGCGAAATATGCCCTTCATGCAACGCCCCCATCGTGGGAACGAAGCCGGAACGCTGGCCACGGCTGCGGAGCCTGGCGAGGTGGGCGGAGAGGGCGGAGGCTTTGCGAAAAATGACCATAATTGCAGTAATTCCGTCAAAATTACCCCCATCTGACATAATACCTGCAAAAAACAATACCTTTGCACACGTTTTTCAAAAACTATCTAAACAACGGGAGAACATGTCAGCAAAAAAAAGGATCTTATTTATTGCCAACGAAATGTCGCCCTACCTGGAGCTGACCGAATTTTCGGAGATCGTGAACAAACTGGCCATCAAGGCCAATGACAACGGTTATGAAGTTCGTTGCATCATGCCACGTTTTGGTACCATTAACGAACGCCGTCACAGACTGCACGAAGTGGTGCGCCTGTCCGGCATCAATGTATCAGTGGACAACGATGATATGCCACTCCAGATCAAGGTTGCCTCCCTTCCCAGCGCAAGGCTGCAGGTTTACTTCCTTGAGAACGAGGAACTCTTTAAACGCAAGCACATTTTCAATGATGAAAATGACAACTGGTATGATGACAATGCCCTGCGTACAGTGTTTTTCTGTAAGGGTGCACTCGAGACGGTCAAAAAATTCGGATGGCCTCCGGATGTGATCCATTGCAGCGGCTGGATGACCGGACTGATCCCTGCTTACCTGAAGACTTTATATAAAAAAGAACCCGTTTTTGCCCATAGCAAAATCGTTTATACAATCGGCGAGCAGACCTTCAAGGATAAGCTGGGTGCCGACTTCCTGAAAAAAGCACTGATCCATCCGACACTTAAGGAAAAAGACCTTGAACCCTTCAAGGAAGGGAACAATGCCGCGATGTTCAGGGGTGGTGCCACGTATGCCGATGCCATCACATTTGGCGCGGAGAAGGTGGACAAAAAATTGCTGGAAGAGTTTTCAAAAGTCCGCGGGAAGCGTACCCTGCCGTTTAATGAGGAGTCTGATTTAACAGACTATTTACAACTCTATGGCGATCTTGCAGGCAAGTAACATTAACTAACCCCGCTTTCAACTCAGATATTTGTGAAGTATAAAAACCTTGCACTGGCGCTTGGGCTTGTTGTCTTCAGTGCTGTTATCCTGCTGGTTTCCTGTAAAAGGATCAATGATTACACCCAGCTGGGTGGCGACCTCATTCCCGAAGTGGATGGCATCAATACTTTTGATACCATCATCGACATCCAGGCATTCAACGACACTTTTACTATCGCCGCTGATACCGGTCTCTCCACATACAACAACACACATTACGTGGGCCGGATCGATAATGATCCGCTGTTTGGCAGGACCGACGCACAGATCGCCCTCGAACTGAAACCATCGGCTTACCGCTGGACTTTTTCCAACCGGCCCGACAGCCTGCATATTGATTCGGTGGTACTGGTGCTGAGTACGGTGGAAACCTACGGAGACACTATTATCCCGCAGACCTTTAGTGTCTATGA
Organism: Chitinophagaceae bacterium; assembly: GCA_004173355.1. Classification (GTDB taxonomy): domain Bacteria; phylum Bacteroidota; class Bacteroidia; order Chitinophagales; family Chitinophagaceae; genus JBEVJC01. The sequence goes on along the minus strand of SEAD01000054.1, from coordinate 25,107 downwards.
ACTGGCAGATACACTGGCCCTTGCCAAACGTTATAAATACCGTGATGGGCCGAGGGCAAAAGGCGCACTGCTTGGCAGTCGCCTGACCGACCTGCGCTCACTGAACGATTCGGTAAAAGTATACAAGGATACAACCTCCAACCAGCTGCGGATCCGTCTTGATGATGCATTCGGCGCCCGGTTGCTGGGTTATGATACCACCACAGCCAACGGCCGTCAGGCTGCCTACCTGAATGATTCAACTTTCAGGTCCTATGTGAAAGGTTTCCTGGTGGAGTCCAGCGGCGGTAACGGGCTGGTAGGGGTGAACCTCGCCGGTGCGAATACCAAACTGGCCATCTATTACAAAAATGACAGGAATGATGCACCGGTAGCCTCATGGGATACCACGGTTGCCTATTTCACCTTTAATGTAAACTCCGGTGTAGGTTATGCCCAGTCAATTGTCCGCGATTACGGCGGCACACAACTGGCCGCCAATTCCGATGGTATCAATGGAACCCCGGATGCGGACCTTTACCTGCAGAACAGTCCCGGGTCATATGCGTATCTTAAAATACCCGGACTGGTGGGGCTGACCAACCGCGTGGTGCATCGTGCCGAGATCATGGTTGACCAGGTGTGGTCAGGCATCGAGGACTCGCTCTTTACGGCCGTTAATATGTATGTAGATGCCTGGGATCCTTCGGTTTCGAAGTTCCAGACTGTTCCATACGATGTGACTTTTGACGCCAGCGGGAATGCAAACCTGAGTACTTTTGGCGTGGTGCCCTATTTCATCGCTGATCCATCCGGTTCGGGACACACGATCAAACAGTGGCGGTTTAATATGACCCGGTATGTGCAGAACACGGTTAACGGTACTATAACCCCTACTGATCTCCGGCTGTCAATGCCTTTTTACTATGTTGAAAACTACCGTTCAAGCCCGGGTGCAACGCCATTGCTGGCAACAGTGGGCGTGAATGCAGCTCCAGGCAAGGGCCGCGTGCGGGTTCACGGAACGGGTAACGGGGCGTTGCCGGGTGCAAACCCACAGCGGATCAGGCTCCGTATAGTTTATTCGAAAATATAATTGAAAAGCTGTCTACAGATTCAATCGGGTGTTATCTTTGCACCCGATTATTTTTTATATTACCAACCCAACTCCTAAACTTCAATCTTCTCATTATGCCTTACTTGTTCACTTCTGAAAGTGTGTCCGAAGGTCATCCTGACAAAGTAGCTGACCAGATTTCTGACGCGCTGATTGATAACTTCCTGGCCTTTGACCCACAGTCAAAAGTTGCCTGCGAAACACTCGTTACAACCGGTCAGGTGGTCCTGGCAGGAGAGGTGAAGTCGAAAGCATACCTGGACGTACAGGAGATTGCCCGTGGTGTGATCCGCAAGATCGGTTATACCAAAAGTGAGTACATGTTTGAAGCCAACAGCTGTGGTATCCTCTCTGCCATCCATGAGCAGTCTGCCGATATCAACCAGGGCGTTGACCGTAAAAAGAAAGAAGAACAGGGTGCGGGCGACCAGGGTATGATGTTTGGTTATGCCAGCAACGAAACCCAGGATTATATGCCACTGGCACTTGACCTGGCCCACAAAATCCTTATCGAGCTGGCAGCACTCCGCCGCGAGAACAAGGCCATCAAATACCTGCGTCCGGATGCAAAGAGCCAGGTCACACTGGAATACAATGACCAGAACGTGCCGGTACGGATTGATGCGATTGTGGTTTCCACCCAGCACGATGACTTTGACAGCGAATCAAAAATGCTCGCAAAGATCAAATCGGATATCATCAATATCCTGATCCCGCGGGTGAAAGCGAAGTATAAGAAATACGGTAAACTTTTCAACGACAATATCAAGTATCATATCAACCCGACCGGCAAGTTTGTGATCGGCGGACCACATGGTGACACCGGCCTGACCGGCCGCAAGATCATCGTGGATACCTACGGTGGTAAAGGTGCACATGGTGGTGGTGCATTTAGCGGTAAAGACCCTTCAAAGGTTGACCGTTCTGCTGCATATGCTACCCGTCATATCGCCAAGAACCTCGTGGCAGCCGGTGTTGCAGACGAAGTACTGGTGCAGGTTTCCTATGCCATCGGTGTAGCCAAACCAACCAGCATCAATGTGAATACCTATGGCACTGCCAAAGTGGAACTGACGGATGGCGAAATCGGTGAACTGGTATCTTCCATCTTCGATATGCGTCCTTACTTTATCGAGCAGCGCCTGAAACTGCGCAACCCGATCTACAGCGAGACAGCAGCATACGGTCACATGGGCCGCCAGCCACAGGTTGTTACCAAAACATTCCAGTCCAATGATGGAAAAGTAATTACCAAAAATGTGGAGCTGTTTACCTGGGAGAAACTTGACTATGTAAACAAGGTGAAGAAGGCATTCGGCATTAAATAATTTACAGGATTACAGGATCCCGTCCCGACCCCTGGTTGCGACGGGATTTTTTATTTTTACCCATGGAGCAGGAAACAAACCCCTGGCAGGTAACCAGCCGGGAAACGGCTTACGATAATAACTGGATCAGGGTGGAACACCATGAGGTGATCAACCCGGCGGGCAACCCAGGGATTTATGGCAAGGTGCACTTCAAGAATATTGCAATCGGTGTAGTGCCTGTTGATGCGGACGGATATACCTGGCTGGTGGGGCAGTATCGTTTCACCATCGACGAATACAGCTGGGAAATACCCGAGGGTGGTGCGCCGGAAGGCACGCTGCCGCTGGATTCTGCAAAGCGTGAATTACTGGAGGAAACAGGCCTGGTGGCTGAAACATGGGAGGAAATCCTGAAATTGCACCTGTCCAACTCCGTGTCCGATGAAGTGGCCCACGTGTTTGTGGCCCGCGGCCTGACACAAATGGAAGCAGCACCCGAAGAAACCGAACAGCTGCAGGTTAAAAGGATTCACCTGTCGGAAGTCTTCCGTATGGTGGACGACGGCCGGATCACCGATGCATTGTCCGTTGCGGCATTGCTCAAACTCAAATCAACCGTATGATGAGAAATAATTTCCGCTCACCGCAGCGTCCGAAAAAAAGCACCCTGGTTATCGGCAGGCAGAACGTGATCAACGCACTGAATGCAGGACAGGCCCTCGAAAGGATTTACCTTGACGGCAAGGCGCTGGGCGCGGATGTGCAGGAGATCAAACACCTTGCGGCGAAAGCGGGCGTGCCCCTCAACTATGTGCCGCTGGCAAAGATCCAGGGTTTTAATGTGAACGACCATGAAGGTTGTGTGGCACAGATTTCCAAAGTGATTTACCAGGACCTGCAGGACGTGATTTCGTTTGTGACCGACAAGGGTGAAACACCGTTGTTCCTTATCCTCGATGGCATTACCGATATCCGCAATATCGGCGGTATCGCCCGCACGGCCTATTGCTGCGGGGTGCATGCGATCATTATCCCTGATAAGGGAGTAGGGGCGTTGAATGAGGACGCCATTGCCACATCTGCGGGTGCGCTTGAACAGATTCCTGTCTGCCGGGTAAACAGCCTGCTCAAAGCAGTAGATGACCTGCATCTCAACGGCATTAAAGTGGTTGCCACGGAAATGACGGCTGAAACAGCCATTGCTGATTATGATATGCGGGAACCGCTGGCCATTATCATGGGCAGTGAAGATAAGGGGGTGTACCCGGCACTCATGAAGGCATGCGATGAGAAACTGCGGATCCCGATGGCCGGTGATTTTGAGTCACTGAACGTGTCTATCGCCACGGGTATGATCCTGTATGAAAGCATGCGCCAGCGCGGGGCAGGAAAAAAGGCCTGATCACCCAGGCCTTTCGCAATTCAATATAATACGGTTATTCCCAGACCAGCGCGCTGGCACCAAGGATGGCCGCATCAGACTCACGCAGGTGGCTGATGAGGATTTTGACCTTGTTCTGGAACACCTGGATGAGGTTTTCTTCCATGTGTTCGCGGGTAGGTTTCAGGATCAGGTCGCCGGCTTTGGTGAGACCGCCGAAAAGCACGATCGCTTCGGGGCTGGAGAACATCACTGCATTGGCCAGTGCCAGGCCTAGGATCCGGCCGGTATACTCATACACATGGCGTGCGAGTTCATCCCCTTCAATCGCCGCTTCATATACTTTTTTGGAATCGAGTTCATCTTCCGGTATGTCACGCATGACCGATTTGACATCGGATTCCTTCAGCAGTTCAAGTGCGGTGTAACGTACACCCGTTGCCGATGCATAACTTTCCAGTGATCCTTTTTTGCCCGTGCCGGGGTGCATCCTTCCATCGGGAATGATGATCGTGTGACCCAGTTCACCCGCGAACCCGTCATTCCCGTATATGAGCTGGCCGTTGGCAACGATCCCGCTGCCAACCCCGGTACCCAGGGTAATCATGATGAAGTCACGCATGCCCTTGGCAGCACCGTACATCATTTCCCCGATTGCCGCTGCATTGGCATCATTGGTCAGGGTAACCGGCAGTCCGAATTTATTTTCGATAAGTTTTGCGAGGGGGATAATGCCCTTCCACGGCAGGTTTGGTGCGTATTCGATGGTACCTGTATAAAAGTTACCGTTGGGAGCACCTACACCGATACCTTTCATCCGGCCGATACCACCTGCCTTGTTGATCAGGACGGTCAGTGCGGTGTGCAGTTCGTCAATAAAACTGGAAACTTCCAGGTGTTTTTTAGTGGAGATTTCACCTGAAAACAACACGTTGGCGTCCCTGTCGACGATCCCGAATTTCGTGCCTGTGCCGCCTATATCAATACCAATCGCGAGTGGTTGCAGGTTGGAGTTCTGTGTAGCCATTTAGGAATTTTTGTAATAAAGCCCCGTTGGGGTCAACGGGGCTTAAATGTACGAAGGAATTGATTATTATTAATGTCCGCCGCCGCTGACTTTCACATCATAATCGATGCCCTGGGCTTTCAGGATCGATTTTACACGGATAGCGTAATAGGCCAGGTAAGCAAAACAGGCTACTCCAACGATATAGGAGTACTGGATGCCGATCACATAATCGGATACCGCACCCTGCAGGAGGCTGATGATACCGCCACCCATGATCATCATGATGAGGTAAGTCCCGCCCGAATTGGTATGTTGTCCCAGGCCGGCAATGGCAAGCGTGTAGATCGCGGGCCAGAGGATCGAGCAGCAAAGACCCACGCTGATAAATGCATACACACTTACGTAACCATCCGCGAGCATCCCGACCAGCAGGGCAATGATTCCCATGCAGCTGAAAATAAGCAGCTGGCTGGCTGGGTTTCCCTTGCTCAGGATATCACCGGCGATGATGGCAAGGATGATGATTGCATACACATAAAACGGCGTAACGTCATGGTTGGCCAGTTTATTTACCAGGATAAATACCCCGAATGCGATATAGGGCATCAGGAACCGGAGTACGCTCCTTGTCCCTTTTGCCAGGTTAAAGGCACCAAGGGAAGCAGTCCAGCGACCAATCATCATACTCGCCCAGTAAAGTGACACATATGGTGCGATCGACTCTGTGGGGGTACCCAGGTGTTTTTTCATAAACTCCGGCAGGTTGGATGCAGTACTGACTTCAACACCTACATAAACAAAAATGGCTACCATTCCCATAACCAGTTGCGGATACTGGAGAGCTGAAGTCCGGACGGATTTCGGGGAAGGGAAGAGATCCTTTTTTCCCAATGCAATATCCTCACCCGTACCCGCTTCTCCCTGCAATTGTTCATCTGCGGTGGCGAGGTTCACTTTATTGGGAACTTTGGATAATTTGAAAATCAATGCCACGATCAGGAACGCGAGACCCAGGATCAGGTAAGGGGTTTTGATGCTCTGGATATCCGCCTTGGTGCTGGCGCCCGTGACAGATCCGAAGATTGCAATGCTGACAATCAGAGGCCCGATGGTAGTACCGAAATTGTTGATACCGCCTGCGAGGCTGAGACGCTGCGAACCCGTTTTCGGATCACCCATCACAACCGCCAGCGTGTTTGCTGCCGTCTGTTGCAGGGAGAAGCCAAGACCAACTACAAAAAGCCCGCTGATAAAAAGCGGGAAGGAGGCGAGCTGTGCTGCCGGGTAAAAAAGCAGTGTACCAATAGCGGAAACAATCAGGCCGACCGCGATACCGTTTTTGTATCCGATCCGGCTAAGCAGGTCGCCCCTCGTACCACTCAGCGCCACATAGATCAGTGATCCGACTGTATAAGCAACATAAAATGCAAAGGAAACCATCTGACTCTGCACCTGGCTCAGGTGCAGGCTTTCTTTAAAAACCGGGATAAGTATATCGTTACTGGCGGCAACAAAGCCCCAGAAGAAGAACACGGTGATCAATGTACCAAACTGCGACCATTTCGTTTCCTGACTCATTGTAAGACGAGATTTTATTTTATAATGCCCCAAAGTATAAAGAAATACAATAGGGAAAAAGTTTAATTGCCCGCTGCGGACAAGGGGGAGTGTTAATTCCCGTGCGTCTGTAATGCCCTGAAACCAGCTTTCGGGAAAAAGCAGCAGAACCGTTACATTTGATACATGGAAATAGTACACGTAGCAGCTGAATGTTATCCTGTTGCCAAGGCCGGTGGCCTTGGCGACGTTGTTGGTGCCCTGCCGAAATACCAGGCCGAACTGGGCCATGTTGCCAAGGTGGTGATGCCGATGTACCGCACCAAATTCCTTTACAACCACCAGTGGGAACTGGTGCATGAAGGCGGGCAGCAGATTGGTTCACACTGGTTCCATTATAGTGTTATCCGTGAGAAAAGTAACGAGCTCGGGTTTGACCTGTATCTCGTGGACATCAATGGCCTGCTCGACCGGGAAAAGATTTACGGATATGACGATGATACCGAACGATTCCTTGCCTTCCAGATCGCGGTCTGCGACTGGCTCAGCAAATGGCAGCACAAACCGGATGTCATCCATTGCCACGACCACCACACGGGCCTGATCCCGTTTATGGTCAAATACTGTTACGCATTCAAGAATGCACTTGCCGATACACCCACTGTATTCACCGTACACAATGGCGAGTACCAGGGATGGATCAGCTGGGACCGCTACTACCTGCTGCCTGCATATGACAGCTGGAACTGGGGTATGCTGGACTGGAATGATACCATCAACCCGATGGCATCGGCTGTGAAATGTGCATGGCAGGTGACCACCGTCAGCCATAGTTATATGGATGAACTCCGTGAGTCGGCTAACGGGCTGGAAAACCTGTTCCAGTACGAACGCGGAAAAAGCAGCGGGATCCTGAATGGTATAGATACACAGGTGTGGGACCCGATGACCGATAATTTCCTTGCCCGCAACTATGATAAAGAACTGGTGGAAAAAGGGAAAAAGAAAAACAAGGCGGAGATCTGCGGACAGTTTGGTCTCGATGAAGACAAACCACTTGTTGCATTTATCGGCCGGCTGGTAGGGGAGAAAGCAGCAGACCTGCTGCCGGAAGCCATCAGCCAGTCCATTTACCAGCACCATGGAAAAGCGAACTTCCTTGTACTTGGATCAGGAGATCCGGTGCTCGAAGAAAAGCTGGACGACATGAAACATCAGTTTGGTGGTTATTTTAATTCCTATATCGGGTATAGTGAGCCACTGAGCCACATGATATACGCAGGATCCGACTTCCTGCTGATGCCCAGCCGGGTGGAACCCTGCGGACTCAACCAGATGTACGCATTGCGCTATGGGACTGTGCCGATGGTGCGCAGCGTCGGTGGCCTGAAGGATACAATTCGCGATTTTGGCGACTGGCAGGGGTTTGGTATCCGTTTTGATCAGGCTTCAGTAGGAGATATCACGTATTCAGTTGGCCGGGCGATTGACCTCTATACTAACCGTCCCGATCTCCACCAGTGGATGAGGGAACATATGATGTCGATCGATCATTCATGGGACGCTTCTGCCCAGCAGTATATTGATATTTACCAGGGACTGAAAAAATGATTTTTACCGGTCATAATTTTTCCATTGCTGCATTTTCTAATGCATTAGTGGCGTAACTTTTACCCGAATCATCTAAACCATTGTTTGTTATATGTCAATCTCAAAAGAAATATTAAGTGTGATCCTCGGTGGTGGTGCCGGCTCGCGATTATACCCGCTCACAGCCAGCCGCTCGAAACCCGCCGTGCCGATTGCCGGTAAATACAGGCTTGTGGACATTCCCATTTCCAATTGTATGAATTCGGGGATCAACCGCATGTTCGTGCTGACGCAATTCAATTCCGCATCACTGAACCGCCACATCAAGAATACTTACCACTTCAGTGCCTTCAGTTCTGCCTTCGTGGATATCCTGGCTGCCGAGCAGACACCGGATAACCCGACCTGGTACCAGGGTACTGCAGATGCAGTCCGCCAGAGCCTCCGCCATATCGCTCCTTTCGAAAGCGAGTATGTGCTGATCCTTTCCGGTGACCAGCTCTACCAGATGGACTTTATGGGCATGTTGGAGCATCATAAAAAAACCGGTGCCGACATCTCCGTGGCAACCATTCCGGTGGGTGACCGTGAAGCTCCTGAATTCGGAATCCTGAAAGACAAGGATGGCCTGATCGAATCCTTTATCGAAAAACCAAGCCGCGACCTGCTTGTTGACTGGGTAAGCGATACCGGGGAAGAGATGGCAAAAAAAGGGAAGGTGTACCTGGCCTCCATGGGCATCTATATCTTCAACCGTAAACTGTTGTTTGATTACCTGCAGAATGATTATGTGGAAGCAACGGACTTTGGCAAGGAGATCATCCCGCAATCAATCGGCAAGTGTAAAGTGGCCAGTTACCAGTACGACGGGTACTGGACCGATATCGGGAATATTTATTCCTTCTTTGAAGCGAACCTCGGTCTCTGCGCAGACCTGCCGGACTTCAACCTCTTTGATAACAGCAATGCGATTTACACCCGGGCACGTATGTTGCCACCCGCAAAAGTGAGTGGTACTACGCTGGAGAAAACCGTGATCGCCGAAGGGACCATCATCAATGCTTCCCGTATGGAAAACTGTGTGATCGGGATCCGCTCAAGGATCGGCCATGGTTCCACGGTGAAGAACACCTATATCATGGGTAGCGACTATTACGAAACACTCAGTGATATTGCCGACGACCAGCAAAAAGGGATCCCTTTGCTTGGCATTGGTAACCGGTGTTATATCAGCAATGCGATCCTCGACAAAAACTGCCGCATCGGGGATGATGTACGCATCAACGGAGGCCCGCATCTTGAAAATGGCGATCATCCACTCTATACCGTGAAAGATGGTATTGTAGTGGTAAAAAAAGGATCTGTCCTGCCTAATGGTTTTGTGATCTGATCAGAACCCGGCATAATCTATACCACGGACCCGACAACCAGTCGGGTCCGTTTTTTTTGTGTCGTTAATACATAATAGCTATATTCGGTCCGCCCAGAATAAAAACGATTGTTATGTCTACCAACCTCGCCACCAACCGACCGGTATTATCGATCAGCCAGATCATCAATATGAGTGTCGGTTTCTTCGGGATCCAGTTCGGATGGGATCTCCAGCGCGCCAATATGGGGCGGATCTATGAAAACCTGGGTGCAAATGCCGATGAAATCCCTTACCTCTTCCTTGCAGCACCGCTTACCGGCCTGATCGTCCAGCCGATCATTGGTTATATGAGCGACCGCACCTGGCACCCGGTGTACGGGCGCCGCCGACCCTATTTCCTGATCGGGGCGATCCTCGCTTCCGCCGCGCTGCTCTTCATGCCGTTCAGCAGTGAAATCTGGATGGCCGCAGGCCTGCTCTGGATCCTGTCTACTTCAGGCAATATCGCCATGGAGCCATTCCGCGCATTCGTGACGGACAAACTGCCCGATTCCCAGGTAAACCGCGGGTTTATCATGCAGAGCCTGATGATCGGGCTGGGCGGTACCATCGCCTCCTCGCTGCCATGGCTGATGCAGAATGTGTTTAATGTTGCCAATACTTCTGTGGATGGACGGATCCCGGCGAATGTGCAGTATTCATTTTTTATCGGCGCATTCTTTTTCCTGACCGCTGTCCTTTACACGGTATTCACGAGTAAGGAATATCCGCCGGAGCAATTGCCTGCGGACAAACAGGAGGAAGCCAAACGCAGTTTCAGCAGCGGCGTGTCGGAGATTTTTGAAGCCGTGCGGAATATGCCCTCGCAGATGAAGCGGGTGGCGCTGGTGCAGTTTTTTACCTGGCCCGGACTATTCCTCATGTGGTTTTATTATACCACCGCCGTTGCGGTAAATGTATTTCATGGTGTAAATGACCAGGACCCCGTGTATTCAAAAGGCGCTGACTTCGCCGGACTCACACTGGCATTCTATAACGTGGTGACTTTTATATTTGCCTTTATACTTCCTTCGATTGCCGACAGGCTGGGTCGTCGTGTCACCCACGCGCTCTGTCTCGCCTGTGGTGCCATCGGCCTGGTGAGTGTGGGTTTTGTGAGCCATGAGTACATGCTGTATGCGTGCATGACCGGCATCGGCATCGCAATGGCCAGTATCCTGAGTATGCCCTATGCGATGCTCAGCGGCAGCCTGCCCCGGAATAAAATCGGGGTGTATATGGGCATCTTCAACTTCTTTATCGTGTTGCCCGAGATCATCGCTTCACTCGGATTCAAACATGTGATGAAAAATATCCTGCACAATGACCGCATGCTTGCGATCCAGCTGGGTGGGGGTTTCCTTGCCCTGGCCGCCGTGATCTGTTACTTCGTGGTGAAGGATAAAACGGAAAACGAACTGGAAACCGTCAAATTGGAAATAGAAGAAGCGCGTTCCATCTGATAACAGCACTATATGAAAAGACTTGTACTGTCTGCGTTTGCAGTTGTTCTCGTATTGGGCCTCCGGGCGCAGGACCTCTATCCCACACACTGGTTCACCGGTTTCAAAAACCCTGTGGTACAACTGATCATCCATGATACCGCAATCGGTACCAAGGAGCAAGTGAAAACCAGTTATCCCGGTGTGACGGTGAAAAAAGTACATACCGTTTCCAATCCCAATTACCTTTTTGTGGACCTGCTGCTAAGCCCTTCCGTAAAACCGGGCACCGTGAAATTTACGGTGGGTACTGCGGCATCGTCCAGAACCATCAGCTGGAAACTGGTCGCTAAAAACAAAGAAGATGGCATCTCCCGGATCAAAGGGGTGCGGCAGGAAGATTTTATCTATCTCCTGATGCCGGATCGTTTTGCCAACGGTGATCCATCAAACGACGCATACACCGATATGCTGGATAAGGAGGCAGACCGCAATAACCCCTTTGCACGGCATGGGGGTGATCTCCTGGGGATCGAAAACAACCTCGACTACCTCAAGGAGCTCGGCATTACCACCATCTGGCCAACGCCCATACTGGAGAATGATATGTCCCGCACCAGTGAAGGTGGTACTTCCCGCAGCACCTATCATGGTTATGCGTTTACCGATCACTACAAGGTGGACAAACGGTTCGGTGGCAACGAGGCATACAAACAACTCGTGGATGCCACACACCGGAAAGGCATGAAGTTCATGCAGGATGCGGTGTACAACCATGTGGGAACCGACCACTGGTTTATCCGCGACCAGCCCAGCGCAGATTGGGTGAATGTATGGCCATCCTACACCAATACCTCTCATAAACACCAGGTACTCGCCGATCCCTATTCTTCGGCAGCTGACCGGAAACTGGCCACTGACGGATGGTTTACCCCGTTCATGGCGGACCTCAACCAGCGTAATCCATTTGTTGCGAACTTCCTCATCCAGTATGCTATCTGGGCAACGGAAGAATTCGGGATCGATGGATGGCGGGTGGATACCTGGTTTTACAGCGATGCAGCTTTCCTCAACCGGATCAATGATGCAATGCTGAAGGAATTTCCCAAACTGACCATCTTTGGTGAGGCATGGGTGCAGTCTACGTTCAACAGTGCCTATTTTACCCAAAATAACCTGGATGTCCCATTCAAACACAACGTGCAGGGCGTAACGGATTTCCCGTTGTATGGTGCCATGCTTGATGGGCTGAACCAGCCATTCGGGTGGAGTGAGGGGGTGACAAAATTATATGCGACACTTTCGCAGGATGCTTTGTACAAGGATCCAACGCGCAACAGTATTTTCCTCGACAACCACGATCTCGACCGTGTGTATTCAGTGATCGGGGAGGATTTCTCCAAATACAAAATGGCCATCAACTGGTTGCTGACACTGCGCGGGATCCCGCAGCTTTATTATGGAACGGAGATCCTGATGAAGAATTTCAAAAACCCGACCGATGCGGAAGTGCGTCGTGATTTTCCGGGTGGATGGAAGGGTGATCCGGAAAATAAATTTACAAAACAGGGCAGGACCAGTGCCGAGGAGGAAGCCTTTGAATACGTATCATCCCTAGCACGGTTCCGCAAGGCTTCCACGGCCATCGGTCATGGAAAGCTGATGCAGTACGTGCCGGAAAACGGACTCTATGTATACTTCCGGTACGACAGCAAGCAGACCGTGATGGTGATCAGCAATACCGGTTCATCCGCTGTAAAGCCTGACTGGAAGCGGTTTTCCGAACGGATGGATGGATTTCGCTCCGCACGTGACGCACAAAGCGGCAAAACCATTTCGCTGGAAGGATGGGAGATCAAGCCAAAAGAAAGTTTTGTGTTTGAATTAATCAGATAGTTTTACAATGTCACACTCCAGATGGAACGGTCGAAGAATTTCGGGCCGTAGGTCTTAATGGCCTTTGTTACGGAAGCATTCATGTCATTGTAATTAGCCTTCTTTCCTTTGGCAGGGGCGACGATTTTTGTTTCATCGGCTGCGGTTATGACTTCCAGTTTGGTCGCAAACCAGGTGGTATACAAACGCGGAACGGCCAGTCCGAGGATCATGCCGGGCAATCCGGAAAATGATTCAGGTCCGCCCTGTGGGATAATCTGGTCGGTATAGAAGGCTACTACCACCACTGAATCGCAGATAGCAGTCACGGCCTTGCGGCACTCAAAACCGGCAATCGTCCTGGTTTCCGGTTCGATCCGCCATTTCCGGTTGACCAGTGAGTCCGTCAGCAGGAAGCGGGATTCAAATACCAGTTTATTACTCACGGAAACCTTGTCTTTATAATCCGTAAACACGGAGTTGTCCATAGCAGGAGTGTTGAAAAACATGGTGGAGGCTTCGCTCGCATCTTCTTTTGAAATGCTGTAGAGGGCTTTGTTTTCATTGAAAACAAGGCTGAAATAGTCGATACGGAACTGGGGGATCAATTTCTTGAAGCCGTCTATCCAGTCGCCGGTTTCCCCGGCCGTCATCTGCCGGTGCAGGTTCACTTTCCGTTCGAATTCGATTTTACCCGAAGTCACAAATGATGTCTGTGAAAAACCACCGAGGACAGCGAGGTTGCAAAGGGCTATTAGAATCAGTTTTTTCATACAATTATTTTGAAGGTGCAGGGGTGGGGTTTTTGACAAAGTTCCAGGTGAACGTAAGCATACCGTAACGGCTGAGGGTATTGTAATTCCTTTCCGAAACCGATGTGCCGCTGAAGTTCCGCTGGTAGCCGCGTCGCTGGTTGAGCATATCGAACATCTCGAAACGGAAGACCCCGTTTTTCTTCTTAAATACTTTGTAGTTCACATCGGCATTCCAGACCGTGATATTGTTGTTGCCCTGGAATGCATCTGTTTTCTGGCGCAGGGTGGCATTCACGCTGCTGCCTATGAAAAACCGTTTGCTGAAGAACCAGGTACCGCTCATTTCATAATCCTGCGAGAAGAAGTTGGCGTTGAGCGACTGGTTATTTGAATTGGAGAAATTATAACCGTAGTTGGCCCTGGCCCATACTTCATATTTTTCTTCCTTGAAAGTACTGAATGCCGGCCCCACACCGATATTGCTTTGGGTATTGCGGTTCATCACCCCATTCAGGATGTTTACATACCGGCTGTTGCTACCGTTGATTCCCATGCCGATCCGGAATTCCTTTATTTTGATCCCATAGTCAAAAAAGCCGCTCATGCTGTAGTTGCCCTGGCTGTTGCGATAGCGCTGGGTGGTCTTCCCGCTGGCGTCGATGGTATTATCTGTTACGATCGCATTCTGTTGCGGGTTAAACCGAACCGATGCATAAATATTGCGGCCGGTCAGGGTTTTGAAGTCACTGAAATCAAGGTTCAGGCTATGGGAAAAGGACTGTTTGAGGTTGGGGTTACCCACCACCACAAACAGGGGATCGCTGTTGTCCCTGATCGGCTGCAGCTGGTCGATGGATGGAGGATTCGGACCGCCATAATAGTTGAAGCTCATGCGGCGCTGCGGTGCAAAGGCATAGCTGACGCGGGCGCTGGGGTTCAGGTTAAGGAAACGGAACGTCCTGACCTTCTTGTTGAGCGAATCAAACTGGTTCATGCTGCTGGCACCCACATTGGTACCGATATTGGCGCTGAGTTTTTTGGTGCTGTACTGGTATTTTACCCCGACACCGTTGCTGATATAGGCCAGTCCGTAGCGGATACTGAGTGAATCGTTGAGGCTGGTATATTTCCCCGTATCGTCTGCGTCAAATGTCTTGCGGTCTGACTCCGAACGGGTGCGGCTGAAGGCATAGTTGAATTCAAGGGTACCTTTTTTTCCCATTGGTTCGGTGTACACCGCGCGGGCGGTTGCGGTTTTGCTTTCGCTGTAGAAGTCACGTTTCTGGTCGATCGTATCACTACGGTTAATACCGCCGCCCTGGTAGTAATCGATGATGGACCCCAGATTGCCGTCGTGCTGGGTTTCGCGCATTTTGTAGGAGGCGCTTACAGAGATCGTCCGCCCCTTTTTCTTCAGCCTTTGTCTCCAGAGTACCGATCCGAGGTAAGCTTCATTTTCGGTGCGTGTGGATACCGCCCTGCGGTTGGAGTTGACCAGTCCCAAATCGTTGTCGAGCGTTTCCACCAGGGAGTTTGTCTCAGCTTCCTGTGTGCCCAGTTTACCGTTGAACTTAAAACGCAGCGATGCCAGTGAATCCAGCTTGACATCATAAAGCGCGTTGAAGTTGTGTTCGTTCTGCGATGATTTGGAATCGTGGCGCTCCCGGTTGTAGTAGGATGATTCAGGAAGGGTGTATTTGGTCAGGGTATTACCCACCGCATTTACATTCATATCCTTGAATGTGTAGTTGGCATTGACCTTGGTTTTGTCCTGGTTCAGTTTGTTGCTGTAGTGTGCACCGGCTTTGATGGTCTGCGGGATCCCTTCGTCCTGGTACTGGTTATCCCAGTCGCCAAACTCGCCGTCATCCGAACTGGTGATCATCAGTCCGCCGCCCGGCATGATTTCCGCGTCTTCCAGGTCAAAGCCCTGGCTGAAGGTACCGCGGTCGTTCCAACCGAGACCGGTAACCCCGGTATTGGATATGATCCCATACACGGCGATTTTTTGTTTACCCTTGAAAAAATTCAGCATGGCTTGGTTCGAGTACCTTTCTTCCGTGCCGGCGCCGAGTACAACCTTGCCAATCATGCCCTTTTTCTTATCTTCTTTTAATACGAGGTTGAGTGTTTTGGAACGGCTGCCATCATCCACGCCCGTAAATTCTGACTGGTCGCTTTTTTTATCGAAGGATTGTACTTTGTCAATGGCATCGGCGCGGAGGTTTTCGATAACCACTGCGGGGTCATCACTGAAAAATTCTTCCCCATCCACCAGTACCTTGGCCACATCCTGTCCCTGTGCGGTGATTTTACCGTTGCGGTCAACGGTGATCCCCGGGAATTTTTTCAGCAGGTCTTTCACCGATGCGCCTTCCTGTGTTTTGAAACTGTCGGCCTTGTATTCGATCGTATCACCTTTGATGCGGATGGCCATATTCTGCCGCACGATTACTTCTTCCAGCAGTTTGCTTTTCTGCGTAATAAAGAGGTTGCCGATGCCCAGGTCCTTACCCGGCTGGGGTTTCAGGTAATCGATATAGTCCGCATAGTCGGGGTGGGAGACCTGGATGACAAATGAATCAGAGCGAACGCCGGGGATGGAAAACTTCCCGTTGGCATCCGAACGGACAAAGCGGTAGAGCAGGGAATCCTTCACACCGATCAGTGCGACTACTGCATTGGATACTTTTCGTTGGGAACTTGTGTCGACCAGCGAACCGGATACGGTTGACTGCGCACGGGTAATACTAAAGCCAAGGCAAAGCAATGCCATGGTAAGCAGGAATGGTTTCAGCATGTTGAGGTTCTTGGTTATTCGTTGTCTTCTCAGGAAAGGCCGGGCAAAAATGCGCATTAACATTTATGTTTCAACCGTGGCCTCTAAATTGTACTGTTAATAATTCAATAAAAAGGCGTAAGTTGGTAGACGCCACTCTTCAAAAATTCCACAAATGGATAGCCGGAAAAAATGGTACGAGGAATCCCACTTCATCGACACGACGAAACCAGTATGGAATTATTCCATGCTTACTGACGAAGATGTCCGCAATTTCCAGCAGGGGACGTACTACAGCATTTATAAAAAATTTGGTCCGCATTCGATACAGGTCAACGAGACCTGGGGCATGTATTTTTGCGTATGGGCGCCAAATGCTACCAGGGTTTCCGTAATCGGTCACTTCAACAAATGGGAACCACATCTCCACCAGCTCGTTGCCCGTTGGGATAACAGCGGGATCTGGGAAGGATTTATACCGGCCTTTAATCTTGGTGAAGCATTTAAATACCATATAACAGGATTCGAAGGCCGCGAAACGGAGAAGGGAGATCCCGTTGCCCATTTCTGGGAGCGCCGTCCGTATACCGCATCCATTTCCTGGGATATGTATTACCAGTGGCATGATGATGAGTGGATGGCAAAACGTGCCGCCCATAATTCGCTCGACGCGCCCTGGAGTGTATATGAAGTGCATCTCGCCAGCTGGCAGCGACCCAATCCAGGTGATGAAGAAAGCTATAATACGTATGACCAGATCCGGGAACGGCTGGTGCCGTATGTGAAGGAGATGGGTTTCACGCATGTGGAATTCATGCCGCTGACCGAACATCCCTTCGATGGCAGCTGGGGTTACCAGGTCACCGGTTATTTTGCCGCGACATCCAGATTTGGGGATCCGCAGGGTTTGATGAGACTGATCGATGCCTTCCACAAAGAGGGGATCGGAGTGCTGATGGACTGGGTGCCATCCCATTTCCCTTATGATGCCCATGGCCTGTATATGTTTGACGGGACGCATACATACGAGTACGCGGATATGCGGAAGGGGTATCACCCGGACTGGAACAGTTATATTTTCAATTACAAAAGGGGTGAGGTCAAATCCTTTCTGATCAGCAGTGCCCGGTTCTGGTTTGAATGTTTCCATATCGATGGCATCCGAGTGGATGCCGTGAGCTCGATGCTCAAACTGAATTATTCCCGAAAGGAAGGTGAATGGGAACCGAATGAATCCGGTGGGGATGGAAATCTCGAAGCGATATCCTTTATCCAGGACCTGAACCAGACGATATTCCGTGACTTCCCGGATGTGATGATGATTGCCGAAGAGGCCACCGACTGGCCGGGTGTGACCCGCCATACAACCGGCGGTGGACTCGGATTCGGGATGAAATGGATGATGGGCTGGATGCATGACACGCTTGATTATTTCAAGGTAAGTCCCTGGGAAAGAAAGGATCACCAGGATAAGTTCGCATTTAGCATGATGTATTATTATGACGAAAATTTTATGTTGCCCCTCAGTCACGACGAGGTGGTGCATGGAAAGAGTCCGATGATCTACAAGATGCCCGGCGACAACTGGCAGAAGTTTGCCAACCTCCGGCTGATGTACAGTTATATGTGGCTGCACCCCGGTGCCAAGCTGCTGTTTATGGGCGATGAATTTGGCCAGACCACCGAGTGGAATTATAAAACGGAGCTGGACTGGGGGCTGCTGGCGCACCATTCGCACAATGGGGTGAAGCAATGTGTGACCGACCTGAATGCCTTGCTTCGGGAACAGCCGGCATTGTACCAGCAACAGTTTTCCCAGGCGGGATTCGAGTGGATCGACCTCAACCACCGGGAAGATGCGGTGATGGTTTTCAAACGCAAAGGGCTGGACCCCACCGACGATGTGCTGGTGGTGCTGAACATGCGTCCGGAAGTCCGGAGTGACTGGGTCATTTATACAGATGGAAAGGCCTACGATGTGGAAATCTTTAACAGTGACCAGGTAAAATATTGGGGCACGGGAGACGTTTACAACCCGGATATCCGGTCAGAACTGGTGGACAAGGAAAAAAAGCGTTATAAGCTGACAATCAATGTGCCGCCACTTTCCGCCCTGGTATTCAAATAAAATCCGTATTTTGAAGGTGTTATGGGGGTATCCGTACCCACCCTGATCCTTTGACCGAAAACCCTAAATCCATGTTTCAGAAAACCCTGACCCTTGGCCTCATGGCCATCAGTACCGCCTCATTCGCGGGTGGTTACCAGGAGACAATGCCGATCAATCCCGACAGTGCAGCCTTTTACCTGCAGAAAGGGATTACCGAAAAAGAAGCCGGCCGTCTCCAGCTTTCCCTTAAACATTTTGAAAAGGCTATTTCATTTGAATCCGGAAACAAGGCCGTGCTGACGCAGCTTGCGCCCACCTATTTTGAACTCCGGAAGTACCAGCAATCAAAGGAAACCTATAAACAGCTGGTCGACCTCGGTGATGGCTCTGCCGCCAACTACCAGCAACTCGTGAATCTTTCATTCAATCTCAAACAACCCGATGATGTGATCCTGTATGCAGGGAAACTGAAGTCGGTGGATCCCGCAGCGAAGACCAGTTTCTTTGTGGGTAAGGTGCATTACGAGCAGGAGAATTATGGTGAGGCGATCAGGCACCTGACGGCCGCTACAAAGGAAGACCCGGCAAATGCCGAAGCTCCCTACATGATCGCGCGCAGTTATGCCGATATGCTGAATTACAAACAATGTGTGCCGTTTTTCCAGAAAGCGATTGAACTGGATGGTACTAAGAACAACTGGATGTATGAACTCGGCCTGATTTATTACGCGATGCACGCCGATAAGGATGCCCTGAAGTATATCCTTATGGCCGGTGAAAAGGGCTACAAAAAGGACAATGAATACCTGGAGAACCTCGGTATTGCCTATCTCAACAGCGGCAACCTGGAGGAAGGTGTAAAGATCCTCGGGGAGATCCTGAAGAAACGCCCGAGCGACCTGAACGTGCTGAACATGGTGGCCGAAGCCTATTATTATAAAGGGAAATACCAGCAGGCGATGGATTACTGGGACCAGGTGCTGGTGTATGACAACCAGAATGCCTCTGCGGTGTACATGATCGGAATGTGTTACCAGAAAAAAGGCGATAAGGAAAAAGGCCAGCATCTCTGCGACAAGGCGATTGAAATGGATCCGAGTCTCGCTGCCCTCAAGCAAAAGAAATCGATGCCCGGTATGTAATACCAGCGGATCACTGATAGAAGGAAACGCAACACCAGCCGGTGTTGCGTTTTTATTTTGGGCCATCCGGAGGCGCCATCTTTTTCTTTGTGCATTGGTGCTGAACGTTATCTTTGCCGCTTTAAAAGTATAGCTAACCCATTCAAGCCATGGCTTTATTAGAAAAGGACATCGTTGTCAAAACCTCCACTATTCCCAATTCCGGTAACGGACTCTTTGCAAAAAATACCATCCCCAAAGGCGCGCGTATTGTAGAATACAAGGGCCGTGTGAGCACCTGGAAAAAAGTGCGTCATGAAAACGGGGAGAACGGTTATATCTATTTCCTCAACCGTAATCATGTCATCGATGCAAGCCGCGCTGAAAAGTCGCTTGCCCGATATTCAAATGATGCCACCGGCCTGCGCCGGATCAAGGGACTGAACAATAATGCCGAGTACGTGGAAGATGGTACCCGTGTATTTATTGTTGCGAAAAGGGAGATCCTGTCCGGTGAAGAGATCTTTGTGGGTTATGGCAAGGAGTACTGGCAAACGATCCGCGAGAACATCCGCATTGAAGCCAGTAACAAAAAGATCGAGGCAAAAAAACTGGCCGACCGTACACGTAGGGAGACTTTGAAAGCAGCTAAACTGGCGAAACGCACAGCAGCTGTTGCCCAGCGCAAAGCCAAACGCCAGGAAACGGCAGCCAGGAAAAAAGCGAAACTCCGGGAACTGATGCTGGCAAAGAGGGAACGCAATGCCGCAGTCAAGGCAAAAAAACAAGCAGCAAAAGCTGCCCGCAAAACCGCAAAAAAAGCGGTTCCCCGCAAGAAATAACTGACTGGAATACAGTCCCGCAAAGCACGGTTAACCTATTTTCCCCGGATAAACTAATATGCCCCGGGAAGTGGGAAAAGCCGTGCTTTTTCAGTACCTTCGCCCGTCCCGAAAAACAGGGGAGAGTACATGAAGAATATCCGGAATTTTTGCATTATCGCCCATATCGACCACGGTAAATCAACCCTGGCTGACCGACTCCTACAGGCCACCAACACCATCAGCGACCGTGATATGATGGACCAGGTGCTGGATGATATGGACCTGGAACGGGAAAAGGGGATCACCATCAAGAGCAAGGCGATCCAGATCAATTACAAACATACTGACGGGCAGGAGTACGTCCTGAACCTGATCGATACACCGGGTCACGTGGACTTCTCCTATGAAGTAAGCCGTGCCCTTGCCGCCTGTGAAGGTGTGCTGCTGCTGGTGGATGCCGCACAGGGGATCCAGGCGCAAACCATTTCCAACCTTTACCTCGCACTGGAGAACGATCTCGAAATCGTGCCGGTGATCAACAAGATTGATATGGCCGGGGCCATGATTGAGGAAGTGAAGGACCAGATCATTGACCTGATCGGTTGTAAGGAAGAAGATATCCTGCTTGCCAGCGGCCGCACCGGTCTTGGTATTGAAGGGATCCTGGATGCCATCGTCAACCGGATTCCCGGTCCTGAAGGCAACACCGATGCACCGTTACAGGCGCTTGTGTTTGACAGTGTCTTCAACAGTTTCCGCGGTATCATCGTATACTACCGGATCATGAATGGTGTGATCCGCAAGGGTGACAAGGTTAAATTTTTCTCAACGGGACAGGAATACGAAGCGGATGAAGTAGGGATCCTGAAGCTGAAGATGACCGAGAAAAAAGAAGTCCGTGCAGGGGATGTGGGATATATCATTACCGGTATCAAGAACGCGAAGGAAGTGAAGGTGGGTGATACGCTGACCCATGTGGTTAACCCGACACTGGCGCAGATCGACGGTTTCCAGGAAGTGAAACCAATGGTATTTGCCGGGATTTACCCGGTTAACACCGATGAGTTCGAGGAACTGCGGGATTGTATGGACAAACTGCAGCTGAATGATGCTTCTCTTACTTTTGAGCTGGAGACTTCACAGGCACTTGGTTTTGGTTTCCGGTGCGGGTTCCTCGGACTGCTGCACATGGAGATCATCCAGGAGCGGCTGGAACGGGAGTTTAACCAGACGGTGATCACAACCGTGCCCAACGTGAGTTTTATCGCCTATACAACAAAACAGGAAAAGATCATTGTCAACAACCCGGCCGAATTCCCGGATCCCGTAAAAACGGATTATATCGAGGAGCCGTATATCCGCGCGCAGATCATCACCAAGCCGGAGTATATCGGGAATATCATGACCCTCTGCATCACCAAACGCGGCATCCTGCTCAACCAGAACTATCTCACCCCGACAAGGGTGGAGCTGAGTTTTGAAATACCACTGACCGAGATTGTATTTGATTTTTATGATAAGCTGAAATCCCAGACCAGGGGTTATGCATCTTTTGACTATTCACCGATTGGATACCGTGATGCAGATATCGTGAAGATGGATATCCTCCTGAATGATGAAAAAGTCGATGCACTGAGTGCGCTGATCCATCGCGGACGTGCACAGGAATTTGGCCGCAAGCTTTGTGAAAAACTGAAGGAGTTGCTGCCACGCCAGCAATTCCAGATTGCGATCCAGGCGGCGATCGGGGCGAAGATCATTTCCCGTGAAAACATTTCTGCGATGCGGAAAGATGTGACCGCGAAATGTTACGGTGGTGATATCAGCCGGAAACGGAAGCTGCTGGAAAAACAAAAAGAAGGTAAGAAGCGCATGCGCCAGATAGGTAATGTTGAAATCCCGCAGGAAGCGTTCCTGGCAGTTCTCAAGCTGGACGAATAATTTTTTCCGGTTAACTTATAGCAAGGCTGGTACCTGAAAAGGTTATCAGCCTTTTGTTTTTTTCTTCACCGGTGGTACGGGCGGGGTGGAAGTTTTTTTCTCCGATTGCCGGTTTTTCTCCGATTTGTCCTGGAGCTTCTGTTCGTTGGTGTTCCCCTGGCGGTCAAGGATCGGATCACCCATCGGTGGTTTACCCAGATAGGGATCCACGTTGTTCATATCGATTTCGAAATCGAAAGCTTTATCGATATGTACCCATTTGCCGTTTTCCCATTTATATGCTTCGTTGTCGCCATCTGGCACCAGTGTCCATGCGTTTTCCGGTTCATCTGATTCGGACACGAGGTGATCGGCGAGGATGATATTGAGGTCTGGTACGTAATTGAGCAGTACCCTTGCATCTTTTTTATACTCGAGACTGATACGGTGTGCGGGTTTACGTTTTACGCTGTCCTTTTCAAAGGTAAAATAGGGACCCCCGAACACCGGTTCCTGTTTTGCGTCGAAGGTCAGCACATCGATCCATTTTTTACTGCTGCGAACCCCGTTCGGATCGAAACCGAAAAGTGTATAATAATTTTTCCCGTTGAACTGGGTTTTGATGATGTTGTAGTACACTGCACCGATCCAGTGAAGGCGGTCGCGCAATGAATCTTCCGGGTTTTCCGAAAACTCCGACACATCCTGGAGGGGTTTCAGTTTGAGTGAACCATCGGCCGTCCGCATCTGGATAGCGCCTTTCTGCCTGGAGTAGTAATCATCAAACTGCAGGTTCCAGGTAAAGATCCGGAAACTGCTATCGGGCGCATAAATTTTTGAAACACCCATTACTGAATCGAAGGGGTAATAGAATGAGTTTTTGACCTGCAGGGAACGCACGAGTGCGCGGGTGAAGATGCTGTCGTTAATCATCCTGCCGGCGGTCATGGAATCCATGACGAGAAACTGCGAGTACTTTGACAGTGAATCTTCCTTTGCCTTGAGGATCCGTTTATCGGCAGTGGTGATCTGGGCACTGGCGTTTCCTGCAATTAACAGGAAGGCCAGGAGCAGGAAAGGAAGTGTTTTTTTCACGAATAAAGTTTTAATGAACCCTTGGTGTACCGGCGTAAAGGTACGCCAGGCTATTCTAACGGGATTTGCCCGGTAAAATTATCCTTGTCAGCGGTTTAGCTGTGGTTAAGCCCGGGCCGCCGTCAATTTTTACAAAGCTTTGGCAAAATCCCGGAGCGTGGGGTACAGCAGGTCGATATCCGGATGTGGCAGGGTAACCTCCGGGCTGGTGGTGGTCACGAACACCGTGTACATGCCGGCATTACGTCCAAATTCCATATCCGTGATATTGTTGCCCACCATGATCGAGCGGCTGAAGTCGATTTCAGGGTAATCCTGTTTCGCCTTGTAAGCCATTCCTGGATTGGGTTTGCGGTATTTATCATTATCGCGCAGGGCCGTGGCGGCATAAATATCAAGGATTTCCCCGCCGGCATCGCTGATGGCATCGGTCATCTTTTTGTTGACGAGGGCGAGGTCATCGTCCGTCATCAGTTTGCGTCCGACACCACGCTGGTTGGTGGCGATGATGATCCGGCCAAACCGTGCGGTAAGTCCCTTAAAAAATGCAGGTGCACCTTCGAGGAATTCAAACTCTTCCGGTTTGAAAATATAGGAGCCCGGATGATCCACATTCACCACGCCATCACGGTCGAGGAAGAGTGTCCAGGATTTATCGATCTTTTTCAGGTCGAGTGGCGGCAGGGCAAGGTCAGTACCCGCTTTTGCGAAATCCCCGGGGATACCGATATCGATAAAATATCCATCCTGAATGGAGGCAGTCAATGTGCCATTCGCCGCTTCGGTTTCCAGCACGGATGTTTCGAAGGAGAACTTCGCAGGCAGGTCCAGTTCCCTGAACCGGTTTACATCCAGCAGGTAGGTGCCACCGTTGATCAACCCCTTATCATAGTGTTGTTTTTCACTGAAGCCGTTGATGCGGTGTCCGTTGGTTTCGACCACTCCATAGCGGTCAAAGTTTTCCATGGGTTTGAGCGCGAGAGTGGCCAGCGGTTGGCTTTCTTCGAATACTTTTTCCAGTCCGGTGAGATTGATCTTAAACAGCGTATCACCATTGGTGACCAGGACGCGGTCGCCCTGTACTTTTGTCAATGCAAGTGCGATGGCGCCGCCAGTGCCGAGTGGCTCTTCCTCCACTACGGTGATATAGTCCATGGTGCTGAAGGACGACTGCAGGTATTGTTCAACCAGTTCATGTTTGTACCCCAGTGAAAAAATAAAATGGCTGATGCCCTGTGCCCGCAGGTGATTGATGACATGGTACAGGAATGGCCGGCCGGCTACGGGCGCCATACATTTCGGGAGATCGGGTACTGCTTCACGGAGTCTTGTGCCGAGTCCGCCGGCGAGGATGATACATTCTTTCATGGAACTATGTTAAACACCGAAATATTGTTCTTCTACCAGCTGGCAGATAATATGTCCCGCAAGGATATGGCTTTCCTGGATCCTTGGGGTATCGGTGGAGGGTACATTAATAAGGTAATCGCTGAGTGCTTTCAGGGCGCCGCCAGTAAGACCGGTAAGGCCAACGGTGACCAGGCCTTTTTCGCGGGCGGTCCCGAAGGCTTTTACAATGTTGGCGGAGTTGCCGGATGTGGATAGTCCGATGAGCACATCGCCTGCATGACCGAGACCATCGATCAGCCGGGCATAGATCACATCGTAACTGTAGTCGTTCCCCACGGCGGTTAGGTAAGAGGTGTTGCAGTGCAGAGCCTCAGCTGGCAAGGCTTTGCGGTCGATATAAAACCGTCCGGAGAATTCTGCTGCGAGGTGTTGTGCATCGGCTGCGCTGCCGCCGTTTCCGCAGAAATAAATGCGTTTATTGT
>SEAD01000185.1 GCA_004173355.1 Chitinophagaceae bacterium | reverse complement strand
AACGGGAGTTTCATGAAAGGTTTCGGGGCAGACTCGCTGTATCTTTCACCCGAATACCTGGGTGATGTGAATTTCCTGAGTGCCGCGCTGGTAGGGGTTTCCATCGGGATGTTTATCATGAGCTGGAACATCAGCACCTTTATCCTGTTCAGCCGTCATTTCCGGTTCCTTTCCGCTACCACCAACCCCTTCCTCAAATTCTGTATCAATAATTCAATCCTGCCACTGCTTTTCCTGGCGTTTTATTTTTTCAGGGCATTCCAGTTTACCCGCTACAAAGCACTGATGGCGGTGCCGGATGTATTGTTGCTTGCTGCGGGGTTTGTAGGTGGCCTGGTCCTGCTGCTGGCTATTTCCTTTGTCTATTTTTTCCGCGCCGACCGGTCGATCCTGCGGCAAATGGTACCAACCATCTCGGCTCCCGGTAAATACATCACGCATCTTGGCCCGCGGAAGGAAACCTACCATGTGGAATCCATCATCCATGTGGAATGGTATTTCGAATCGTTTTTCCGGTTGCGCGCAGCACGTGATGTGCGGCACTATACCCCGGAATTCGTGGATTCGCTTTTCAAACGGCATCACTTCGCCGCGATACTGAGTGTATTCGCCGCATTCCTGTTGCTGGTGGGGGTGGGTTTCTGCCTGGAGTCGCCTTACTTCCAGATCCCCGCTGCAGCGAGTATCACGATGCTGTTCTCCATCCTGATCGGCGTGGCGGGTGCATTTTCCTACTTCCTGCAGAGCTGGAGTATTCCTTATGTGCTGGCGCTGGTGCTGCTCCTGAATTTCTTTTATAAAATTGACTGGATCGATCCGCGGAACAAGGGTTACGGACTCAATTATAACAACAAGGCCGAACGGCCGGCATATACCCGCGAGGGCCTGATGGCGTTGTGTACCCCTGGTAAAATAACTGCTGACAGCCTGAATATGATTTCCATCCTTGAAAAATGGAAGGCGAACCAGGGCAGCGACAAACCATTGCTGGTGGTTGTCAACACCAGTGGTGGCGGGCATCGCAGCGCGACGTTTACGATGAGCGTGCTGCAGGAACTGGACAGCCTGACCAACGGTGCAATCATGAAGAATATCTTCCTGATCAACGGTGCATCCGGTGGGATGATCGGGGCAACCTATTTCAGGGAGCTGTATCGCCGCAGACAGGCCGGCCAGCAGATCCGGCTGCAGGATGATGCATATGTGGATGATATAGCCAGGGACCTGCTCAACCCGTTGTTTTCATCATTTGTGACCCGCGACCTGATAGCACCCGCGCAGAAATTCAAGGTGAATGAGTACACTTATGTAAAAGACCGCGGTTATGCGTTTGAGGAAAAACTGAATGCCAATACCCGCGGGTATCTCGACCTCCAGATGAAAGACTATACTGCCGATGAAAAAGAGGCCCGTATACCGCTGGTGTTTTATAATTCGGTGGTTACGCGTGACAGCCGCAAGCTGCTGATCAGCACACAACCGGTGAGTTTTATGATGCAGGGCTGGCAGGATACGCTCCGTATGCCGGAGATGGATCCGGATGTGGTTGACTTCAATGCATTTTTTGCCAAACAGGATCCGACTAACCTGCGGGTGCTTTCCGCGTTGCGCATGAATGCCACTTTTCCCATAGTACTTCCCAACGTATGGCTGCCCTCCGAACCGGTGATTGATGTGATGGATGCCGGGCTGAGGGACAATTACGGACAGGAGACCACCCTGCGTTTCCTGCAGGCCTTTGACGCGTGGATCACCGCGAACACCGCCGGCGTGCTGCTGGTGCAGATCCGCGACCGCAGTCCCGGCGGATGGGAATACCCGTATCTGTCCGATGATATTACCGACCATGCTACCAAACCATTCCTGCTGCTCCAGCACAACTGGTTCAAGATGATGGAATATTTCCAGAACGATATGCTGAGTTATTATGCATCCGATCACCAGCGAACGATCCACAAGGTATTGTTCCAGTACGCAGCCGACAAGGAAGAGAATAAAGCAGCGCTGAATTTCCACCTCAGCCCCAGGGAAAAACTGGATATCATGTCATCGGTAAATTCGGTGGGCAACCGACGAAGTTTTGCGGAGATGGTGAAACTGCTGCCTGTAAAGTCCGGGAAGTAGAAGGGGAATGCCGGCAACCTACACAACCGGCTGTAATAAGCGGAAACATTTTTTCTTTACATGAATGCTGAGTTCTTCCGGTGTTTCCGCGGGGTCACCATCAATATGTAATGGAGCTAATCCCTTGTTGATAATATGTAGTGAGTCAGTCTGGAAATAGATCACCGATTTTTCCTTCCGGATACTGGATTGTGGCTGGAGTTTGTTGCGCCCCATTACCTGTTTGAATGTTTCGAGCAGCAGGTTGAGTTTGTTCTGGTGCGTCATGATCACGATATCAATAAGGCCGTCGCTCAGGCTTGCAGCCGGGGCAATGGTGAAATTGTTACCAAACTGGTTGCTGTTGGCGATGCTGATAAAAAAGGCATCTGTCTCGAGCTTCCGTTTGTTGAGACGGATTTCGAACGGATAGGTCTTTGCGGAGAGAAAATTCTTCAATACCTGTTGGACATAGGTTGCCAGTCCGCGTTTGGGTTGCTGGGCAAAATCATGCGCTACTTTTGCATCAAAGCCGAGGCCTGACAGCATGCAGGCGAAGCGTCCGTTGATTTCAAAACCATCGGTTGAAAGGGCCTTTCCGCTGAAAACCACTTCCAATGCCAGTTCCGCTTTTTTCGGGATCCCGGCTGCATAGGCCAGGCCGTTACCCGAACCGCAGGGGATGATGCCGAAATTAACTTTGGTATCCATGAGGCTGCCCACCACCTGGCTTACGGTCCCATCACCACCGGCAATCACCACATCCGTGACTTTGCGTTCCAGGATGTATTCTTTCAGGAATACGTAATCACCACTGGCAACGGAAGGGAATACTTCGTAACTGATGCCCGCTTCGCTGGTTTTCTTTTCGACGACCTGCCGCAGGTTCTTTTTGCTCCTCGTGCCCGAAATCGGGTTTATGATATAGATGATATGTCGCGTCGCCATGTGAGGGGTGCTTTACAGTTCTGCAAATGTAAGCTGTAGTTGCCTCAATGGCAGGAAACAAAAAAGCCCCGCGAGGGGCTTTATAAAAAGATAGTATGGCCGGGGTTAAATAACAGCAAGAATCAGGGCGAGGACGATAACCGCACCTAATCCGATCCACGCCCATTTACAATC
Source organism: Chitinophagaceae bacterium (assembly GCA_004173355.1). Lineage (GTDB taxonomy): Bacteria > Bacteroidota > Bacteroidia > Chitinophagales > Chitinophagaceae > JBEVJC01. Next base: position 4,333 of record SEAD01000185.1, on the reverse strand, counting down.
CCCCGGAATATCAGGGAAATGGTCAGCGAAGCGACAGTTCCGCGACAAGGATGGGTCGCACCCTCACGATTTTTGCTTTCTCGGGATCGGCGGGGATGGCCATGGAATAAAGTTTCAGTGGTGACAATTCCAGGAGCTCACGCAACCGGGTACTGCTGATTTTGAAAGAAGAGCCCTCTGCCGAGTAGACCTGTTTGCCATTTTTGTCCTGGACGTCAAAGGATCTTTTCACGTCCGAATCCTTCAGCGCATTTTTATAGGTGAAATGGAATTTGCCTTTCCGGAGATCTTTGGCGGTGAACACAAGCTGTGTAACCGAATCGACCGGGAGTGAGTGGCTGGCGTAGGTGCGGCACCGGATTTTTGCTTTCACGGTTGGTTCCTGTGAAAAGCCGGCTATGGATGATAAGAGGACAGCGGAGATCAGGAGAAGTTTTTTCATAACTGGTAGATTCGCAAATACAAGGCTATACATAAAGATGCGTTATGCTTTAATGATGCTTTAACAGATGGCAGTCGTTTACCAGCGGATCAGTGCACTGGCCCAGGTAAAACCACTGCCGAATGCTGCGAGGCAGACAAGGTCATTTTCTTTCACCTTGCCCTGTTCCCATGCCTCGCATAAAGCGATAGGGATGGATGCAGCAGTGGTGTTACCATATTTCTGGATATTGTTAAATACCTGGTCATCGCGCAACCCGAGTTGCTGTTGTACAAACTGTGAAATCCGGAGGTTCGCCTGGTGGGGAACAAGCAGGTTGAGATCAGCTGGTGTGTATCCGTTTTTATTCAATGCCTCATGGATGACCTCGGGGAATTTTACAATTGCTTTTTTGAAAACAGCTGGTCCGTCCATATTGGGATATACCTGTGCCTTCTCAATCATTTCATGACTGAAAAACATATCACCCACCGGGGATGACTGGTTGAAGTCAGCAAGAGTCTGTCCACCGTTCCAGTGATTGGCATGCGTACCCGGATTGAACATGGCAAGGACCTCTGCACTTTCTCCATCACTGTGTAAATGGGTTGAAAGTATACCCTGGTTTTCATTGGTGGCGGGCTGCAGGATAACAGCACCTGCACCATCGCCGAAGATGACAGAAACATTGCGGCCGCGGGTGCTGAAATCAAGACCAAAAGAATGTTTTTCCGATCCGATGACAAGGATATTTTTATAGGTACCGGTGCGGATAAACTGGTCGCCGATACTCAGAGCATATACAAAACCGCTGCACTGGTTCCGGACATCAAGCGCACCGATTTCCTTCATCTTCATTTCGCGTTGTACCAGTACGCCGCAACCGGGGAAATAATAATCCGGAGACAGTGTCGCAAATATGATAAAGTCGATATCGTCCTTGGTAATACCCGCCCTTTCAATGGCAATTTTTGCTGCTTCGATGGCCATGGTGGTAGTGGTTTCACCGGTACGGTCTGCATACCTTCTTTCCTGGATCCCGGTTCGTTCACGGATCCATTCGTCGCTGGTTTGCATGTACTGTGTCAGCCCTTCATTTGTCATGATATTTTCCGGTACATACTTCCCGGTTCCTGCAATTTTTGAACGGATCATACAAGCAATTTTAGCGGGCAATTTAGCCAATAGCACCCAATCGAAACCGTTTCAAACCGAACTATTTGCAGGAGCCCGGCAGAATAGCACGATATTTTCAGTTGTGTTTCAGGCAAATCAAACTAAGGCAAGCAATTACAGGATGAATAAGGTTCCCGAAAAAAAAGGCGGATGGCGGAAGGTGATCCGGATAGTGGTTAAAACTGTCCTGGGGATTATTTTGCTCATTCTGATCGTTATTGGTTTAATTCTCACCCCTCCGGTGCAGAACTTTATTACCTCCCGGGCAACCGCCTGGCTGGAGAAAAAAATCAAAACGCGTGTTGAGATCGGCCGGTTGTTTATCACGGTTTCCGGAAAAGTGGCGGTGGATGATATCTATCTGGAAGACCGCTCCCGCGACACCCTTTTTTCCGCAGGTGAAATCCGGGTCAACCTTAGTTTTTACGATATTATTTTCAATAACGAACTCGATATAAAAAGCGTGAGGCTGGATGATGCCACTGCAAAAATTTCACGCCTTCTTCCCGACACCAGTTTCAATTTCCAGTACATCGTGGATGCGTTTGGTTCCGGGACAAAAGATACGACAACCACTACCGACACATCGGCCGGGATGCTGATAAAAATTGGTACTGTTGATCTCAACAATCTCCGCTTTGTGTACAAGGATGTGGTAACCGGGAATGATGTGGATCTTAGCCTGGCACATTTTGATACGAAGGTCAAAACCTTTGACCTTGCGAAAATGAATTTTGAAGTTCCGGAAATAAATATCCGCCGGCTGAATACAAAACTGGTGCAGACAAAACCACTGGTGATTGATCCTGAAGTGGCCGATGACAAAACGGTACAACCGGCTGCCGACTCACCCGTTTTACAATTGGGTATCGGACATGTGTCCATTACAGAATCTTCTGTTGATTTTACCAGCAGCGTGGGATCGATGTATGCCAATGCGGTGATTGGTGAGCTGGATGTAAAACCAAAAACAATCGATCTCGCGAACAGCGTTTTTGACCTGGGTAAAATCCTGCTGCATGATACGAAGGCAATTGTGCGGATGGATAAAAAAGAAAATGTACAGCCGGCGGTTGTGGTTGATAAAACCAATGTCGATACCCTCAATGACGGTCAGTCCATGCGTTTGCTTTTTGCGTCCCTCGATCTGCAGAAAGTGGATGTGAAGTTTGATGACGAGAATGCACCGGCTGCAAAAGCGGGGATGGATTTCTCCCATCTCGATGCGGGGATCGGCACTTTCCAGGTCAGCAATTTTATTTTCAGCAATGATTCGATCGGTGCATTGGTCAGCGACGCCAGCCTGAAAGAAAAAAGCGGGTTTGAATTGCAGCAGCTGAAAACAAATTTCCTGTATGCATCGAACCAGGCTTTCCTGCAGGACCTCTACCTGAAAACGCCGGGTACTGAAATCAAACGGGATCTCGCCATTAAATATGCGTCGATTGAGGCGCTGAAAACAGATATCGGTAACCTGCAGGTAGATGCGGATATTGACAACAGTAAAATACTCGTGCGTGATGTGCTCACCTTTGTGCCTTCATTGCGACAGCAACCTGCGTTTGCCAATCCGAACGCGACCTGGTTGCTGGATGGCCGTGTCACGGGATCGGTGAATAACCTTTCCGTAGAGCGGCTGAGCCTGGCAGGTCTCGGTTCCACGCGTCTTGACGTAAGTGGTACACTGGCCGGACTGCCTGATATAAATAAGATGCAGGCTGACCTGGTAATAAATAATATCAGCAGTTCACAGCGGGATCTCCTCTCGTTTATGCCCAAGGGCAGTCTTCCCCAAAATATTACACTCCCTAACCGGTTTAACCTGACCGGACGCATCAGGGGCAGCATGGCTGACCTGCTGACAGACCTGAAAATGCGGACCGATCTCGGAAACGTAACCGTGAAAGGAACTACAAAAAATATCACCGATGCAAAAAAGGCGGTGTATGACCTGCAGTTGTCTACCGAAAAGCTTGACCTCGGTACCATCCTCCAGGACGACAGCACTTACGGTCCGGTGACAATGAGCTTTACGGCCAAAGGCCGTGGCTATGATCCAAAGACCGCCAACGGCGAGGCAAAAGGGGTTATAAAATCGCTGGTATATAACAGGTACGAATACCGCGACCTGACGCTGCAGGCCACGGCCGCCAACCAGCAGATCACTGCGAAGGCAGGGATCCAGGACCCGAATATCCATTTCGCGCTCGACGCAACGGCTGATATGTCCCGCCGCGATCCTGCCATCCGGCTTGAGCTGATGGTGGACAGCATCAAGGCGCATGAACTGAATTTTACCCCTGATAAACTGATCTACCATGGAAAGATCAGTGCGGATTTCCCGGTGGCCAATGTGGACAGCCTGGAAGGGGCGCTGACGATTTCGGAATCCCTGCTTGTGAATGGTGAGCAGCGGATCAAGATGGATACCCTGCAGGTGTTTGCCGGCGCACTCGATAGTGGCGGTCATTTCCTGCGGCTGAACAGTGATATATTATATGCACAGCTGGAAGGGAAATACAAGCTGACCGAAATGGGTTCGGTGATCCAGCGTTCAATTGACCCTTATTTCCAGATCGCCGGGACAGACAGCCTCAATGAAAACCAGCAGCCGTACAATTTCACCCTGAACGCGGATGTGGTGAATGGTCCGGTGCTGCAGGCATTCGTACCTAACCTCGACCGGATGGATTCGCTGTCGCTCCGTTCACATTTTGATGACCTCATGGGCTGGAC
>SEAD01000315.1 GCA_004173355.1 Chitinophagaceae bacterium | reverse complement strand
TAAATCAGGCGGGGTGTTAATCCAGAACCCCGACTACCAGTAATCAAAAACTTTAAAAAACTGAACATATGAAACTGAACATATTCAAAACTGGCCTCTATGCTGCCATGGGTCTTGCACTCGCGGTAAGCTCCTGCCAGAAGATGGACAGGCCGGAACTGAAAGAAATCCTGCTGGATCCGGAGCCGCCAGCCTATAACCCCCTGAAATCGCTATGGTCGTTTGAGAATAATATTACGGATGAAGGTGAAAACGGGCTCAAGGGAACTGTTGTAAACACCTCTTATGTTGCCGGGGCAAAAGGCCAGGCACTTAAATTCGGAGCTGGTGGTTATTGGGTCAGTGATGGTCGTGACACAACTGTGTTTCCCAATGAATACTCCAGTCTTTCTTACGATTCCCTGTCGAACCTCGGCAGCCTGACAGTATCCTTCTGGATGAACGGCACTGGTCCGGTGGTCGAAGCACAGGGACTTTTTTCGATTGCACACAAGTCTGAATTCTGGGGTCATTTCGATGTGTTCCTTGAAAGCAACCAGGCAGGTATGGCTCCGGATGATGCCTATTTCAAAGTGCATATTGTCAATGACGGTGTTTCAGCTGATAAGGAACAGTGGATTGACGCAGGTGCGGCAAGCCAACTTACCGGCGTATTTGGAAAATGGACGCATATTGCATTTGTATACGATGCAGCAACATCGTCATTTACCACTTATCGTGACGGCGCGCCAACCGGTGTAGCCAACAGGATCCTGCACGGGGGAACCTATGGTAGGCTGAAGTTCAATAATGTTGGCGGGATCGTATGGGGTACCCATCAGTTTATGACCACCCCAAGCCTGACATCGAACCATGGTGCAGAAGGTTGGGCAAGAAGTTTCAATGGAGCAATCGACCAGGCCCGGATATATAACAAGGCACTGAGCGCTGCTGAAATCAACCAGTTGTTTACCTCGAAGGACTGATAATGTAATTCCCTCCGGGAAATTCATTTACAAAAAAAGAAAGGGTTGCAACTAAACACTGCAACCCTTTCTTTCTTTTACGAATCTTTTAGGCCCTTTGCGAAGCCTGTATCCCGATCTTTGTACACCACGGCCAGCCGCGGACGGCCATCAAGAAATAAAAAGGATGCGCATAAACCGTCTTGTTTTATTTTCCCTGCTGATTCTACTTTGCTCCTGCAACCGCAGCGAGACCCTCTTCGTGCGTGTGTCTGCTTCAAAAAGCGGGATCACGTTTACCAACCAGCTCGAAAACAAAAAAGGATTCAATATACTTTATTACCTCTACTACTACAACGGAGGCGGGGCGGCTACCGGCGATATCAACAACGACGGACTACCCGATATCTATTTCACCGCAAACTCAACAGGAAATAATAAACTCTATCTCAACAAGGGAGGGATGGCGTTTGAAGATATCACTGAAAGCGCCGGGGTACAGGGCATCTCCGACTGGTGCAGCGGGGTGACCATGGCAGATGTCAATGGTGACGGACTCCTTGATATCTACGTGTCAGCCATCACTGGTAAATTTGACCTGAAAGGTCATAACCAGCTTTTTATCAATCTCGGTAATAACAAATTCGCTGACCACTC
>SEAD01000314.1 GCA_004173355.1 Chitinophagaceae bacterium | reverse complement strand
CGGATACCCATCTTCTGCATATACTCTTTGGCATGTTCCAACATAACCGAATCGGTCAGTTTGGGCAGGTCTTCGTTACTCCAACTTAAGACCAGATGTCCGACCGCCTTGCCCAGTTCCGGCCTCATTTTGCGTTGCAGGTTAAAATCATTTGTTAACGTGGTGGCGTTCTGCATCCTTACACCCTCGGCAAAAAGGATCTTCGCTTCGGGCTTATCCACGATGTAGCGGACACAGCCCCCGAAGCTTCTTCCTGTGATCGGCTTACCGATCATTGCTATTGATTTTGGTTAACAATTCTTCTATTTGCCTGATCAGTGCCTGGCATTTTAAAGCCAGCGTAGGCAAGCCTTCCACGTGGGCAAGGTGTGTCAACTGGTTGAGGTTATTGGCCATTCCTGATAGCATCCTGAACCATCCGCTTTCCTCTGGGGTAAAGCGTGGAAAAACCCTTGCATTCTTTGCCGCCCTGCGGAACCATTCGCTCGATTTCAGCCCCGCATTTTTTGCCCGTTGCCCGATCAGTTGTTTTTCCATCGGGGTTAATCGGATCATCAGCAGGTCACTACGGCTAATCGTTTTTTTTGGTCTGCCGGGTACTCTTTTTTTCTTTATTTCACTACCAGTTGTCGCTGTTTTCATGCGCTGTGTTCCTTTCCAAATCTTCTATAGATACTTTCTTAATTCCTTTTTTTAACCGACCAACGGGAGCGAGTCCGGGGCATCCCTTTAGGGTGAATCCGGGTTTTTGTATAGCAAAAACATTAACTCGCTCCCTACAAAGCGCATAAGTTTGACGTGCTAAAAGCTTCGGCAAACCTATGCGGTTTCCATGCCCGGATGGCTCCTGAAAGGAGCGTCAGGGCTCAATACTTCGCCGGGTTTTCCGGCTCCTTTTTTGGTCGGTTGACCCGGCTCAACCGGGTGGCCAGTAGACCAGGCTGCCCCTGATCGGATGGTAGGATGGCTGGTAGCATATGTACCCAAATGCATCTAATTCTTTAATGCATTTATGGTACGTTGCAATTGATGCAATCCGGCTATAAGCCATCAGCTTTTTGCGAGTAACGGTAAAGGGGCTGGTAAAACCGCCATGCTGCCAGCAGACAAAAAGCGCGGTAAACAGGCTGACGTGGGTGGCGAGTATCCGGCTGTCTGCACCCATGCGCCTGACCAGTTTGGTGAAGTCCGCCGTCTTGTTATGGACGCCTGTTTCTGTCATTGGTTACCTCCCTCTAATAGCCTGTTGATGTCTTCCAGTTTGTAGTACATCATCCCGCCAATCTTTGTAAATCGCAGCGTACCGTTAATGCGCAAGTTTTGCAGGGTTCCCGGTGAGATGTTCAGCAGCTTGCGTACTTCGGCACTTTTCAGCCATCGCTTGCTCTGCCTGTCCTCCGGTTTAATGAGCTGCCTGATCTCGGCCAGCATCTCGTTCTTTAATTGTTTTAAATCCTCCTTAGTGATGATCTCTAGGTTCATATTTATTCCCTCCTTAAATTAATCTGTAATGTCTTGTTGCATGATTTTAAGCACTTCACTTTTTTTGAAGTACACACGCCTGTGCAGGCGTAAAAAGGGCAGCCCCTTTTTCATCCAGTCT
>SEAD01000053.1 GCA_004173355.1 Chitinophagaceae bacterium | reverse complement strand
TTAAACCAGATAGTAAATCCCTCCTGTAAATCTCCGTACCTGAATCCTTCCTTCAGTCGCTGTTTTATTTGATTTACTATAAACCTAGAGCACATGAACAAGTTTACTTTATTGCTGGCGTTCCTGTCAGCAGCAACTGTGGCCAACGCACAGATTCCCGCGCCTGCCGCACCGCGCACCTGCAATCCCAACTCCTGTATCCTGACTCCGAATATTGATGCCTGTCCTCCGGGAACCAACAACGTGGTCAGCCGGACCGAAGGGGGTGTGTACAATCGTGGTAACGACGGCAACCGCCTGGCTGCGGGGGCGATCTGGAGATACCGTGGCATGGCCACCGTGTCTGGCGTGGTTGTCAACGTGGAAGTATCGGTAGATGAAGTGTATAATGCCCGCCTGTGGAGCATTGATGATGACAACGCGGTTGACCAGCAGAACAATACCATGGCCAGCTATTTTTGCCCGAGGATCGGTTCCGATGAAGCCCTGGTTGGTGCAGTTGGCCGCGATCGCCGTGGTTATGTGCAGTTCACCATGCGTTTCTACCGCAATGCCACCGGCACCAACAACGGTACCAACGCCGATTTCGCCCAGGCGGTTAACCTGACCAACCTGAACTATGTACACTACGATATCGATGGTTTCAGCTCCGGATTCGATTATGGATCAAACGGCCGCTGGTTCCGCGAAACTGGTATGGCTAAAAGAATCACTGCAAGCAACCCTGTGGTTTTAAGCAACTCTACTACAGATCTTTCTGCCTATACATATAACAGCAGCGGTGCTGACTGGACAGGCTTTGCTGGTGGTACATGTGAAAAAGATGGCGTGTCGAAATGTGCGCAGAACGTGGCGGCATTCCGCTATAACGGCCAGTTCCCTTCAATTACTTTCCGCATGGGATATGATTACAATCCGGGTGGCAGCATCGGTTTACCGGTTCGCCAGTATGGTTCACGCCTGGGTTGCTTCAACTTCCCGCAGGAAGCCGTACTGCCCGTTACCATCACCAGCTTCAATGCTATTTTCCGTAATAATGTTACTACGCTGAAATGGACAACCGTTAACGAACTCAACTTCCAGAAGTTTGTCGTTGAACGCAGCAGCGATGGTTCCACCTTCGCACAGGTTGGCGAACTGGCTGCAACCGGCTCAGCTTCAGGATCCGAAACAAGGAGTTATGACCATAACGATAACCTGGCCAGCACCGCAGGCAACGTGTTTTACTACCGCCTTAAGCTGGTGGATATCGACGGTAAGTTCTCCTACAGCTCTACCATCCTGGTCCGCAAGGAAGCCGCAACCCTTACAGGCATTGTGCTGAATCCTAACCCGGTAGTCAGTGGCCTGACAACGATACGCTTTACCGCCCGCCGGTCATCCGCTGCAGATATCCGCGTACTGGATATGGCCGGACGCACCAAACCAAGGTGTTTGAAGGATCGAACAGCATCAGCATCAGCAATATTGAAAAATTACCTCCGGGGATCTATTCGTTACAACTTGTAAACGAAGGGGAAGTGAATGTCACTAAATTCTCCGTGGTCCGCTGATAACCTGGCTCAGGTTTATACCTACCCCTCTGCGCACACTGGCAGGGGGTTTTTTAATGCCTGGTACTGTCCGTCTTATTGCTGTTGCTCATCCCTTCATAAGAAGACGTATCGCCATTTCCCATTCCTTCACCAGGTGTGTTGCTTCCGGGGGTACGGTTGGGATTATCCATACTGTTAATTACCGGCGAATTCACGGAATCGGCAGCTGGAGTGTCACCCGCTTTTTTCTCTTCACTGTTGCAGGCTACCGCGATCAGGCTAAGAGTAAGTATGTAAAGGATCTTCTTCATCGTACTTGTTTTTGTATTGTTATAAATGGTATACGTTAAACAATGCTAAAAATGGTGCCACACTGATACGTGGCATGCTGCCGCGAAACGCCTGACTGTAAAGGGTTACAGGGCTTATGTGCCGCTGGTTGCCGATACTGGTGCCAGTTTTCCTGCAAGTTTTCCATGAAAGTTATAAACATTTCAGCCGGCTGGCACAGTCTTCGCAAAACCATTAGCGAAATAAGAAATGATCCCTCAGATCTTTCATTATCATTCATTATTTAAAACTTTATAGCATGAAAAAAGTATTCCTGGCGGCAGCCATCGCTGTATCAGCGGTTGCAATCGCATCCAACACAGACACCAAATCAGTATCAGTAGCACAGACATTCCAGGATACCATTCCAGGTAAAAAGGACACGTCTACACTGCCAAAGCCTGATACAACAACACCACCGGCAACTTTCCAGTTGATCAAGTAATCCTGGATTGATTGAATAGGAAAGGGCCACAGCATGCGCTGCGGCCCTTTTTTGTATCTCTTAATTTTTATCAGTTCTTGGGCAGCTCAATGCTGAAGATACTGCCATGGCCGGGTTCAGTGGCGAAACGCACCTCACCTCCCAGAACATAGGTGAGCCGCTTCACTATGGATAATCCAAGTCCGTTTGACAGCTCATTTTTCAATCCTTCACGACCGGCTGTTGTGCGGTTCTCAAACAGCACGGGATGCAACTCAGGTGGTATCCCTATTCCATTATCTTTCACACGCACGATAATTGTTTCCGGTGTGTCTTCCACAATGATGTCGATCTCACCCCCATCGGGTGTGAACTTCACTGCATTTGATACAAGGTTATGAACGATCTGGAAAAACTTCACACTGTCCGTATTGATATTGAGATTCTCCAGGGCGCTGACGAGGCGGAACCGCTTATTTTTATTTGTCTCTATGAGTTTATCAAGTGTTTCGACAATCCTTGACAACACATCAAACCTTGTCTTCTTCACATAGATGTGCTCCGACTCGAGGTGCTCCCGTTTGAGGAAGTCGGTTACTATATCCAGGCATTCGGCTGTATTGGCTTTTATCAGGTTAATCTGCGACCAGATCTCAACAGGTATACGATCCTTTGAATGGTCCCCCATCCAGTCGATGATCTGCTGCGAAAGGGCAAGCGGACCGGAAAGGTTATGGGCCATCATATCCAGCAGGGTATCCTTTTTCGCCCCGTAATTGATGATGTAATCTGCGTGCTCCCGCTCTTTGGTGATGTCCTTTAAAAACCCTGCAAGCAATCCACCGCCCTGCAGCAGGTAGGCGTCACAGGAAAGATGTTTGAGGCCGGTGCCAGGTACCACTACCCTGAACTCTGTTGCACTCACATGATGTTTTTCCAGCAATTCCTGGTAACAGCTGTTTACGTGATTACTGTCTTCAGACTGCACCAGTGGTAATACAAGCGAAGCATCCGAGAGCAGCTCTTCACGACTGATGCCGGTTACATGCGAGCAGGCATCATTCACATAAGTGAATCGAAGCGACTTCAGATCAAATACAAAAACCGCATCGGTGGAAAGCTCCCCGATGCGCGTAATATCAGTCTGCACCATTCTATAATTTAAAACTTGAGAAAGCCTCTCTGGGAAGCGAAAGCCACCAACTCAGCCGTGTTTTTAACACTGGCCTTATCGATCATGTTTTTCCTGTGGGTTTCGACCGTCTTTTCGGTGATGAAAAGTTCTTTCGCAATGTTCTTGGTGGAGAAGCCGCGTCCGAGAAGATCCAGTACGTCCTTCTCGCGTTTGGAGAAAAAATCTTTTTCACCGCGCAAAGTGTCAACTATACCCTCAAGGAACTCATTGATGTTTTTCAGCTTCTTTGAGGTTTCCTTGCAAATATACTTTTTTCCCTCGTATACCATCCTGATAGCAAGGATGAGCTCTTCGTAGCCTGCTTTCTTGGACACAAAAGCCATGGCGCCGGAATTCATGATCCTCGCCACCCTGTCCGCATCATCATATACCGAATGTGCCACAATCTTTACCGACGGGTACATCTTGGTCACATATTCGCAAACCGCAAAACCATCCATGGTCCGTTTTTCCTCCATACCATCGAGGTAAATATCCAGGAGCAGCACATCCACGTCGATATCCGGAAGCATCTGTATCAGGTCTTCCCCATGCCGGGCGTCGCCAATGACCTCGAGCTGCGGATCCTGCGAAAGCAAAAACCGTATCCCGTCACGTATTATCTTGTAATCTTCTAAATGGAAAACTCTGATCCTCTCTGGCATATATGTGCGAATTGACCTAAAATTACTGAGACATAGGACTTTTTTAAAATTAACCATTGAAAATCAGGGATTTCCCGGATAAAGAATAAGTATATCTGTGTCTCCTTTTAATATTGTCTTAATAGCGCCTGTGGGCTTTTGCCGATTCTGCATCTCAGGGTACCGGACAGGTATCCGGCCTCCGGATGTCCGGTCTGTGATTTGCAAAAGTTTATAAAACACCGATCAATGAATTTCATTTTCCGTAGCGGCACGCTGGTCCTGCTGGCCGCATCATTCCTTTTCACCGCCTGCAATACCCCTCTTTCGCTTTCCTCAAAAAAGACGGCTCATGAGAAATACAGCCAGGGTTTGAAAGATGCTGGTCTCGCCGGGAGCACCCTCGGAGCGGCATGGATCAGTGCGGGCGAAAAAAGCCTTACGCTACCGGCAACGGTCACGCTTCCTTACCGCGAGAAAGGATTTTTTCCCGCAGATCGCCCGTCCGCTGCGGGTTTCAGCTTCACGGCGAAAAAAGGCGAGATGGTCAATATCCGGCTGGATGTAACACCCTCCACCGGTTACCGAGTATTCCTGGAGATCTGGCAACTGAGCGGCAGCAACCGCGACCTGCTGGCAGATACCGATTCATTACCCGGCAATATCAGTTACGAGGTCAGGTCGGATGGCACTTACACCCTGCGTGTGCAACCTGAACTATTACAGTCTGTCGGATATACGCTCAATATCGGCACTTCCCCTTCCCTCGCCTTTCCAGTCCGGAGTCAGGATAATCCCAAAGCAAGCAGTTTCTGGGGGGCCGATCGGGATGGCGGACGTCGCTCGCACGAAGGCGTTGACATTTTTGCAAAAAAACGCACACCGGCGGTGGCGATTGCCGACGGCAGGGTGACCCGCGTAAATGAAAATGAACTCGGTGGTAAAGTCGTGTGGATGCGACCAGACGGAAAAGACTACACCCTCTATTATGCACACCTCGACAGCCAGATGGTTACCGACGGGCAACGGGTGCGGACGGGTGATGTACTGGGACTGATCGGCAATACAGGTAATGCGCGCACCACCCCGGCACATCTGCACTTCGGGATTTATGCAAGCGGTGGTGCGGTGAACCCATGGCCGTTTATCAATGTCAACACCCCCCGCTCCCGCGCCATCGTTTCCGATACCACCCTCGCAGGTAAAAACGCCAGGACGGGCGCACAGGAAATCCGTGTCGGGCAGAAGTCAGAAAAGCTTCCAACAGGTACATCGGTCCGGATCCTCGCGGCTTTGGGGGATGAATTCCGCGTGTTACTGCCCGATGGCAGGGAAGGGTTTATCCTCGCAAAAACAGTAAGCACCCAACCAATCCGCCAGCTCAAACTCAAACAGCCCGTCACGTTACTGACTGCGCCGGAACCGGGCGCGGCAGTTAAAGAGGACCTGGCTGGTGGCGCAACGGTAAATTTATTGTCCAGCTGGAACGGGTTCCATTTTATCAGTTCAGATACCCGGGAGGGATGGATCAGCAGCCAGGCACCCTGAAAAAAAGAGACCCCGCATAAAGCGGGGCCTGTATAAATTATTCCGTGGCGGATGGGGCTATTGCTGGTCCTGGTCCTGGAAATTCTTGATCTTGTTGTACAAGGTTTTCCGGTCGATGTTCAGCATTTCGGCTGCTTTCTTTTTATTGAAATTTACCTGCTGCAACACTGCCATGATCGTTTCATACTCTGCACGGCTGGCTGCATCTTTCAGGTCAAGCTCCTTTTTCGGGGCCGGCATCTGTGGCATGAACCGTTTGGGTTCATCCTGCACTGAATCCCCTCCGGCAAGCGGAGTGCTGTTGGTGATCTCCCATGGCAGCGATGCCGAGGTGATTTTTTCACCAGCCGGTGTCAGCAATACAGCGCGACGCACCACATTCCTGAACTCACGCAGGTTACCCGGCCATGAATAGGTGAGGAAGGTCTGCAATACCGTATCATCAAAACCTGCTACGTTTTTATCCAGCTCCTCGTTTGTTTTGGACAGGAAGAAATCGGCAAATGCCATGATATCATCCTTGCGGCTGCGAAGTGGCGGCAGGTTTATGGAGAACTCATTGAAACGATGGTAAAGATCTTCCCGGAATTTTCCCTTGCGGTAGCCTTCCTGGAGATTCTCATTGGATGCCACGATGATGCGCACATCCACATTCATTTCCTTATTACCACCAACCCGTTTGATCTTGCGTTCCTGGATCACACGCAACAGGGTTGCCTGCACATCGAGTGAGAGGTTACCTACCTCATCAAGGAAGAGGGTACCCCCGTTGGCCAGTTCAAAATGTCCTTCCTTGTCCTGGAGGGCGCCGGTAAAGGCACCTTTCACGTGACCGAAAAGCTCACTACCGGCCAGTTCCTTCGAAAGCGTACCACAATCCATGGCGATAAATGGTTTATCGCGACGGTTGCTCATATCATGGATGGTTTTAGCGATCACCTCTTTACCGGTTCCGCTTTCACCATAAAGGATAATACTGTAATTGGTGCCGGCCACCACATTGATCTGGTCATAAAGTGCCTTGGTGGCTGGTGCCTTACCGACCATGAACTGGCCGCCGCCATCACCTTTCACTGCGGCTTTCTTCGGAGAAGATCCATTTGCAGATGAAGCAGGACTGAAACCTGTATTTGCCGGGGAATTGATGGCTTTGCTGAGCACACTCAGCACTTCGTCCGGGATCAGCGGTTTCACCACATAATCGAGTGCGCCCATTTTGATCACCTCAACGGCTGTCTTGATGTCAGAATAACCCGTAATCATCAGCACTTTCACACCGGGATCATGCGCACGGAGCTGCCCCAGTACACTTATTCCCTCCATATCCCCAAGGCGGTAATCGCAGATCACCACTTCGTATCGTCCTTCCTTGAATTTTGCTATGCCTTTACTGCCTGAGTGCGCCATATCCACCTCGTAATCGTTCCGGGTGAGGAAACGCGAAAGGAGCGTGCAGAGGTCCATGTCGTCGTCAATAATGAGTATCTTTTTGCTCATATACCAATAGTTATGGTAGTATAAATTTACCTGAAATGAATAGATTCCGACTACCCTTAGCGTAAAATCATGCCGGACTTGTAAATATACGCTAAGCCTGCGGGAGCTGTCCAGATTGGCAGAAATATTGTCGCAATAGGGTTGTGAGCAGCTATCGTGACATTCAGGACCCGGCCCTAACAGCCACTTATTCTACGTACACGGATTCGAAATCAACCGAACCTCCGATACGTGCCCTTATCATCGAAGATGAGGTCGATATCTGCTATTTACTTAAGGGTATTCTCCGGTACAACAACATCAGTGCAGATTATGTGACCAGTCTCGCAGATGCCGCAAAGGCCCTGCAGACGGAGGCTCCGCCGATTGTGTTCCTGGATAACCATCTTGGGGACGGACTGGGCGTGAACTATATCAGCACAGTTAAATCGAAGTACCCGGATACGAAAGTCATTATGCTGACCGCGCATGATACCCAGGCGGACCGCGACCTGGCCTATAGTGCTGGGGTTGATCTTTTTATCGGCAAGCCCTTTACAAAAGACATCATCAGCAGGGCTGTAAGCACCGTACTTTTGTAGAATTTATTCCCCTATTCCTTCTTTATTCAGGATGATCTGGAAGATAGTACCAGCGCCGGGTTTGCTTTTCACGCGGACTGTACCCTTGTGGTTAAAGATGATATTCTGGGTATTGGTCAACCCGAGCCCGTTTCCTTTCTGTTTACTGGTGAAATAAGGCTCAAACAGCCGCTGCTGCGCTTCCTCATCCATACCCAATCCATTGTCCCGGATCTCGACCAGGCATTTGTCGCCGATCAGGCGACTTGACACATGCAACTCGGCCTTTCCATTTTCCATAGCCTCGATGGCATTCACGATAATATTCAGGAAGGCAAGTTTGATCTTTTCATGGTCTATCAGCACCGGGCCGATATGCTCATCGTATTTCTTCTCCACTTTTACCGAGTTGAGCTCAATCCGGTCATGCGCCTGTTCCAGTGCATCATCCAGGACTTCATTAATGTCAGAAGGAGTGATATCCAGCTGGGCAAAACGGGTGGAATTCAACAGGTCGGACACCAGCTGGTTGATCCTGGTGGCATTTCTCGTGATCATATCCAGCAGGAGCTCGGCTTCGGGATTTTTCTGGACGCCGTCACGGATCTGCTCGGCCGCGAGCGAGATATTGGTCAGGGGATTACGGACTTCATGAGCAATGGTGCGCGCAATCCGCCCGGTTGAAGCAAACTTTTCGATGCTTTTCAGTTCCTGCAATTCGGTATTTACCTTATCCAGTTCTGTGACCCTCGATTCCAGCTCGTGCCGGTAGACCTGCGTTTTTTTATCCGCCAGTTCTTTTGCGCGGTTCTCCCGGGTGTATACCAGCAACGAGTAAATAACCGCAACCAGCGTAATGACGAGCGAGGTAATGGCAATGATTTCTGTGCTGGTAAAAGAGGATTCCAGTTCACCGCGGCGGGCATTCATAATTTTGAGCTCTTCCGTCTGGAGTCTTTTTACCTGTGTACGGATACTGTCCATCATCGACCGGTTTGTTTCCCGGTTAGCCCTCATCTGGTCGGTCACCTTATTGCCGGCCTGCTGGAAACGGGTAATGGAACCAGCAAGCATTCCCAGCCTGCGCTCGAGAATGGCAGTGAGTTGCTGAAGTTCTTCGTTATAATGTTTACTGGTGGTGAGACCAGTAAGATCTTTCACCAGCCCACGCACATTTTTCGAACCGCTATTGTAGGGCTGGAGGAACCGGACGTCCTGGGTGAGTATATAACCACGCACACCTGTTTCACAATCGGTGATCTCGGCTTTGACGGTTTCGAGTTTATTGACTATTTCGTAGGAATCGCTGACCGATTTTGCCTCGGAGGAGAGCTGGCCAACAATTTTAAAAACGAGGAAGTAGGAGATAACAAGCATCAGGAAGGCTATAAGGTATCCCCACCTGATTTTTATTTTAAGAGGTAAAGCCATATGTATTCCGGTTCAGAACTTATGGCTTTAAAGATACTTCTAATACGATAGTATCCTAAAGAAATAAGGATTTCCATTATTTAGCAACATTGCGTTGGGGCTTCGGACAAAGGATAACACCCTGCATCAGCAGGAACACACCGGCCATCAACAGGATATGGATAAACATTCCCGTGACAAAGAAGAGGACACTTACCAGCCAGCCTGCAACGAACATAGCTGCAAGGACATAAAGTACAATCTTGATTACTGCTGTTTTCATAAAGAGGTATTAGGAAAAAACAATGCCAGACGGACGTTTCAGGACGCGAGTTCCATATCGTCGGTCGTATAATTTTCGTACAGGTATTTTTGTTTGAGCCAGGAAATTTTCCCTTTGGATTGCCGTACGAACCATGCTGCCTTGAGGATATCGATGGACAGGATTTTTGTTTTTTTGTCCGCTTCGGCAGACACCCGACCGGTAATATACAGGTAGTCATCCTTGTGTTTCTGTACCAGATTGACTGTGCTGTTCATCAGCTGGTCGCCGGGTACATCCTCACTAATTACGCAATGGATCCCCGACTCATCATCGGTTGCCGTTTTCACCTGCCATGACCGGTTTCCGTTGGGTCCCTTTTTTTTCAGGATTCCGAACTGGATGGAGGCGATCTTTTCCTGGATTAAGCGTAAATCTTTTTTCATGGGCCCGGTTTAAAATTGATTGATTGTCTGGAGACGGCGGAGATCAGGTTTGGCCTGGTGCTGTACACTTGCTGTACGGAGAAACCATCGGTAGCCGTTTTCCAGCCATGATTCCATTTTGGATCGTTTCTTTTCCTGGGGTTCTGTGTATTCCACCTGCTGCATATCCATTTTCAGCAGCAACGGACGCACGCCATTTTCATCGGCGGCGAAATAATTCGTGTATTCGTTGGTAATGATCGTAGCACGCCCGCTGATTTCCACGTGGCAGCCCGTGCCTTTCTTGTAGAAATGCAGGCGGGCGGGGAAACTGTGCTCGATGTGTGCGATTCCCTGTGAAGGGGGTTTGCAGACAAACCAGACCTGGCCGGTTTCGTCCACATTCACAGCTTCGACAATGGAATTGGGTAAATGAACAAGGTCATTGCTCATAGTGTACATGATCGCGGTGCGGATCTGTGTGATTTTTTCGGTAATAAAGCGGAGGTTGGTATCGGTTACCATGGGGTTTGTTGTTTTACACTGGCAATAATCCAAATGTGATACCAAGTACATAAGAGGGGTTAGCGAGGTGCGGATGGGGAAATGCGGCGGCACGATTGGGGAAACAAATATTCCCGCAAAAGGCAGGGCTGGTCTTGGCACCGGATTTTCAATTATACCGGAAACAAAACGAATGGGCCAAGTGAAAGTACTCACGCACCGGCAGCACCGGGCATTGGATAAAAACCACCGCGAAAGTGCGAAAGCCGCGCATCTCAGATATATAACTGATTGTGTGGAAGGAATTAAAAGGGTTAAACAGGGTAAAGGATACCAATACACTTATAAAGGCACGCGCATCACGGACGAGGAGGAAATCAGCCGCATCCGGAGTCTGGCCCTTCCCCCTTCCTGGACCAATGTCTGGATCTCCCCATCACCCGTTGGCCATATCCAGGGTACCGGTACCGACATGAACGGACGCAAACAGTACCGTTACCACACACAATGGAACGCCCTGCGGAATGAGACAAAATTCCACCGACTGCTGGAGTTTGGGAAATCCTTGCCACAGTTAAGGAAAAAGATAAACAGCGACCTGAAAGAGAACGGTCTCACAGAGAACAAGGTCCTGGCTACCGTGGTCGAATTGATGGAGCAGACTTTCATCCGGATCGGGAACAGCGGTTATGAGAAACTGTACGGGTCGTACGGACTCACCACGCTTAAGGACAAACACGTATCTGTGGGGACGGAAAACATCAGTTTCACATTTACGGGGAAAAAAGGGATTGAACATTCCATTTCTGTCCGGGACCGCCGGCTTGCACGCATTGTTAAACAATGCCGCGATATCCCGGGCAAGGAACTTTTCCAGTATTATGACAAGGACGGAAACAGGAGTACAATCGATTCAGGAATGGTAAACGCATATATAAAGGCAGGTGCGGAACATGATTTCAGTGCCAAGGATTTTCGCACATGGGCAGGTTCGGTTAAAGCCCTGGAATGCCTGCGGGGACTGGATTTTCCTGAATCTGCAACTGCTGTGAAAAAGCAGGTGGTGGAGGTGCTGGACCAGGTTGCGGAAAAGCTGGGCAACACCCGGACGGTCTGCAAAAAATATTATGTGCATCCGCTTCTTATTGATCTGTACGAAGGGGGGAAGCTCCAGGATTGTCTCGGGAAAAAGTCCGCCAAGGGAATTCCGGGTCTGGATGCAGGGGAGAATGCACTTATCTGCATCCTGGAACAGACCTGTAAATAGTTCCCGTAATTACTGGTATGGTTTTTTTATCTGTTTATAAGACCCGCAAACGAAACGGGCTTTTTTTAAAACAGGATTTTCCAACAATAAAAATTACAGTTATGATCTCTAATGAACAAACCGCAGAAGTGCTCAACGACCTTATCCGCATAAACAACGACCGTATTGCAGGATATGAAAGGGCAGACAACGAAACAGAATCTAAAGATGCGGATCTCAAAGCACTGTTCCGTGATATGGCTTCAGAAAGCCGCAAATACGTAAGTGAACTTTCCAGCCATGTGGCAGGCTCCGGCGAACAACCGGCTGATGGTACAACTACCAGTGGTAAGATCTACCGCGCCTGGATGGATATCAAGGCAACCTTTACCGGGAAAGACCGCAAGGCAATCCTCGCAAGCTGCGAGTTTGGTGAAGATGCTGCACAAAAAGCATATGATTCAGCATTAAAAACTGATGCTGAACTTCCAACTGAGCTCCGTCAGCTGATTATGGACCAGAAAACAAGCCTGCGTAAATCACACGACCAGATCAAACTGATGCGTGATTCGCAGCCCGCATAAATTGTAATGGAGCCGCCGGAAGGCGGCCCCATTTTTCCACCCATTTAAAATCAAACATTATGGAACAGAATTCATCTACAGACGACATGAAAACCTTGGCCGAATGCCTCAATAAGATGGTATTGAAAGGTTATACCGAAGATTTCAAGGCCGGAGAACGTGGACTCCTCTCACTTCACAACGAGCGTCTTTATGATGTGAGTGAGGTTAACGTGGTGAATTTCTACCGGTTCGAAGGCGCCAGCGATCCGGCCGATAATTCCATCCTTTATATAATAGAAACCAACGATGGTACCAAAGGCACCCTGGTAGATGCTTACGGTCCATACGCTGACCCACTGGTGGATGAGTTTATAAAAAGGGTGGAAGACATGCAAAAAAAAGCGATCCATCATGATACAGCAGCAGCGCACTGATAATTATATCAAGATCTGTATGAAGGCCTGGCTGATGTGTGAATCCTGTGTTCACGCAGAGAATAACAGTTCCAGCCCAAGGCTTGACTTACTGATGGCCTGTTCCGATTGTGCAAAGGCCTGCTTTGCCGTTGTGTCCCGCCTCGTTAGCAATGCTGACGATCTGGGTGACCTAGCTTTCAATTGCCTGCTGCATTGCCGGCAGTGTTCTGAGAAGTGTGACGGTTATCCGGATGACAGGGAAATAGCAGCCTGTGCAGAAATTTGTTATGTGTGTGCCGATGCCGTGAAGGAACTGGCAGTGTTCTCGCTGAATTAATTTTTTCTGATTTTTGGTTAGCCGCCGGGATGATATTCCGGCGGTTTTTTTTATCCCGTCTTTTTGCCTGTTGAGATTCTTTCACCACACTGTTTTTTGCTATACTCTTTTCACTGCACTCTTTTCACTGCACTCTTTTTCACTGCAATCTTTTTCACTGCAATCTTTTTTACCGCACTCTTTTTCACCGCACTCTCTTTCAACGCGCTCTTCCTGACGGCATTTTTTTTCGCAGCAATTTTCTTTGCTACACCCGTCGTGACCACGCGCTTTTTTGTTACAGTCTTTTTCGCCGCATTTTCCTTTACGGGTTTCGCAGACCCTTTTTTACGTGACACCGGCACATGTTTTTCCGCATCATAGGGCTTGCGGATATTGTATTCATCATTGTGTTTGATGAGGAGCCAGTTCCTGTCATCCGCCTTAAGACGGATCAGTACGTAGCCACCCTGGATATGCGTGCCTTTGAGGATAATTTTCAGTTCGCCTTTTTTCAATGCAGCTGCCGCCGCGCGATCATTGATGGGATTCATCAGTTCATCCACGGCAATGAAATTGCCCTTGTCCCAGATTTCCATTACTCCCGCGCCGTAATGACCTTCCGGGATAACTCCTTTAAAATTCAGGTAGGAGACCGGATGGTCTTCGGTCATGACTGCAAACCGTTTTTCCGCCGAATTCATCGACGGGCCTTTTGGCACCGCCCAGCTTTTCAGCACGCCACCCATTTCCAGGCGGAAATCATAATGGAGGCGGCGCGCCTGGTGACGCGATACCACAAAACGGCTTCTGCCGGACTTATCCGGCAAGCCCTCTGGTTCGGGTGTCGACTCAAAATCCCGTTTTGAGTTGTATTCGCGGAGTGACATAAATTATCAGGATGCTTTTTTTCGTTTGGCCCCGGTGCCGAGGCTTGCCTTGAGCTGCGACATAAGATCGCGGCTGCGGGAATGCACCAGCTTCAAAGGTGAAGCCGTAACCTTCTTCCCTTTTGCCTTGTCCTTGATCATCTTCAGGAGCTTGTCATTATACGAGTCCTTGTATTTGGCAATATCAAAACCGGTAGATAACTGGTTTATCAGCTGGATTGCCATTTTTATTTCCGCAGGTTTACTTTTTACAGCGGGCGTTTTTATCTCCTCCGGATCACGGATCTCGTCGGCAAACCGGATCTTGTTCAGTACCAGCATATCTTCCATGGGTTTGATCAGCACCAGGCTTTCCCGGTTACGTAATACAAACGTCCCCACGGCCACCTTGCCCGCTTGTGTAAGCGCATCACGCAACAACGCGTACGCCCTGCTTCCGGATTTTTCTGCCTGCAGGTAATACGGAGTATCAAAATAGATCCCGTCGATTTCGCCTTCTTCCACAAACTGTTCGATGCTGATCATCTTGTTTTTCTCCGGACTCGCCTTCTCAAAATCCGCATCGGTGAGGATCACATATTTACCATCTACATTATAACCCTTCACGATATTGCCCCAGGCTACTTCCTTACCTGTATTTGCATTTACACGTTTGTATTTGATATTGGCGTTGTCTTTTTTGTCCAGCATATCAAGATCCAGCGTGCTTGTCTGTGTGGCGCTGAAAATCTTCACCGGGATGTTTACCAGCCCGAAGCCGATAGCGCCTGACCATATTGCCCTCATATGTATCGGTTTTATTTATCACATGAAATAGTGTGCCAGAACGGGCACAAAAAAAACCGGTCGTTTGACCGGTTTATATTTTCTATACTTGCCACTATACATTTGTGGCCTTGCGACCAAAAATGAGTGAGACGACAAATAACACGAGGAAAATAAAGAAGAGCACTTTTGCGATAGACGCAGCTCCCGCTGCAATACCACCGAATCCGAAGATCGCCGCAACAATGGCCACGATCAGGAATATAACAGTCCAACGTAACATAGTCTATAGTTTTTATAATTAAAAAAAATCGTGATTCTTACATTTGATATATCCCTTGTGATCCACGGGAATCAGCACATGCTTCGCAACTTCTTTCTTAGGTTGTGTACGGATGTCCGGAATCTCTCTTACAGGTATAAGGTTCTTTGTTGCTGATGTGCGCACCACCGACAGGGCTGGCCTGTATTCAATTCTTTTTCTTGTTTCAATAGTTTCCATCAGTAGGTATTAGGGTTATCTACAGGAAAAAAACGTGCCGCTGGTTTTTCAGCCATTTAACACCATTTTTGTGAATAATCTGGGGAAATAATTGCCATTAAAAAATACAGCGGGAAAGAGGTAAACATGTGGGATACACACTTTCAATGCGCTGCATTACAACCATATTAAAAAAAGTCCCGGCCACATCCGGGAAACCATGGAGAAAACTGTTTCTGCGTTCGTTATGGTGTCCATCCGGATGCAAGACGGTCTTTAACCGGGACCTTGGTATATTTGCCGTTCAGTCAAACCCTGAATTTTGGAAAAAAGCAATTTTGTCGACCAGATCCGCATTTTCTGCAGAAGTGGCCATGGCGGAGCCGGTAGCCGGCATTTTATGAGAAATAAATTTACTGCAATGGGTGGACCCGACGGTGGCGATGGCGGCCGTGGCGGACATATCATCCTGCGGGGTAACCGGAACCTCTGGACACTCCTGCACCTGCGTTACTTTAAAAATGTGCTTGCCGAAAACGGCGAAGGCGGCAGTGGCAACAACAGCACCGGCCGCTTCGGGAAAGACATCATTATCGATGTACCACTCGGCACCATCGCAACCGATGAGGAAACCGGCGAACAGCAGGTCGAAATCCTTGAAGATGGCCAGGAAGTGATCTGGGTACCAGGTGGAAAGGGCGGACTGGGCAATAGCCATTTCGCCACACCAACCAACCAGGCTCCTGAACATGCACAACCCGGATTGCCTGGCTCTGAAGGCTGGAAGGTGCTCGAATTGAAAGTACTGGCCGATGTGGGTCTTGTAGGTTTCCCCAACGCGGGTAAGTCAACCCTGCTCTCCGTCATTACCGCGGCAAAACCAAAAATCGCGGATTATGCATTTACCACGATCACCCCGAACCTTGGTATTGTGGAATACCGCGATGGCAGGAGCTTCTGTATTGCCGACCTGCCGGGTATCATCGAAGGTGCGTCGGAAGGACGCGGACTCGGACACCGGTTCCTGCGGCATATCGAGCGCAACTCGGCCCTGCTCTTCCTGATACCGGCCGATAGTGATGACCACCGTAAGGAGTTTGAAATCCTGGTAAATGAACTGGAACAATACAATCCCGAACTGCTGCACAAACAGTTTGTCATCGCCATCAGCAAATCAGATATGCTGGATGAAGAACTGACTGCGGCTATCAAGGCTGACCTTCCGGAAAACATACCGCATATTTTCTTCTCTTCCGTAACCACAAAAAACCTGGCGGCACTGAAGGACCTGCTGTGGACCATCCTGAACGAACCACAGGAATAAATACCGCACAGAATATTATTTCCGGACTCAGAATCATGAAGTAATTTCCGGGCTGATGAAACCCCTGACCAGGACAATCTTTTTTTTCCTTTGTTTTCTCAGCTCCGCCAGCGGGCGTGCGCAGGCGATATTCAGTATGGCCAGCGACTTCAACCTGCAGCGGAGCGTAAAAACGGGACAGGAATACTGGGCCGTTGGGCAGATTGTCAGCGTACAGTTCAATTTCACCCCAAAGGATGCAGCCTATGCATGGGTTGGTTATTTCGGCTACGGGCGCATCCGCAACGAAGGACTGCTGGCGGAAGTAAAAGAACCGTCAACCATACCTTTTGTAATCCGGTATGACAACCGCACAAAAATGCGTTATAAACATGTGTCACTCGGATGGAAACATTATTTCACCGGCTCAGCCACCAGTGAACGGCAACCGGGAATTTACTCGCTGGCCGGTCTGGGGATCTTGCTGGGCCAGGTAGTCAACACCCACTCCACACCGATCGATACAGCTCTCTACAATATGCCGGTACTTGCGGGCACGGCCCATTTCAAACGACTGACGCTTGATCTCGGACTGGGTTTCGAACTGCCAATCGGCGGTGATCTTTACCTCTACTCCGAACTGAAAACCATCCTCCCGCTGACTGATTACCCCTCCCCGTATATCCTCGACAATAAATACACTCCCTACACGGCAATGGCCGCATTGGGGTTCCGGATTATGTTCAACTAATACTTATGGCGCAACAGTTAACCATCACCCGGATTGAACTCTATAAAATTTTTATCCCGCTGAATGAACCGTTTGTGATTTCACTGGGCCCCATCCTGAATGCCGAAAATGTACTGGTGATCCTGCATACCGATGGCGGTCCCACAGGTTATGGCGAATGCAGTCCGTTTATGAGTATCAACGGTGAAAGTGCCGATACCTGCCTGGTAGTCGGGTCTTATTTCGCCCGGCTGCTGAAAGGCCGTGACGCACTCGATATTGCTTCCCATATCGCCGCCATGGATACGCTGATTTATGGCAACAGCAGTATCAAGAGCGCTTTTGATATGGCACTTTATGATATTGCCG
Source organism: Chitinophagaceae bacterium (assembly GCA_004173355.1). GTDB lineage: Bacteria > Bacteroidota > Bacteroidia > Chitinophagales > Chitinophagaceae > JBEVJC01. Next base: position 13,991 of record SEAD01000053.1, on the reverse strand, counting down.
CACAATATGCTGGGCAGCCGCTCTATCAGTTCCTCGGCGGGAAAAAAGACAAAACAATTACCACGGACTATACCGTAAGTATCGGTGATCCCGCACAGATGGCCATAGATGCGGTAAAGATCAGGGACGCCGGTTATCCGGCCATTAAGGTCAAACTCGGAAAGGATGGCCGGAAGGACATCGAACGCATCCGGATGATCCGCGAAGCCGTGGGACCCGCCATCCCGATCCGCGTAGATGCCAACCAGGGATGGTCGGTGGAAGAAGCTGTCAGTACACTCAATGGAATCGCCGTGTATGATATAGAACACTGTGAGGAACCCATCCCCCGCTGGGCCATCCTCGACCTTCCGGAGGTCCGTCGCCGGAGCCCCGTGAAAATAATGAGTGATGAGAGTTGTGGCGACGACCATGATGCGGAACGCCTGATCCGCCTTGGCGCCTGCGATTACATGAATATCAAACTGGGGAAAAGCGGCGGGATTTTCAAAGCATTAAAAATGGTACAACTGGCTGCTGATGCCGGTTTGCACCTGCAGGTCGGGGCATTTATGGAGTCAAGGCTTGCAATGACAGCCTTCGCACATTTTGCATTGTGCAGTCCGGCCATTACCCATTTTGATTTTGATACCGCACTCATGTTCTCCCGTGATCCGGTTACAGGTGGTATCATCTATGGTGAAAATGGGGTAATTACAGTACCGGATGCACCCGGACTCGGGGCAACCATGGAACCCGCAGCACTGGAAGGTTTTGAGAAAAAAATTATCGACTGATGAAGGAACTCTTACTCTTTAAATCCTTTTATGAAATGGATGAAGCGGAAAACCTCCGCGACTTCCTGCTCTCAAAAGGTATCCACTGTAAAATTGAAAAAAGCCGTGTGCTCCTTGATACGGTATACATCGGGCACACCGGTGACAAAACGATCCTGCTGCTGATGGCAGAGGAGGATTTTGAAAAGGCAAACAACCTGATTGATGAGGAAGTCAGTTCCCGGATTGGTGAGATAGGGCCGGACTACTACCTCCATGACATGTCGGATGAAGAGCTGGCAGATATCCTGCGCAAACCCGATGAATGGAACAACCAGGATGTTCTCATCGCAAAATCGCTGCTGGAAAAACGCGGCAGGACATTTACCGAAGCCGATCTCCAACACAGCAAGGAAACCCGTACAATGGAGCTGGCGAAACCACAGACCATGTCCCCCGCATTCCTGCTGCTCTCCTATGCGCTCACGCTCTGGCTACCGCTCTACGGGATCTTTTTTGCATTGCTCCTGCTCAACTCCACTTCGCTGCTGCCAAATGGAAAAAAAATAAAAGCCTACTCCCCTGCTACAAGGACGCATGGCTGGATACTTCTGCTCATTTCCGTTACGCTGAGTTTTTACCTGTATGCCCAGGGCTACATAGTATCCTCGTCATTGATCCGCGAGCCGGTGAACATTAGGATACAACCCATTAACGAATGACCCGGCAGATTGAAATAACAAAGGATGGTTCACACACGATGCTGAGCGCCGCAGGCAATGTGCCTTACCATTCCCGCCATGGTGCGCTGCAGGAATCGCAGCATGTATATATCCATTCGGCCTTTGATTTTGTAATCAATGCAAATCCGGGCACACCGGTCCGCATTTTTGAAATGGGTTTCGGGACGGGACTGAATGCGCTGCTCACGTTCATCCGGGCAACCGAACTGCAGCTGCCTGTGCACTATACAAGCATCGAGACTGCACCGGTTACCGGTCCGGAAGCCCGCCTTTTGAATTTTTGTGAAAAGCTTGGCCGGCAGGACCTGCAGCCGGTTTTCAATGAATTACATGATTCGGCCTGGGAGACCAATGCAATCATCAATCCTTTTTTTACCCTGAGAAAAATAAAGACCAGTATCCAGGACTACAACAGTGCCGGTATGGTTGACCTCGTTTATTATGATGCATTTGCGCCATCGTCGCAGCCTGAGCTATGGACCAGTGAAGTATTTGGTAAAATAGCGGCATTCATGGAACCCAATGCTGTCCTGATCACCTATTGCAGTAAAGGGGATGTAAAACGCGCAATGAAAGCCGTTGGATTAAAAGTCAAAAAAGTTCCCGGGCCACTTTATAAAAGGGATATCCTGCGGGTGACGAAACTTCCCCTTGATGAAAACGGCGTTCCGATCCAGCCGGTTGTCCGTCGCAGCAGTTCCACGCGGTTATAATCCAGGAGCAACAAACCTTCCTGGGCTTCAAAATCCATTGTCACAACTCCTGGCATTAATCGATTGAAAAACTGGTATCGCCGTTTTTCTCGTCCTTAAGGTTGATCCCAAGTCCGGCGAGCTGGTTGCGGATTTTGTCTGAAGTCACAAAGTCCTTCCGGCCCTTTGCTTCCTTCCGGATATCCACCAACAGCTTCACCACTCCCTGTATTTTTCCGGAATCCGCCGCAGCCGGGGCTTCCAGGCCAAAGACGTCTTCGAGGAAACCCTTGAATTCGGACTGGAAAAGGGAAAGGGTTTCACGGCTGAGTGCATTGACCGATGCGTGTCCGTCCTTGATAGAATTGATCACCGGCACCAGGTCAAACATGGCAGCCAGTACCCGCGCGGTATTAAAATCATCATTCATGAACTCCCTGAAATCCGCTACCCCGTCTCTTACTTTTTTATCGAGTTCCTTATCGGCAGCCTGGTCGGTGCCGGTATGTTCAAATTTTGCCAGTGTTTCATGCGCATCCCACAGACGCCTGAGACCCTTTTCTGCCGCCTGCAGGGCTTCATTGCTGAAGTCGAGCGTGCTGCGGTAATGGGTCTGCAGCATAAAGAACCGCACATTCATCGGGGAATAAGCTTTTTCCAGCAGCGGGTGGCTGCCTGAAAACAATTCACCGGGCAGGAATCCGTTGCCTGCACTTTTGCTCATCCGTGCGCCATTTACCGTCAGCATATTTGTATGCAGCCAGTATTTTGCCGGTGCGGTATGGTAACAGGCCTGCGACTGTGCTATTTCATTGGTATGATGTGTAGCGGCAAGGTCCATACCACCGCCATGTATATCAAATTCTTTCCCGAGATACTTTTCACTCATGGCCGAACACTCGATATGCCAGCCCGGGAAGCCCATACCCCAGGGTGATGGCCATTGCATGAGATGTTCGGGCCCGGCTTTTATCCAGAGCGCAAAGTCAAGCCTGCCGCGTTTTTCATCCTGCCCGCCCAGTTCGCGTGTGCCCTCCAGCAGGTCTTCCAGTTTGCGGTTGGTCAGGATGCCGTACGGCTTTTCCTGGTTGTATTTCTCCACGTCAAAGTAGATGGTGCCGTTGACCTCGTAGGCATATCCGTTTTCGATGATGCGCTGCGCCATTGCGATCTGTTCGGTAATATGACCTGTTGCCCTTGGTTCAATTGTGGGTGGCAATACATTGAGTTCTTCCATGACCTGGTGGAAACCGACGGTATACCGTTGCACGATTTCCATTGGTTCCAGTTGTTCCAGCCGCGCCTTTTTCGAAAACTTATCATCCCCTTCATCACGGTCACCTTCGAGGTGTCCGGCGTCAGTGATATTCCGTACATACCGGACTTTATATCCGAGGAACCTGAAATAACGATACATCAGATCGAAGGAAATGAATGTGCGGCAATTGCCCAGGTGTACATCGCTGTACACGGTGGGTCCGCACACATACAAACCAACGTGACCGGGCACGAGTGGTGTAAACAATTCCTTCTGTCTGCTTAAGGTGTTGTAAATCTTCAGGTCGCTCATATTTCAGGTTGTATCGCCGTTGCGGGCTGTCAGGAGCGCAAAAATAATGAAATCCGCGCTCGGTTCAGGGGGATATTAACGGTTGAGCTGCAGGTCCGTCACCAGCATATAGTGATCAGAATACTCTTTGACCACGCGTTTTACCTGCTTTACGGTGAAATGACCATCGGGGAATACATAATCGATCCGCAGGGTGGGTGAAATACCCGAGAAGGTCCGTCCGATCCCGAATCCTTTTTTCAGGAAGGCATCCTGTTTATCGCCGCGGACCGCATAGTACGTATAGGAGTTCGGGATATCATTCAGGTCGCCGCAGAGTACCGTCGGGAACGGACTGTCAGCCACTACCTTTTCCACCACATCTGCCTGGAGTTTACGATGTGAAATACCCTTGCGGAGTTTGGAAAAAATTGCCCTTGAATTATTGATCAGCCCAGAGTCCCCTTCCTTGATATGGTCGATCCGGTCATAGTCAGTCTGTCGCAGCTGGACCGATTGCAGGTGCGTGGTAAACACCCGGAATGTATCCCCTTTTGCAACGATATCGGCATGCATCAGGGCTTCCGGCAGGCTGGGCCGGGGGAAACGCACGAGTCCGCTGTCGATAATCGGGAAGCGGGAGAAAATAATATTCCCGATAAAATGTTTATCGCCGTCCTCGTCGTGTGAGTAGTAATAGTACGGGTAATTCATCTGCCTGGAAATATAGGTCAGGTTATCATACCAGCCGATTGCATTGGAATGGAAAAACTCCTGCAGGCAGAGCACATCCGCGTCGATTGCCTTGATCTGTTCCAGCATCCGCAACCGGGTACGACTGCCCTGGTTGTTGTTCCTTTTCATTTCCACGAAACGGGCTACATTCCAGGTGACCAGCCGGATATCACCATCCTGTTTCTTTTCCGTGAATCCTGCCCCCCCATGAAAAGCAAGGAGCACACTGATACTTTTATAACCCAGCAGCAGGGTGATGGCGGGGATAAGGGCAAGACGGGGTTTGAGGAAGAGCCAGAGTACAAGGTAAATGACCATGAGGGTAAGCAGGAAAGGGAAACCGATACCAAGGAAAGAAATAAACCACCAGTTCTCAGGATCGAGATAGGGCGCAACACAGGCCAGCAGGAAAAAGAAAACCAGTGCCAGGTTGAGGAAGATGAGGAATCGTTTGGTAAAAAGCCGGAACCTTAAGGCCATATCTACGAATTTCAATAATTCGCGTCACATCCGCAACAATTAACAGCCGGGCCGGGCGGAAAATCACTGCTCGTTTTTGCCCGAAGCACGTTTTAACAGGTCTTTTTCATCATCGGTAAGGGAATCGTATCCTTTCACGCTGATTTTATCGAGGATCTCGTCGATCCGCTGTTCGGTCACGTTGGCGGTCTTTTTATAGGGCTGCGACTTCGATTTGTAAAACAGTTCGGACTTGATCACCCTTCCCCGCTTGGGTTTTTCGGGATTGAAGAGGTTATTGATCCATTCGAAGAAATTATTGATCCAGGCACCCCAGTCGTACCCCCTGCGGAATGACACCACAAAAAGGAAACCCATCAGGGCACCGGCCAGATGCGCCAGGTGGCCACCGGTATTTCCCGAAGGGATACCTGCCAGGTCAATAATCAGGTAAATGATCATGATAATCCAGATCGGGATCCCGCCGTTAAGTACGGGAAGCACCCGGTAACCCGGGGAAATGGTGGTAACTGCCACCGCAATGGCCATGACTCCCGCCGATGCCCCGATCAGAGTCTGGTAAGGCAGTTGCGGACGCAGGCCGGGGAAAATATTATAGGCCAGTATAAAAACGAGGGCGCCGCCAAGGGCACCGTAGAGGTAGAGGGGTACCAGTTTTTTTGTACCGGTCAGGTCCTGAAGGATATAGCCGAATACCCAGAGCCAGAGCATGTTTCCGATTACATGCCATACACCGGTATGGGTAAACATGTAGGTCAGGATAGTCCAGGGATGTGTGAGCAGGGTATCGGGATCGGCGGGTAATGCAAACCAGCTCACCCAGTCTGCGTTGAAGCGGGGGATGGCATTCCCGGAATCACCATACTGCAGGAAATAAACGGCCTGTACGAAGGCGAGGGTAACGAAGATCACCAGGTTGATGGCAATCAACGTAACCAGCGAGTTATTCAGCTGTGCAAAAGATAAATGCCTCCTCGGCTCCCGGTCGTAATAGCTCATATCGCAAATCTAGTAGAAGAGTTTTACTTCTCCCATCAGTAAAACGTTTTCCGGTTCGTTTTGTTCCATATCAGGACAAGTATAATTCCCGCCAGCGCGCCCCCGATATGGGCGAAATGTGCAACGCTGTCGCCGGGAGCATTGATGATGCCCATCCTGATCTCGATAAATGCCGTGATCAGGACATACCATTTGGCCTTCAGCGGGAAGAAAAAATTCATATAAATCACAGTATTCGGGAACAGGTAACCATAGGCCGCAAGCAGGCCGAAAATTGCCCCTGATGCACCGAGCATGGGTACATTGAGCATATTGTTGGGCTGGTAAATAATCTCCATCTGCTGTTCGAACGGAAGCGTTTTCAGCATGTCAAAATAAGGCGTCAGTTCCACGTATCGCACACCCATATAAAGCAGGGCCGCACCATATCCGCAGATCAGGTAAAATGTAAGGAAGCGACGGCCACCCCATACGTTTTCGAGTTTGGAACCGAAAAACCACAACGAAAACATATTAAAGATCAGGTGTTCAAAACCCCCATGCATAAACATATGCGTAAGGATCTGCCAGGGTTTGAAATAGTGGGACCGGAAATCATGCAACGCAAAGGTTTCGTTGACCGGAAACTTATCCTGCAGCAGCATCTGCGCCATGAAGATCAACCCATTGATTATAATCAGGTTTTTGATAACCGGCGGAAACGGATTGGGTCGCGTGTACATAGCGGTAATTTATGAAGGGTTTTTGAGTTTCAGCTGCACTACGTTTTCGATATGCAGGGTATGGGGGAACATATCCACGGGTTGTACCGCCGTGACGGTATACTTCTCATCCAGCAAGGCAAGGTCACGGGCCTGGGTCGCAGGGTTGCAGCTAATATAAACTACCACAGGGGCGGCAATATCCAGGATTTTCCGGACCAGTTTTTCATGCATCCCGGCCCGAGGCGGATCGGTGATGATCACATCGGGTTTGCCATGTTCGGCAAAAAAATCATCCGTGCAGATATCAATCACATCTCCCGCAAAGAATGCCGAGTCGGGGATATTATTCAGTGCTGCATTTTCTTTTGCATCCTCGATGGCAGCGGGGATCATTTCCACCCCGATAATTTTTTTTGCCCCCGGACTGACAAATATCCCTACGCTGCCGGTACCGCAGTACAGGTCATAAACAATCTCGTTCCCAGTGAGCTCTGCATAGTCCGCGGCAACCTGGTATAGCTTTTCACCCTGGCTGGTATTGGTCTGGAAAAATGATTTGGGTCCGATCTTGAACTGGAACTCCTGCCCAGCGGCCGTCACCAGTTTTTCCATGACATAACCCTTGCCTTTGTAGGGAACGGGTTCGAGGTCAAACATGCTGTCATTCCACTTGGTATTGATGGTATACAGCAGGGTGGTGATCATCGGGAATTCAGCCACAAGGTGATCGAGCAGTCTGTTCCTTTCTTCCACATTGTCTTCGCCAAACACCACATTCACCATGAGCTCGCCACTCACACATAACCTGACCTGCATGGTACGCAGGAAACCAACGTGGTTGCGGATATCATAGAAGGTATAATTATTCGAGATCCCGAATTCCTTGATGGCATTCCGGATGGCATTGGTTGGTTCGTCCTGCAGGTGGCATTTTCTGATATCCACCAGTTTGTCGAACATACCGCGGGCATGGAACCCGGCCACATCCATCTGGCTGCTGACATCAGGATTGCCGATCTCTTCACTGGTCAGGAACCGTTTGTTGCCAAACGTATACTCCATTTTGTTGCGGTAATAACGCTGTTGTAAGGCACCATGGATTTCGTTGATTTCGGGCAGCGGCACTTTTGCAATGCGCTGCAGGTTGTCCCGCACCTGCCGTGATTTATACTCCAGCTGCTTTTCATAGGGCAGCATCTGCCACTGGCATCCGCCACAGACCCCGAAATGTTCACAGAACGGTTTTACACGGATCGGTGAATAGGTATGGTATTTTGTAGCCCGGCCTTCCGCCCAGTCCTTCTTGTTTTTCCCAAGCATCACATCCACCACATCCCCCGGCACCACCCCTTCGATAAACACGACTTTACCATCCACCCTGGCGAGTGATTTCCCTTCGGCCGCATAGTCCTCCACGAGAACCTGCGGTAATACGATATTTTTCTTTTTTCTGCTCACGGCCGCAAAGCTAAGCCTTTACCCGGCTTCTTGCTTTGGACCCGGTTTTAAAAAAGGGGTGAACCAACGATTTCGGCTATTTTTACATCCATTATTCTATCTATGAAGAAACTGTTCCTCTTCCCCGCACTTCTGACGGGTTTACTGGCAACTGCCCAGAACGGCTATGAGATAAAGGTGACCATCAAACCCTTTGCAAACCAGACCGTTTATCTTGGACATTATTCCGGCAAACAGTACCCGATCATCGATTCGGTAAAACTTAATCCCGCCGGTACCGGAGCCTTCAAGGGCCCGCAGAAACTCGGTGGCGGAATCTATCTCGTGGCCTATCCCTCCAAAAACAAATTCGTGGAAGTGCTGGTCGATAAACAACAGCATTTTTCGGTGATCGTGGATACGCTGAATGCGGGGCAGACAAAATTTATCAATTCCCCCGATAATGAACAGTTCATTGCCTACCAGCGGTATATGTCCGACAAGGGAAAGACCCACGACTCACTCCGTACAGCCCTGAAAAACGTGTCCAGCGGGGCCGACAGCGTCCGGCTTGCAGCCAGGCAGCAGGAGGTGTCGGCAGAGATCTCTGCCTACCGCAACCAGGTCATCCGTAAATCGCCGGACAACTTACTGAGCCAGCTCTTCCACCTGATGGAAGAACCCAGGATCCCGCCTGCCGAAAAACAACCCGGCGGGAAATACGACAGCACCTGGTCGTACCGATACTTCAAGTCCCACTACTGGGACGGGATCAATTTCTGGGACGATCGCGTAACCCGCACCCCGCCACAGCTATTTGATGAACGCATCGACAAATACTTTAATACCCTCGTATATCCCGCGGCCGATTCCGTGATAAAGGAACTGGACTGGATGCTTGGTTATGCATCCATCAGCAAGGAGATGACCCGGTACCTGCTGGTGAAGTTTGCCACCCGTTACCTCAGCATGAAATACATGTGGGAAGACGCGGTGTTTGTGCATATTTACCAGCAATATTTTGCCAATAAAACCTACGACTGGCTTACACCGGAGGGAAAGAAACTGATCACGGACCGCGCCTACAGCCTGATGGCAAATATTATGGGCAACAAGGCGGAAAATATCGACCTGCCGGACGCCGATGGCAAGGTCCGCTCGCTGTACGCCGATACCTCGCGTTTTACCATCCTCACATTCTGGGACCCGACCTGCGGGCATTGTAAGGAGACCCTGCCATTGCTGGATTCCATGTACCAGGCGAAATGGAAAAACCAGGGAGTACGTATGTATGCGGTCGCGAAAGAGACCGAAGGCACAAAAAAGACCTGGACCGATTTTATCAGCCAGCATGGGCTCAATGGGTGGATCAATGTGTACTATGCGAAGGCCGCCGAAAAGGAACGTGTGGATGCCGGCATCCCCGGGTATTCGCAGTTGTTTGATGTGCAGGTGGTGCCTGCAATTTTCCTGCTGGACCATGATAAACGGATCATTGCAAAAAAACTAACCTGGCAGCAGGCCGATGAAATCCTGCAGCTGAAGCTGAAGACTCCCTGAACCTGGTCCGGGCCGGCCAATAAAATGACCACTAAGACGTTATCCTTTACCGAAAAGATCCTGTTCATGAAAAAACACTGGCTGACTGCCGCCCTGCTCGCCTTTATCGGCGGGAGTGCAAACTCACAGACAATCTTCACTTACGGCTCGCATAAAGTGACGGCTACCGAATTCCTGCGTGCCTACAACAAGAATAACCAGCAGGCGGCAGGTGACAAATCCGCGTCCATGCGGGAATACCTGCAGCTATATATCAATTCAAAACTCCGGATCCAGGAGGCTTACGACAGGCGGTATGATACCCTGCCGCAGGTTCATGATGAGGTGCTGAACCTTCGCGGGCAGATCATCGAAACCTATATGACCGATCCCGAAGCCATCAAAAGGCTGACGGCTGAGGCCTTCCAGCGTTCGCTGAAAGACATCCACGCCGCACATATTTTTATCTCCAATGGCAGTGATGGTACAGCCGATACTACGCAGGTCCGTAAAAAACTGGAAGAAGTAAAACAGCGGCTGGCAAAGGGTGAGGATTTTGCGGAAGTGGCAAGGCAGCTGTCCGACGACCCGGCTGCCCCGGAGAACGGGGGCGACCTGAATTTCATCACCGTATTTACGCTGCCATATGTTTTTGAGAATGCGGTCTACAATACTGCGCCTGGCAAATACTCTGCGGTGATCCATTCGGATGCCGGTTACCATATTTTTAAAAACATCGGGGAGCGGAAGGCATTGGGGAAACTGCGGCTGCAGCAGATCCTGCTGGCATTCCCTCCGGGTGCGGATGCGCCGGAAAAAATGTCGATCGGACGCACGGCCGACTCATTGTACAAGGTGTTGCAGGGTGGGGGGGATTTCCAGAAGCTCGCCACACAGTTCAGCAACGACAACCTGAGTGCGCATGCCGAAGGCAATATGACTGAGGTGTCGGTCGGCCAGTATGATGCAGCCTTTGAAGCACAGGTGTGGAATCTCCCGGTAAATGGCATCACCAAACCATTTGTATCCCGGTATGGATATCATATCGTGAAGATGATTTCTGCCACCCCGGTAGTAACGGATATTGACAACCTCGAAAATTACCAGTCAATAGAAGAGAAGGTCATTAATGATGATCGCTGGAAGACCGCAAAGGATTTTATTTATGCAAAAGTGAAGTCCAAAGCCGGTTTCAAGACTTTATACCCTTCGGAAAATGTACTGTGGGGTATCACGGATAGTCTGGTGGATATGCGTAATGCCGGTGCCGGCCGCGTGCTGAAGAGTTCATCGCCGGTATTAAAAGTTGGTGATTCAACCGTGAAGGTCAATGACTGGGTAAATTATGTACAGGGTAACCGGTACAAGACGGATCGCGTGACCAAAAAAGATTACCGCACCCTGCTGGATGATTTTTCCAGACAGGTGATGTACCAGTATTACCGGGAGCACCTTGAGGAGTTTAATCCCGAGTTCAGTTACCAGATGTCGGAGTTCAGGGATGGCAATATGTTTTTTGAGATCATGCAGCAGGAAGTGTGGAACAAGGCCCAGTCTGATTCAGTTGCACTGCTGAAGCTTTACAATGCCGGCAGGGAGAAATACACCTGGAAGGAAAGTGCGCAGGCCGTGATTTTCTTTTGTGTTGATTCAGTGATTGCCGGCGACCTTTCTGCAAAAATCAAAGCCTCCCCGGCCAGCTGGAAAACCTATGCCGACGCCATCAACGAAAAGGTGGTTGCGGATTCTTCCCGGTTTGAGCTCGACCAGATCCCTGGCCTGCAGGGCCCGCCAGTAGCGGGTTCCGTCACGGATATCATCGTCAACCCCACCGATAACACCGCCACCTTCTCCATGATCCGGGAGGTATATACCCAGCCCTCCATCCGCAGCTTCCCCGAAGCCCGCGGCCTCGTCATGAACGACTACCAGGTCATCCTCGAGGACAAATGGACCAATGAATTAAAGAAAAAATACCCGGTCAGGGTGAATGAAAAAGAATTTGCACGGCTGCTGAAATAATCCGGCCAGGAGAATGTAGAGAGCAGTAAAGTCTTCGTATAGCAGAAGTCCAAAAATCAATCAGGATTGGGCCGCCTTAGTGGCAGCGGCCTGAGTAAGCTTTCAGGTTAAAAGACTGCAGGGACCCTGCCAGTACAGCGGCACAAACTGATTGTTTTTGGACGCTGTACCAGAAGACTCACAACTGCGACACCACATTCGACACCACATGCGGTTTACCCAGCGTGTAGTAATGCAATACCGGCACATTATTTTTCTTGAGATCCCTTGACTGCATCAGCAGCCACTCCTGCCCTACCAGCTCCACATCTTCATCCGTCCTGCATTTCGCCACTTCGTTTGCCAGGTCAGCCGGCAGGTCGATATGGAAAGTCTTTGGCAGCATGTTCAGCTGTTTGCGGTTGTAGATCGGTTTCAGTCCCGGTATAACCGGCACGGTGATGCCCGCTTCGCGGCAATCCCGTACAAACTGGTAATACTTCTCGTTATCGAAGAACATCTGGGTGACGATATAGTCGGCCCCCCCGTCTACTTTGGCTTTCAGGTAGGCCAGGTCGGTCTTCATATTTGGCGCTTCGAAATGTTTTTCGGGGTACCCGGCCACACCGATGCAGAAGGTTGTTTTGTTGGTGGCTTTAAGGTCTTCCTCGAGATATACACCCGCATTGAGGTTGACTACCTGGCGGATGAGGTCACTGGCGAATTTATGTCCTCCCGGTTCCGGTTCGAAGGTGGTCTCGTTTTTTGCCGCATCCCCGCGTAACACGAGCACGTTATCGATACCCAGGTACTGCAGGTTGAGCAGTGCATCTTCGGTATCGTTGATACTGAAACCGCCACAGATCAGGTGGGGGACGGTATCCACATCATATTTATTCATGATTGCCGCGCAGATACTTTCCGTACCCGGGCGTTTGCGCACGATTACTTTTTCGAAATTCCCGTCTGCCTTTTTTTTGTAAACGTGCTCACTCCGGTGGTAGGTCACGTTGATAAAGGCAGGTTTGTGTGCCATCAGCGGGTCCAGGTGTTTATAGAGCGCCTCGATGCCTTTCCCTTTCAGGGGTGGCAGTACTTCAAATGATACGAGGGTTCCTTTTGCCTGGTTGATATGATCGATTACTTTCATTCCGCTGTAGGGTTTAATGGGCAGGGCCGGCAGCCTGCCGCTGATTTACCGGCTGGCAAATCTAATGCAGAAAAGCTTATCCGTCACAGGAAACGCTAAAGTTCCCGGAGGCGGCGGTAATACCGGTCCAAAGCTTAATTTTGCACCGTATGGCAATCACAATCAGAGCGACAGACCTGGTAAAGAAGTACGGTAGCCGTACGGTCGTGAACCATGTGTCTTTTAACGTACAGCAAGGTGAAATCGTGGGGCTGCTCGGACCAAATGGTGCGGGGAAAACCACTTCCTTTTACCAGGTCACCGGCCTGGTGCGGCCCGATTCGGGTTCCGTATTCCTCGAGGACAAGGATATCACCACGCTCCCGATGTATAAACGGGCGAAGATGGGGATCGGTTACCTCCCGCAGGAAGCTTCCATTTTCCGGAAGCTGAGCGTGGAGGATAATATCAGGGCTGTGCTGGAAATGACCAAACTCAGCAGGGCTGATCAGCGTGCGAAACTCGAGTCGCTGCTGGATGAGTTCCGCCTGCACCATGTCCGGAAAAGTAATGGAGATGTGCTGAGTGGTGGGGAGCGCCGGCGGACGGAAATCGCCCGGGCACTGGCCGTGGACCCTAAATTTATCCTGCTCGATGAGCCTTTTGCCGGTATTGACCCGATAGCTGTGGAAGATATCCAGGCCATTGTTGCAAAACTTAAATACAAGAATATCGGGATCCTGATCACGGACCACAATGTGACCGAGACCCTTTCTATCTGTGACCGGGCTTACCTGCTGATTGAAGGGAAGATCTTCAAGGAAGGTACGGCCGAGGAACTGGCAACCGATGAGCAGGTGAAAAAACTGTATCTCGGTCGTGATTTCGAACTCAAACGGAAGGACTGGCTGCATGATGAAGCCCGCAAGCAGTACGAGGACCAGACCCGCCAGGGGGATGCCGCCCATGAAGCACAGAACTGATCCGTTACCCGAATTCAAGGACGCGCCATTACAGGCGGTCGGTGATCAATCGATTTGTATTATTTTGCGCGTATTATGAGTTTACTCAGTCCCGCCATTTCCTCGCTTGCCCGTATGCGTCTCTGGAGGATCGATGCATGGAAGAACCATCCGGTGGATGCCCAGCGCGAGGTATTGCAGGACCTTGTCACCTCTGCCCAATACACCGAGTTTGGCCGCAAACACGGTTTCAATGAACTCTTCAA
>SEAD01000313.1 GCA_004173355.1 Chitinophagaceae bacterium | reverse complement strand
AAGCAATTCCTCCCCTGCCCCCCCTTGACCGCCGTTCTCCGTGAAAGTGTGGCCGCGGCGGGAGGACCGCCGCATCCGGACCGGGATAACGGATTTCCGCACACGGTGTTCCCAAATTGGCCCCTCTCCGCACCGTGCCCACCGACCCGGAGGCGGATGGCCGCGCCACCGCCGGGCTGCTGCACCGGATCCCGGAATGCATGGACGCCGGAACGGACACTGAGGGCGGAAAAGCGCCTTTTCCGGGGCCACCGCCGGTCAAACCTCCCGACCCAATAATAAACCTTATTGGCTCCGTTCACCGGATGAAGGGGGAATGGCGGCATTATTGTGTTTTTCAGAGATTTTCTGAATTTTTCGCCCGCAGCCCGGTTGGCTGCGGATTTTTCGCCCGCGCGAGCGGCAAAACTCGTCACAGCCGGACGGGAACCAGCGTAATTGATTTTGGCCGGAGTTCTCTGGCTGCCACGTGTGGCATGGTGTGGTGACCAGCTTCGGACGGTTATCCGCCCGGAGTTCTGGACGTCACCCGCAGACTCAAATTTGGCAGCGGACTTTTCCGTCCTCAGCATGGGCAGATTCTCCCACCACCTGAGGATGTACTATTAAAACCACTGGAAGCGCCTCCACGTGGTTCCGGATGATGACTGAGAGGTCTTGAATAGCCCTGCCTCTCAGCAGAGAGACGGGGCTTTTGTTGCCTCGCGGGCCGTCAAGCTGCGGCGATTTGCTGCTCTTTTGTGGTCTCCAGCACACTGTTTTGCTGTCACACGGCCATACTTGCATACTTGCATCCAGTTTTCGTTCACATCTCCCTTTACTTGCACACCAAACGGAAGTATTCCGGTATGCAAGTATGATCATCACTCTCTGTAATCAGAAGGGGGGAGCTGGAAAAACCACCCTCACACTTTTGCTCGCCATGGCTTTGGAGGATGTGGGACGTAGTGTCGCGGTGATCGACCGTGACCCTCAAGCCACCTCAAGCCGGGCAATTGCTAATTTGAACGCTAATGGTCTCAGCCAAATTGAAGTGGCGAACACTCCGGGAGGGCATGATGTGACCTTTATCGACACGGCTCCTCGTTTGGATGAGGTACTGATACAGTCCATTTCTGAAAGCAGCCGAGTCATTTTAGTTTCCTCTCCGTCTCCTGCGGATTTGTGGAGCACCCAAGAGAGCAGGGATTTTGTGCTGCGGCATTTGCCGGCGGGAGCCAAAACTGCGGTCCTTTTCAACAGTGTCGTCAAAGGCTCACGGATTTCCCGTGATTTGGAAGTGCTGGCCGGACACATCAAGCTATCTGCCTTGAAAAACTGCAGCATCCGCCGGCAGTCATACCAGTATGCCATTCTCCAAGGATGGACGGCCCTAAAATCAGTGGAGCGGGATGAGATTAAAAATGTAGCTTTGGAAATTGGGACCATGTGATTTCCAAACGTCTCATGGGATTGCATACTGCAACACCTGCTTACTTGCACCCAGCTTGATTGCATACTTTCCATGTTTATGCAGAAATCAAAAATTTAGCGCAACTGCGGCAAGATGCATACTTGAATTCCTGCATACTTGCATACCCGAATACTAATTCATGTAATGCATGTAT
>SEAD01000184.1 GCA_004173355.1 Chitinophagaceae bacterium | reverse complement strand
GCTTCGTATTTATGGTACAGTGCTTCAAATTCTTCCCCGTGGCAGGTGTGCAGGCCCGGTGCTTCGTTGGGGCAGAACAGGCTCCAGTCGCCGTTCTCTTCCACCCGCTTCATAAAGAGATCCGGAATCCAGAGGGCGTAAAACAGGTCACGGGCGCGCATTTCTTCCTTGCCGTGGTTTTTGCGGAGATCGAGGAATTCAAAAATATCCGCATGCCATGGTTCGAGGTACACCGCGAAGGCGCCCTTGCGTTTACCGCCACCCTGGTCTACGTACCGGGCCGTGTCATTGTATACACGCAGCATCGGGATGATGCCGTTGCTGGTACCGTTGGTGCCGCCGATATAGGAGCCGGTAGCGCGGATGCCATGGATAGCGAGTCCGATACCACCTGCGCTCTGTGAGATCTTTGCCGTTTGTTTCAGTGTGTCATAGATCCCGTCGATGCTGTCGTCCTTCATGGTCAGCAGGAAACAGGAAGACATCTGTGGTTTGGGGGTACCTGCATTGAAGAGGGTTGGGGTGGCATGGGTAAACCACCTTTCACTCATCATGTGGTAGGTTTTGATGGCGTTGTCGATGTCCGTTTTGTGGATCCCGATTGCCACACGCATAAACATATGCTGCGGGCGTTCGGCGATTTTGCCATCCAGTTTGAGCAGGTATGATTTTTCAAGTGTTTTGAAACCGAAGTAATCAAAACCATAATCGCGGTCGTAGATGATGGTGGAATCCAGCAGCTCTGCATTGTCCTTGATAATCGCGCGCACGTCGTCAGCGATGAGCGGCAGGTGTTTACCTGTTTTTGAATCAATGCAGAAATAGAGTTGTTCCATTGCATCGGAAAAACTCTTGGTAGTGTTTTTATGCAGGTTACTCACGGCAATACGGCTGGCCAGCAGTGCGTATTCCGGATGTTTCACCGTCAGCGATGCGGCAGTTTCCGCAGCGAGGTTATCGAGTTCGGTAGTTGTTACCCCGTCATACAATCCCTCAATTACTTTTTTCGCCACATCGATCGAGTTCACAAAACGCCTGTCGAGGCCATAGCAGAGCTTCTCGATCCGCGCCGTGATCTTGTCGAACTTGACGCTCTCTCGTTTATTATTTCTTTTAATTACGAACATAACAACAGGAATTTATGGGTTAATCAGAAATCTTCTTCAGTGGAAAAGGCCTGGTCGTCTTTGCTGCCCATCACGCCGGACTTCTGGTAATCACCAACCCTTTTTTCAAAGAAGTTGGTTTTGCCTTCGAGGGAGATCATCTCCATGAAGTCAAACGGGTTGGTGGCATTGAACATTTTTTCATTACCAAGTTCAACCAGCCAGCGGTCGGCCACGAACTCTATGTATTGTTTCATCAGGTCAGCGTTCATCCCGATCAGTTTGACCGGCAGCGCTTCGGTGATGAATTCTTTTTCAATCTCCACCGCGTCACCGATGATATCGGCCACCTGTTGTTTGCTGAGCTGGTTTTTCAGCATACTGTATAGCAGGCAGGCGAATTCGCAGTGCAGGCCCTCGTCGCGGCTGATCAGTTCATTACTGAAGGTCAGTCCAGGCATAAGGCCGCGTTTTTTCAGCCAGAAAATCGAACAGAAGCTGCCGCTGAAGAAAATGCCTTCCACTGCTGCGAAAGCCACCAGGCGCTCTGCGAAATTGCCATTGTCGATCCAGCGAAGTGCCCATTCCGCCTTTCGCTTGACGGCAGGAATGGTATCGATAGCGTGGAAAAGACGGTCTTTTTCCTTTGGATCCTTGATATAGGTGTCGATCAGCAGGGCATAAGTTTCGGAATGGATGTTTTCCATCATGATCTGGAACCCATAGAAACAGCGGGCTTCGGGCAACTGCACCTCGCTCATGAAATTGACCGCGAGGTTCTCGTTGACGATACCATCGCTGGCGGCGAAGAATGCAAGTACATGGGAAATAAAATGGCGCTCGCCGTCATTAAGCGCAGCCCAATCCTTGGCATCGGCGCTCAGGTCAATTTCCTCTGCAGTCCAGAAGCTGGCCTCGTGGCGCTTGTACTGTTCCCAGATCCTCGGGTAATTGATGGGCAGGATCACAAACCGGTCCTTGTTCTCTTTCAATAAAATTTCATCTTCCTGCTGCATACAAATCGTTTTCGGCTATTTATAAAATCCGGAACTGACAGGGATGGAATACCCGTTAACTTTTTTCTGATAAAGTCGTCGGGGTAGTCAATCAGTGCCAGAAGTCAGTAAAATCAGGGAAAGTTCAAATCAATATGGTCATCGGCAGGGGCATCAGCTCATTCCTGGGATTCCGGTTGTCAGCCACAGGCAGGAGCCTGTGAATTAAACTGTCCGGGAAACCTCATCTTCTCCGTAACAACACATTTTTTAAGAACTGTCGACGAATTTAGTTGGTGGACCTGTGAAAACCGCGCGGTAATTCTGCACAGGTTGGGGAAAAAGTTTTTTGCCATTACGGTTGGTTTTCCGGCAAAACCTTTTTCTGTGAACCACTGGGCGCAAAGCCTTTGTGAAACGATTTCCGGGGAGCGGGACGGGCCATGACAGTGTGGATAATATTTCAATTCCGGTCTTCGTAAGCGGTTGTTACGGATTTCGTAATAGCGGTGTTTTAATGCCGGCGGATATTTACCTAAATCATTTGATGTATGTGCCATTACCAGACTTTATTCCATGACGACAGCCTCGGGTATGTGGTGCGTTGTAATGAGTGTGAGAAAATCCAGCTTGGTTACGGAAATATGGTGATCACCTTCAGCCAGGACGATTTTGAAGCATTCCGTTCCTGGCTGGTCCGGATCCGCGAAGAACAGGATCCTGCCATCAGCAGCGGGTTACGCTGTATCCTGATCCCGACTCCCTGCGAAGGGATGAAGTTGCTGCTGAGCAGGCGCGAGCTCGATGAATTTATCGTGATGCTCGAAACAGCGGATAATGAATTGCAGTCGCTTGCACTTATCCGGCTTTTTTCAGTTGATTAACACGGCGGTGTATTACCGCTGTCAAGTTTCTATAATGTGGATCTGGTGCGGTCCTGGTCGCGGGAAAGCACTAAAAATTTCGGGTGTACCAGTGATGGTGCACCCTTTCTGTTTAATTTCGCGCAAAATTTATAGCATGAATCCTGAATCGTTTAATGAGTTAGCAAGGAATCGCCGGTCCACGTTCCCCGACCAGTTTGCCGAAGGCAGCCCGGTGGACGATGCGATCGTGCAGGAAATTGTAACCAATGCGCTGTGGGCGCCCAACCACGGGAAGGCCGAACCATGGCATTTCACCATATTTTCAGGCGAGGGCCTGAAGACGCTTTCCACCTGGCAAAGCGAACTGTACAAAGAAACCACGCCAGATAATTTCAAGGAGGCGACCTACCTGAAACTCCAGAAACAGCCATTGCAGGCATCCCATGTGATCGCGCTTTGTATGAAGAAGACCCCCAACAAGAATATCCCGGAGTGGGAAGACCTTGCGGCAATGGGCGCGGCGGTCCAGAATATTTACCTTGGCGTAACGGCTTATGGCCTCGGCGGGTACTGGACTTCAGGCGGAGTAACCTCCCGTGAAAAGGCAAAAGAATACTTCAACCTGGGGCCGGACGACAAACTGATGGGATTTTTCCTGCTTGGGCATGTAGCAATTCCGTCTACCGGGGCAAAACGCCAGCCGTTTGACGAAAAAGTGACCTGGGTGCGCAGCTAAAAATCTATCTTCGCCGTCCATTCATTACTAATAACACACATAATATGAAAAAACTCCTTTTTGCAGGCCTGATCGCGCTTTCAGCAACTGTTGCCTACGCACAGCCACCAGCTGGCGATGCTAAACCCGGCGATTTTTATGGTGAAAAAATCAGTGCTGATGGCGCTATTTCCATTGCTGAAATCCCGGCAAAACTGGAGAACGGCGGATCCGTCGAAACAAAAATCCGTGCGAAAGTGCTGGATGTCTGTCCAAAGAAAGGTTGCTGGGTGAAACTGCAGGTCAACGACAGCACCACCGCCTTTGTGAAAATGAAGGATTATGCATTCTTCCTGCCCACTGCTGCAAAAGGAAAGACGATTGTACTGGACGGCACTGCAAAAGTAAAAACCACTTCAGTAGCTGAACTGAAACACTATGCTGAAGACGCTAAAAAATCAAAAGCGGAAATCGATGCCATTACCAAACCCGAACAGGAAATCAGTTTTCTTGCCAACGGGATAGTGGTTGTGGAATAAGCCGAACTGATACAAGCGAACTGTTTTCGCAACATAAAAAAAAGCCTGGAGTTGTTGGAACTCCAGGTTTTTTTATGGGATAAGATGTCCGTGTATCACTTCTTATTTCCGCCCCATCTGGCCTGCCGGTAAATTATAAGGGCAGGGTTGGACCGTCGAAATACACTGACGTGATCCGTTTTCCCGGCACGCTTTGTTGAGACAGGAAACCTGTGCGGCTTTGGCACTCAGTTCCAGTACCGTGTCCACCCATTTCGCATTCGTATTCAGGCAGGGGATGAGCGTGAATGATTCCCCACCGTTGTGCAGGAATATTTCCCTGCCTTCTTCGCCCATCTCTTCCAGTGTTTCGAGGCAATCACTGACAAAAGCCGGACAGGCCAGCAGGATTTTTTTATACCCTTTTCCCGGCCATGCTTCAAGTGATTTTGCAGTATAGGGTTGCAGCCAGGGATCGCGCCCAAGGCGGCTCTGGAAGGACAGTGTATATTTTTCCGGAGGCAATCCCAGCTTCTCTGCCACCAGCCTTGTAGTGGTTATTACCTGGTGCCGGTAACATACTTCCTGTATCACCGGATCGGTGCAGCAGTGATCGGGATCAGTTACATCATGTACACCCGCTGGCTGCCGTTTTTTGATATGTCGCTCCGGTATTCCATGGTAGCTGAAGACCAGCAGGTCGAACGGGTCTTTTGTATAGGGACGCATGGAGTCAGCCAGTGCTTCAATATATGCGTCGTCCTTATAGAAAGGTGGCACAATGCTGAGCCGGAACGGATACTTCCCTTTCAGGTAAAGCTCCTGTGCAAAAATCACAGCTGTCTCATAACTGCTCCACGCATAATGCGGGTACAATGGCACCACGATTACTTCCTCCAGATCCGGATAATTTTTTTTCAACCGGTCCATTGCCTCAGTCGGTGTTGGATTACCGTATCGCATGGCAATCTCAACCGGCATATCTGTTTTTGCCTGCACGGCTTGCTGCAACTGCTTCGTAAGGACAATCAACGGCGAACCATCTTTTGTCCAGATCGATTTATATGCCTTCGCGCTTTTTGGTGCCCGCAAGGGTACAATAATCCCTTTTACCAGGATGCTGCGCAACAGGTAAGGGATATCGATTACCCGTTCATCCATCAGGAATTCGTTCAGGTATTTCCGCAGGTCTTTTACACTGGTGCTGTCAGGTGAACCAAGGTTCATCAGCAGGATCGCTTTCCGGGGATTTTCCATCTTAAACTGCCCGGGTTTATCGGGCGCGGCAAAGTTCGTGAAAAAGCCGTTCGACGGGTCTCCCGGCGCCTTATTTATTTCCCTTTAATTCCTTGGGAGCCAGTGAAAAGGGGATCTGCGGAAACAATTCACCGCTTATTCCCAAATCTTTCCCGGCGTGACAATAGAATGACGGAAAAAGCGGGGAACGGTGATACATTTGTGCACTTTATGCTTCCACAGGCTCATATCATGTCCGCATTTGTACTGGATCGCTTTGGCGTCGCGGGCATAAATTACCATAAAGCCGATGCCCGTACCCGCGGTTTATTCGCCGTTTCCAAGGATGATATTGCCGGCATCTCGGCCCTTGCAAAAGAAAAAAACCTCCGCAGCGTTTTTGTTGTTTCCACCTGCAACCGTACCGAAATCTATGGTTTCGCAGAAGAAGTGATGATCCTCGCTGCACTGCTGACTTCGCATACAAAAGGCAATATCGAGGAGTTCATGGAATATGCCTACCTCAAAAGCGGGGAAGCGGCGCTTGATCACTTATACGATGTGGCAGCGGGACTTGATTCACAGATCCTCGGTGATTATGAAATCCTCGGGCAACTGAAACAGGGTGTTGAATCGGCAATCAGCCACAACATGGTGGGACCGATCATGCACCGCACACTCAGCTTTGCGTTCCAGGCTTCCAAAAAAATAAAGACCGATACTTCTATCAGCACCGGTACCGTATCGGTTTCCTACGCGGCCATCGACCTGCTGAAAGACCTTGATGGTATCGCAGGCAGATCAGTACTGGTGGTAGGTACCGGGAAGTTTGGTGGCAATGTGTGCAAAAACCTCCGTCACTACCTCCCTGCCACGGGTATTACCGTGTGCAACCGTACGGACGAAACCGCGATGGCGCTCGCCGCCAGGGCTGGTGTCGGGTTCATTCCATGGAACCAGCTTCAGCCCGCTGTTGCCGCCGCGGATATAGTGATTGTATGTACCAATGCACCTGAACCAACGATCCTCGCATCCCATTTTACCGGTGAAAAGGAACAGCTGGTGCTCGACCTTTCCATTCCCGTAAATGTGGAACCCGGGGTCCGTTTTATTACTGGTGTGAAAGTGATCGATGTGGATGAAATTTCGGTTACAATCCTGGATAAAAACCTCACCCGCCGCCGCTCGCAGGTACCGCAGGCAAGGGAGATCATCCAGTCGTATAAAACCGAATTCCGCACCTGGCTGGAAGAATACCGTTACTCACTCCATCTCAAGAACTGGAAAGATAAATTGCAGGAACTGCATGGATGGCAACCGGCCGACGGCTGCGAACTGCAATCCAATATGGTGATGCCTGCCAACAAAAAAGCGCAGAAGGCGGTTACCCGCCTGGCTGTCAACCTCCGCACCAACCAGGAAAAAGGTTGCCAGTTTATCAACGCGATCAATGACTACTTACAGATGCCATGAATGCCGGAATGATCAGGATAGGGACACGGGAAAGCCAGCTGGCCGTTTGGCAGGCCACCCGGGTGAAAGAATTATTAGCAGCACAGGGTGTTGAATCGGAACTGGTGTTTATCAAAAGTGAAGGTGATACCGACCTGCAGACACCTCTCTACGAAATGGGCGTCCAGGGCATTTTTACCAAAACCCTCGACGTTGCCCTCCTCAGCAAACGAATCGATATCGCGGTGCATTCCATGAAGGATGTACCGGTTGTACTGGCAAAAGGACTGCAACAGGCAGCTGTGCTGGAACGCGCATCAAGCAAGGATCTGCTGGTGCCCGGCCCGGCCCTCTCCGATGCCTCGGTGCTGCAGGCGCTGCATACCGGCGATCCTGCAATGCTGGCATCGATCCCCTTGGTGATCCCATCGGAATTCAATACAATAACCAATGACCTGCCGCCGGTTAATGACCTGCCGGCACTGTCATTTTTAATAGCCACCAGTTCACTCCGGAGGAAGGCACAATGGCTGAACCGTTTCCCGAACAGCCGTTTTGAAAATCTTCGCGGGAATGTAAACACCCGCCTGCGCAAACTTGGGGAAAGCAACTGGCATGGGGCAATTTTCGCGGCAGCGGGACTGGAACGGATCAACCTCCGGCCGGCAGCCGCCGTTGAACTCGACTGGATGCTGCCCGCACCCGCGCAGGGCGCAATC
>SEAD01000052.1 GCA_004173355.1 Chitinophagaceae bacterium | reverse complement strand
AAAACTGCCCATGAAAGTAAAAGTGGAAATGCAGGTGAAAGTGCGGGAACTCGAAAATGTGATGGTGGAACCTTCCGTGATGGAAGGCTGGGAGAAATGGGGGCAGTTGTTTACCGAACATTTTATCGGACGCACACCCAACGCCGCACGTTGTAAAATCAGGAACTATAAAAAAATCCGGTTCAGGTATTTTAAAAAATCCAACCGTGTGATTGCCTGGTGTGATGAACCGCTGCTGATCGAGAACAAGGCACTCGGTTATACACTCCGTTACCAGCTGGAAAATTTTGAAGTGGATTTCAGTCAGAACCTGACCACTTTTGCCGGGTTCCCGTTTTTTGAAGACCATGGAGGTGCGGGAAAAAAAGTAAAGAACCGCTTCCGGTCGGCACGCGACAAGGCATATCACGGTTCCATGATGGAGTTCTGGCGCAGTGTCCAGAAAAACAGCCTGCAGGCGGATGGATATGAGCTACGGCGGATGACACGTACCCAGAATTATGAAAAACAACGCGTGCGTAGTATATACAGTGGGCGGAATATGGTGATTTCGGTGAAAGGCACGGCAGGTCCGGTATCGGTACGCAGGACGGATTCGCTGGCTGCCAGGGTGCCGGTTTCCGACACCATCGGTTTAACCGATACCAACCGATTAACCAATACCATCCGTTCAACCGATCCCAACCGATTAACCGATACCATCCATTCAACCGATATCAACCGTGTGGTCGTTGACTCTTCGCAATACTATGAACGGATCCTGCGCGAAAAAGATAATATCGACACCTACTCGCACCACACCCTGACGGCAGACAGTATTGTCATAAAGTCGGAAGGGGCGTACCGGCTGGTATGGTTCAGTGATTACCTGTTTGTGACCTATAAAAAAGAACTGGAAGACCCGCTGTATCTCGAAAGCTTTATGGAACGACGGTCACCCACTTTCCAGCAGTCACATATCTGGCTTACCACCGGCGACGCGATAGTAGTTGACGGGAATGGAAGTTACTCCCCGCCACAGGAGGTCTTTTCAATGTCTTACTGGGGCTGGAGTGAGAAGATTGCCAACCTGCTGCCTATCGACTACCAGCCGGGTGACTGACCAGCGGATTTGTTATTTCACCGGTGAATATACCCGCACATAGTCCACATCCATTTTCTGCGGGAAGATGCTGTCGTCGATACCTTTCTGGCCACCCCAGAATCCGCCGACCGCCACATTCAGGATCAGGTGCATTTCAATATCAAAGGGCCACGATTCGTATCCTGTACCATCATTGGTAAAACGGAAATATTCTTTATCATCAAGCAGGATGCTGAGGTATTCTTTTGTCCAGACAAGGCTGTATACATGGAAAGCCGTTGCAAAATCAGGAACCTTCACCTGCGCTGCTTTCTGTGTACCGATGGAGTGGTTGTACAACTGGCAATGCACCGTACCATGTATCACGGAAGGATCAAAACCTACATGTTCCATAATGTCAATTTCCCCATCCAGCGGCCATTTCCTGTCTGCTTTGGAAGGCAGCATCCAGATGGCCGGCCAGGAGCCCCGTCCCTGTGGCAGCCGGGCCTTTACATCCACGCGCCCATAGGTGAAATCGAGTTTCCCTTTTGTAGTCAGGCGTGCCGATGTGTAATTATTGGATGAATCCACTCCCAATGGCCATTTTTCGCGGATAGCCCGGATAGTGAGCATACCGTCTGCCACAGACGCATTCTCCGCACGCCTGGCGGTATAGTATTGCTGTTCGCCATTCCACCAGCCATTCCCTCCCACATCATACACCCATTTGGATGAATCAGGAAGTCCCTTGTAATCGAATTCGTCGCTCCATACGAGTTTCATGTTTTTATGCTGCGAGCAGGCTAGGATGGGAAGGAGCAGGAGTACGGCAAAAAATTGTTTCATCCGGCTAAGATAAACAAGTGAAAGTGTCAGAAAAAACTGGCTTTAAATCCCGGGACCTTCCGGTGTTTGCCGGCCTGTTCAAATGCATAAGCGAGACTGATGAGCTTGCCTTCACTCCAGGCTTTCCCAAAAAATGAAAATCCGACGGGCAGGTCATACACAAAACCGGCAGGCACTGATATATGCGGGTAACCGCTCGTGGCCGCAGGTTGCGTCAGGAATAGATCCCCCCAGCGGTCGCCGTAAATGGTATCGATACTGCAGGCTGGTCCCATAGTCAGCCCGGCAATGGCATCAAGCTGATGGTCTGCAATCACTTTGTCAAGGATTGCCCTCGATCCATCCCTGCTTTTTTTCAACGCGTCTTTATATTCACTTCCATCTGTACTTCCTTTTTTCTCCGAGCTCTCCAGTGTTTCCTGTTTGAAATAAGGCATTGCCTTTGGTTCGTTGAGGATATTGAAACTGATTACCTGTGCAAGCGATTTCGCCGGGGAGTTGGAAGCGGCCAGGTATTTATTCACGCCTTCCCTGAATTCGTACTGCATCAGTTCGAACTCGGCATCACCGATCTTATCAAACTGGTCGAGGTAACTGATCTCCACCAGTTCGGCTCCCTGTGCGCGAAGCAGGTCAGTAGCCGATTTCAGCAAGGCGATCATCAGTGGGTTTTTGCCGGGAGGTTTTGCGTCAATCCCGATGCGTTTGCCTTTCAGTGCATCGGTTTTCAGGAACACGGTATAATCCGCCATTAAGTTACCCTGCGCCATAGCCGTTGCCGCATCGGCCGGATCAGTTCCGGCAATGGCTCCCAGCAGGATAGCTGCGTCACGAACGGTACGTGCCATTGGCCCGGCGGTATCCTGTGTGGATGAAATGGGGATGATTCCGGTGCGGCTGACCAGTCCCACTGTTGGCTTGATACCCACGATCCCGTTAACGGATGCCGGACAGGTAATAGATCCGTCGGTTTCGGTACCGATGGCTACCGCACACAGATTGGCGGATACGGCCACTCCTGAGCCCGAACTGGAACCGCAGGGGTTATGATCGGTGATGTATGGATTTTTTGTTTGTCCCCCGCGGCTGCTCCATCCCGAACAGCTCTGGGTGGAACGGAAATTTGCCCATTCACTGAGATTGGTTTTCCCGATGATCACTGCGCCGGCTTCCCGGAGTTTTTTTGCGATGAATGAATCTGCGGAAGCTTTATTGCCCACTAGCGCCAGTGAGCCCGCCGTGGTCTGCATCTGGTCACCGGTATCGATATTATCCTTGATGAGTACCGGTATACCGTGCAGCGGCCCGCGTTTTTTACCGGCCTTCCTTTCCCCATCCAGTGCCTCCGCAATCTTTACAGCATCGGGATTGCGCTCGATCACCGCCTGCAGTTTCGGTCCGGATGTGTCGAGTTCGTCCATCCGCCGGAAGTACAATGTCACCAACCCGGCTGAAGTATATTTTCCGCTATCCATTCCCTGCTGCAGCTGCTCCACGGTCAGCTCGTCCAGTTCAAAACCAGCAGGGAGGTTTTTGCCGTCCGTACTGCTTTCTTTTTTTCCCGGATCAATGTCATTGTCGTTGCAGGATGATGTAAGGAGTACACCGGCTCCTGCAGCAAGCAGTCCGGCGCTGGTAAGAAAATTCCTTCGTTGCATGCAGGCTTTGTTTATAATTTATACCTACAATTTAAGTCCTTTCAGGAACACCGGATCAGCTTCGCGGTAACCTTCTTTTGCCCTGGCTATCCACTGCTTTGCTTCACTGGTGTTGCCCTGGGCATTTTTTACTTTTGCCATCAGCAGGAATGCTCCGGGATATCCGGGGTCATGTTTCAGCATATTGTTTGCTGAAGTCTCTGCCAGCGGGAGATTGCCGGCATTGAGGCTCATCTGTGCGAGGAGCTGGAGGAAATACAGTCCATCGATCCATGGATCGGGACCTGTTTGTTTCAGCAATGTTTTCTGGATCGATTCCATTTGTTTTACTACATCAGGATCCGCAGGATCCACCAGCATCCTGGCACCCATGCGGATGATAGCTGCACGGGCATACATGTAACTGTAATCATCTGCTGCCTGGTCGGCTGGTCGGCCCTTGCGGATGGTTTCATCCCGCAGGCTATCGACGATATGGATCATGGAGGCGTAGCCTGCAAGGGCGGCCGCGGTGTCTTTTAAAAATACACCCGCAAGGCCATTGATAAAATACCCGGTAAACTGCGACGAATAATGTTTCGAAGCAATCAGTGGCGCGGCCAGTGCCCGGGCCTTTACCGGCTGGTTGACCTGCAGGTAATAGTAGGGATGCCCCTTGCGGATCTGCGCTACCCGGTCATCTACGGTTGGCGACAATGTATCCAGCACAAAGAATATTTTTTCCGCTTCGGCAAAACGGCCTTTGTACTGGTAACAATAAGCGAGCAATTCGAGGTTATGCGCATGATGCCAGTCATATTTCCGTGGCATTTTCTCAGCGATATATTTTTTGTTTTCCAGTTCGAATGCATGGTTGAAGTTGGCAATGGCTGCGGATACCTGCCCGGTTTTCATCAGGTCATGGGCAAGCATATGCCATGCATGCGGGATGTTTGGGGATGACGTTGTGTACATACGGCCATACTGCAAAGCTGTTGTAAAATCGGAGAGGGATTCATTCTGGTGTATCAGGAGATGCCAGATCCCGAAATGCCGGGGGTTGACTTCCAGTCCTTTCATCAGGTACAGATTGGTTGCGGCCTTTTGCGCATCCAGTTCGCTTTCATCCATAGGACCGATGTATCCGAACGACCGCAACATGCCGCTGAAAACCAGGATCTCTGCATCGCGCGGGTACAAACGGATAGCCGAGTCGGATAACTGCTGCAACAGGTCGTGCCGCTGCCGGTAACTGGCTGAGTCGTGGGCAGGACGCGTAACAAAATACTGCATGCGGATCAGGACCTGTTCCGCGGGGCTAGCCATCGCGGCCAGTTCCATGGCACGTTCCGCAAAACGACGGGCTTCGGTGCTGTCATCGAGACTTTGATGCGCCTGGCTAAGTCCCCAACTCACCATAGCAAGACTGCTATCTTCCCGCCAGGCTGCATAAAATGAACGTGCGGCCTGCACATATTCAAAGTTGTAGAGGAATGCCTCTCCCTGGTTGAACCAGGCCTGTACCGACGGACTGGCGCCTGCAACCGGGAAATCCATTTCCCCGATGCCTTCCTTCATTGCAATCGGACTGTTGAGATAATCAAATGGCACATAGCCACCCGGGGCACAGGATACAATCCGGCGCCCGGCATATCCCCTGTGCTCTTGTCCGGGTATATTTTTTATCGGGGTGAAATCGGCAATTCCGGCAAACAGCAGCAGGATTACCGGCAGGAAAAAGGAGCGGATCATAAACAGTTGGTTGAATGGTTGGGAAAAAGCGGGATCAGGGGGAGGGGATCAGTAAGGAAGTTAACCCTTTTCCCGCAGGTTTCCTTTTTGCGTAATCCGTTTTTCCCGATCCGGCGAAGTACGCCGGGGCAGTCCCGGTAATTTTGCACCCGTTAACCACAACATTAATTCCCAACATATCGAGACCAGCCCTGCCGGCAAAAAGGGTGTGGCACAGGAAGTAAAAATATTTTTCGGCGAATTCGGTGATATGGATATCACACCCACCGCCACCTGGTTTTCCGATATCAGCCAGTTTGCCCTGGTACTGGTATCACCCGATGGAAAGGAAACCACATTGAAAGCAACGGCAAAGGAACAATATTACTCTGCCAGTTTCACCCCCGATGCTAATGGTATATACACCCTCGCCATGCACCATGTGGTAAAGCAGGTGTACAATGGCATGGTGCTCGACTATAACTCCAGTGCAACGGTGAAAGTGGGAACCGGCGAGCCAAAGCTTGCCTTGTCAAAAAATGTAATCGCAGTACTGCCATCTGTGAAAGCAAACTACGCGATCAACCAACAGGTGTCGGTACAGGCCTTTTTTGAAGGCAAACCTGCGGGTAATAAGGAATTGGAAGTAGTGGCGCCGAATGGCTGGGTAAAAAAACTGTACACCGACAGTCTAGGGTTCGCAAGTTTCATCCCGTTATGGAGCGGCAAATACAATGTGGAATATACCAGCACCGAAAAGAAAACAGGCGCTCACCAGTCGGCCCCGTATGAAAGCTGGTACTATTGCTCAACCATGATCATCACCGTAGGAAAAAATTAAAGCGGGCGCCGTGATCCACGGTTCCTGGCACAAAAAAGCCGGCACGAAAATCATCGTGCCGGCTTTCTGTTTTTATTTACTCAGAATCCTTTTTTCCCCGCCGCAGGAGCAGTTGATGTTTCAGGGTTCTTTACATATTTCTCCATCCATTCCAGTTGTGCCGCAAGTACGTGCAATACGTTTTCCTTACCGGCATAACCATGGCTCTCGTAAGGGAGGCTGATATACTGTACCGTACCGCCATGTCCCTTGATCGCGTTGAACATCCGCTCGCTCTGGATCGGGTAAGTACCGGTATTATTATCGGCATCACCATGGATCAGCAGGATCGGCGTTTTTATTTTGTCAGCATTGGCAAAAGGGCTCATTGCATTATAAAGATCCGGTGCCTGCCAATAGGTGCGGTCTTCATTCTGGAATCCAAACGGCGTGAGCGTACGGTTGTAAGCCCCGCTGCGTGCGATCCCGGCCTTGAAGAGATTGGTATGCGCCAGAAGGTTGGCTGTCATGAACGCACCATAGCTGTGGCCGCCAACCGCCACGCGGGTGCTGTCGCCCACACCACGTTCGGCGAGGTTGCCGATCGCAGCTTTTGCATTCATCACCAGCTGGTCGATAAAATTATCATTTGGTTTTTTTGTGCTGTCCAGTGCCACGATCGGCATCTCGGCATTGTTGAGAACGGCATAACCCTGTGTTACATAAAAAACGGGTGAGCCGCCATTGACCAGGGTAAAGCGGTGTTCGCTTCCGCGGACCTGTGCGGCATCTGCGGCGGAATTGTATTCTGCGGGATATGCCCAGATGAGTACGGGGAGCGGACCATCTTTTTTCGCATCATATCCCTTCGGCAGGTAGAGGTCGCCGGTAAGGTCAACGCCATCTGCGCGTTTGTAATGGATTTTCTCCTTGCTTACACCGTCCAGCTGCGGGTAGGGGTTGGCAAAACTGGTCAGCTGTCGATCGGCGATCCTTTTTTTCAGGTCCTTCATCCAGTAGTTCGGCATTACCTTTTCCGATTCGCGGCGCGTAACCAGTGTGAGTGATGCCGGGTCGAGCACTCGTACCACTGATTCAAAACTCCCCTCGGGGCAACGCCAGAGGGTATCGGTCTTTTTACTGCCGAGATCATATGACATCAGGAAGGGGAGATCACCTTTTGGTGAACTGCCCGATGTGTTGTTAAACAGGATGGTATTCCCCTGACCGGTCAGTAGCAGTACATCCTTGCCAAACTTATTCGGTGCGGTCACCGGGAAACCGGGATTGCTGTAGGCATCAGTGGTGTTACGGGTAAACAGTTTGTCGAACGAACCGGTGGTCGGGTTGTACAGGTCCATCTGCATAGTCTGTTTGCTGGCCAGTCCCTCACTCACGATCGCATGGGTGGCATCACCCCATGTCACCGACCGGAAACGCAATTTGGTTTTGAATAATTCTTTCGCCGTACCGGAGAACGGGGCTGCGAGTGCAAACACCGCATCATGGTATTCGGTCCTGCTGCGGATCAGGCCGCTGTCGAGTGGCTGCGCCCAGGTGATGGTGGCGGCCTCATCGTCTTTCCAATCGAACCCGCGTTTGACATCCGCCACATTATCGTTGCCACTGGGTGCGGTTTCGGAGGAAGGGATCTCTGCAAGGGTGCTGATGGTTTTACCGCCGAGGTCGGTGACCGCTACTGTGGATGGGAATCCGTTGTAAGGCACGAGGTACGAAAACGGGGCATGCACCGTGCGGGTAAGCAGGTATTTTTTATCGGGTGAAACCGCGATTGAAGTATAGATCGCCGGTGCACCGATTTTTGTTTCTACCCCATTGGTGTTCTTCAGCAGTTGCGTGGTGGCATAAAATGCAAAAAGCTGTTCGTCAAACGGCGACTTGATCATGTCCTGGTAGGTTGGACGTGGTGACGCCTTCCCCTTGTTTTCCTGGATGGCAGGACCTTTGGGTACTGGTGGCCTGGAAGGCGCATCTGCAGAGGGTTTCAGCGTGCCGCGATACAGGATGGTCTCCTCATTGTACCACTGGTAGGCACCGGTAACGGTATTGAGCGCCGTCTTGTTTACCTGTGTGGCTTTCGCAGTTGCGAGGTCAACCACATAGAGGTCAACCCTTGATGCTGTGGTACGGGTAAACGCGATTTTTTTCTGTGCGGGGCTCCAGCTTACCGATGAGGCAAACAATGGCGACGGCAGTCCGCTGATGTTTACCTGTTTTCCGGTTTTGATATTTTTCAGGTAAATGTTTGTGATGAAATTCTGCCGGCTCGGTGCGAAGTTGGCGGGATTGATCCGCAGGCCGGCGATTTTCCATTCCGGCCGGGCGAGTTCCTCTACTGAAGGATTATTACTGCCTTCGGTAAATAACATCCATTCACCTTTGTCGTCGATACTGACATTGGGTGTGGGTTTGGCCAGCAGCATATCGCTGATATCCTTTGGCGGTGTCTTATAGGCGCCGTCATCCTGCGCATTTGCGCTGGAGAGGCTGAGTCCCAGCATCAGTGCCGGAACCAGTTTGGTCCATCTCATGTTGTGTTTTTTTTGGTTTAAGTAGTTCAGGCAAGCACGTCCCCGAATTCAGACGTTTTTTTGAACACCGATCCTGCGAAACTGCAGAGAGGAATGATTTTAAGGTTGTGTTCGCGGGCATATTCAACGCCGCGGTGCACCAGCTGGAAGCCTACTTTTTTACCCTGCAGGCTTTCGTTTACCTCCGTGTGTTCGATCACCATCCTGTCGGGCGACGGTTTGTTAAAGACCATCTCCGCAACGATCTTCCCGTCCTCTTCCACATAAAACATTTCCTTTGATCCGATGGCTTTGTGCTGGATAAGCATACAATTACAGGTTTATTGATGAAGCATGGCAGGCGGTTTTAAAGGTAAAATTTAAATATTTGCTGAAATCGATTTTCTAAACCATATTTGCCAGAGATGAAACAATCAGTACAAAATATGCAGTGGTGGTGGCTGTCAAACGTCCAACGGGGTTTGTAATGTCACTACTTTATTTATAAGGTATCATAACCCCGGATTTATCCGGGGTTTTTTTTTGAATCACAAGGAATGGAAAAATGAGAACAATCGAAGTCAGGACCGAATGCCGCCGACTGCTGGCCGATATTTATACGCCGGTGGGTATCTACCTCCGCCTGCGTGACCGCTTCCGGGATACCATCCTGCTGGAAAGCACGGATTCACATGCGGCGGAAAACAGTTATTCCTTTATCTGCATCAACGCCATCAGTGGCATAGAAATCAGCGATACGGGCAGCCTGGAAACAAAGCTGCCCGGCCAGCCGCCAAAGCGGACCAGTCTCGCCAGCACACAGGCAGTACCTGGTATGGTCTGGGATTTTATGCAGCGCTTCAGCATGACTGACAGCAACCTGAAAGAGGGGCGTTTTGCCCAAGGGCTGTTTGGGTATACCACGTATGATGCGGTGCGTTTTTTTGATACGATCAGTCTCGACAAACATCCGGGTACACCCGTGGTGCCGCTGATGCGTTACCGCCTATACCAGTATGTGATTGCCTTTAACCATTTCAATGATGAACTGTTTATCTGCGAAAACCGGATCGACGGCATACCAGGGGAACTGGAAAAAGTGGAAGCACTTATCCGCAGCAAGGACGTACCGGTGTATCCGTTCAGTATCCGGGGTGAAGAGCGGTCCAACATGACCAATGAGGAATACCGCCAGATGGTGACCAGGGGCATAGCCAGCTGCAAACGGGGGGATGTTTTCCAGATCGTGCTCAGCCGCCGGTTTGAGCAGTCGTTCCATGGTGATGAGTTCAATGTATACCGCGCACTGCGCAGTATCAATCCTTCTCCCTACCTGTTCTTTTTTGATTATGGTGACTACAAACTGATGGGCTCTTCACCGGAAGCACAGCTGGTGGTGCGTGGTGGCCGCGCCGTGGTACATCCCATTGCTGGCACATTCAAACGCACCGGTGATGCGGAAACGGACAAACGCGAAACCGAACGACTGTTGCTCGATGTGAAAGAGAATGCCGAACATGTGATGCTGGTTGACCTTGCGCGGAATGATCTCAGCCGCGTGACCGATGATGTCACGGTGGATAAATTCCGCCAGGTGCAGTATTTCTCCCATGTGATCCACCTGGTAAGTGAAGTGACAGGCAAGGTCAGGGAAAATGCAAACCCGTTTGAACTGATGGCAAAAACATTCCCGGCCGGTACATTGAGCGGTGCGCCAAAGTTCAGGGCAATGGAACTGATCGACGGGTACGAACCCACTGCCCGGTCTTATTATGGCGGGGCAATCGGTTTTATGGGTTTTGATGGCACCTGCAACCATGCGATCATGATCCGCACATTCATGAGCCGCCGGAATACACTCACCTACCAGGCCGGCGCGGGAGTAGTGGCGGCAAGTGTTCCCGAAAATGAATTACAGGAAGTAAACAACAAACTCGGCGCGCTGAAAAAAGCGATCCTGATGGCGGAAGCCATCGGGCAGTAAGCCATAAATCTACTGACGTGACACGTATACTTGTTTTTGATAATTACGATTCGTTTACCTACAACCTTGTACACCTGGTGGAAAAGATCCTGCACAGCAAGGTGGAGGTATTCCGGAATGATGAGATCCCGCTGGAAGATGTAAAGGGTTATGATAAAATAATCCTCTCGCCTGGTCCGGGGATCCCCTCTGAGGCAGGACTGCTCCCCGAGCTGATCCGGGAGTACGCATCCAGCAAATCGATCCTGGGTGTATGTCTCGGTCACCAGGCAATCGGTGAGGCATTCGGTGGCACGCTCCATAACCTTTCCACGGTGTACCACGGCATTGCCACGCCTGTGACGCTGAATGATGCGGGCCGCGCCAGCCGGCTGTTTGAAGGGATGGGTGACCGTCCTGTAGTGGGCCGTTACCATAGCTGGGTCATCAACCGCGAAGGTTTCCCGGATGACCTGGAAATTACCGCCACGGATGACGGTGACTATATCATGGCGCTGCAACACCGGAAGTACGATGTGCAGGGGGTACAGTTCCACCCCGAAAGTGTACTCACTCCGCTGGGTGAAACTATCCTCCGGAACTGGCTTTCCCAATAGATCCGGTTAACTGTCACCTCCACAAACAAAAAGTATGAAAGCGATTTTACAGTCACTCTTTGAACATAAAACCCTGACCCGCGAAAAGGCCCGGGAAGTACTGCTGGATATTGGCAGGGGCAACCAGAATGAACATTCGGTCACCGCATTCATGACGGTGTACCTGATGCGCAGCATCACCATCGATGAATTACTTGGATTCCGCGATGCGTTGCTGGAACTCTGCCATCCGGTGGATACCGGACAGGCAGACAGCATTGACATTGTAGGTACAGGGGGCGATGGGAAAAACACATTCAATATTTCCACGCTTGCCTGTTTTATCGTGGCGGGTGCGGGGCAGCAGGTCACCAAACATGGTAATTATGGTGCCTCATCTGTCAGCGGTGCGTCCAATGTAATGGAACAGCTCGGTTACAAATTCAAAAGTGACAGTGGGCTGCTGCAACGGGAGCTTGCTGATGCCGGGATCTGTTTCCTGCACGCGCCGGTATTCCATCCGGCCCTGAAAACGGTGGGTCCGATCCGGAAGAACCTTGCGATCCGGACTTTTTTCAACATGCTGGGTCCACTGGTCAATCCCGCCCGCCCGGCCTACCAGCTGGTGGGGGTGTCTAATCTTGAAATGGCGCGGATCTACAATTATGTGCTGCAGCAGGAAGGAAGGCCGTTTACGATCATCCACAGTCTTGATGGTTATGATGAAATATCACTCACCACGGAAACCAAAGTGATCACGCAGGACGGGGAAACTGTGATGAGTGCCGAACAGCTTGGCAAACGGACAGTAAATGCCACGGATATTGAAGGCGGCAGCACAGTAGAGGAAGCGGCCGCAATTTTCAGGCGGATCATCTCCGCTGAGGGTACCTGGTCGCAGGATCATCATAAATAAACGGAAGGAAGTGGAACAGCTCAAACCGCTGAGCAGTATGCAGCGGTTCCGGAAGGAGGGCTTTTTCTGGGAAATCGCCAACCGCTCCATGGTCAGCAGCCTGACAGCTGAAGGCAGCACCGGTATCATCGCGGAATTCAAACGGAAAAGTCCCAGCAAGGGATGGTTCAAAGAGCCCGGGCTGGAAGTGGAACCCGTAGTGAGCCATTACAATAAACTGGGTGCGGCGGGGATCTCGGTGCTGACCGACAAACAATTTTTTGGCGGCGATCTCGATGACCTGATCCAGACCAAGGTTATCACCGATGTGCCCGTGCTGCGCAAGGATTTTATCATCGATGAATGGCAGATCGCCGAGGCCAAGGCTTTTGGCGCGGATGTGATCCTGCTGATTGCCGCCTGCCTGACCCCGCAGGAGGTACGCGAACTGGCCACTTTCACCCGTACCATCGGGCTGGAAGTCCTGCTGGAGATCCATAACGAGGAAGAACTGGAACATATCTGTGATGAAGTGAATATGGTGGGGGTGAACAACCGCAATCTCAAAAATTTCGAGGTGGATATCCAGGTTTCACTTGACCTCATCCGCCAGATTCCTGCGGATAAAGTGGCCGTTGCCGAAAGTGGCATCAGCAAACCGGAAACGATCGTAACTTTAAGGGATGCAGGCTTCAAAGGTTTCCTGATCGGGGAGACATTCATGAAGGAAGAAAATCCCGGGAAGGCGTTTTTTGAATTTGTCGGTAAGTTGTGATGCAGCTGTGGAATCGACTGGAATGCTGCTGTGTGATAGGTTGGAAAGGAGCTGTGGAACAGGCTGGCATGCAGCTGTTGAAGAGGCTGGAATGCAGCTGTTGAATAGGCTGAAATGCAACTGTGTGATAGGCTGGAATGCCCGTTGGACGCGGATCACCAGATTGCAGGTTGGCCTGTAACGATTGTTTTGCCAGTTAACTTAAAACTGGTCCGATTATGAACGACACAACAGGAAACCAGGACGCCACGGAACCAAAGCGGAAAACCAGGATCAAGGTCTGCGGCATGACCCTGCCTGAACAGGTAAATGCATTGGATGAAATGGGGGTGGATCTCGCAGGGTTTATTTTTTACCCCAGGTCACCGCGGTATATGGCGGACAAACTCTCACCCGATAAAATAAAAAAAATAGGTGGCAGGATTGCAAAGGTCGGGGTGTTTGTGAATGCGCAGTATGACGAGATGATGCGCACGGTGGAAGAATACCGGCTGGATATGGTGCAGCTGCACGGGGACGAGACGCCGTTTTACTGTGAAAAGGTAGCCAACTATGTGTCGGTGATCAAGGCCTTCCGGCTGACCGATGACGATCCGATCGACTGGATCACACGGCCATTCCACGATACCTGCGACATGTATATGTTTGACACCATGGGTGCTGGTTACGGGGGTACGGGAAAAAAGTTTGACTGGGATGTGCTTAACCAGGCAACCATGCAGAAGTTGTTTTTCCTCAGCGGAGGTATCGAACCGGGTGATGGGGAAAAACTGAAAACATTTGAAACGGGCGAAGCAGGTACAAAACTCTTCGCAATTGATATAAACAGCCGGTTCGAAGTGAGTCCCGGTGTGAAAGACATGACAAAGGTCCGCGAGTTTGTGCAACAGGTGAAAGGCGACTGACGGACCACAAAAAAATTATACATGAGTCAGGATACAATAAAGGCAGCGATGAAAAAGAACCCCGACCAGCAGGGTTATTATGGTTCTTTCGGTGGGGCATACATTCCCGAAATGCTGCATCCGAATGTGCTGGAACTGCGGGAGAATTACCTTCTGATCATGCAGGATCCGGCGTTCCGCGAGGAGATCGCACAATTGCTCTCCGACTATGCCGGCCGCGCCACACCACTCTATTATGCAAAACGCCTGAGTGAATCATTCGGCACCACCATCTACCTGAAACGCGAAGATCTCTGCCATACCGGTGCCCACAAAATCAACAACACGATCGGCCAGATCCTGGTTGCGGAGAAACTGGGAAAAAAACGGATCATTGCCGAAACCGGTGCCGGCCAGCATGGGGTGGCTACCGCAACGGTCTGCGCACTGAAGGGACTTGAATGCATCGTGTACATGGGCTCGAAGGATATGGAACGCCAGGCCCCGAATGTGGCACGCATGAAAATGCTGGGTGCTACCGTGATACCCGCGACCAGCGGCAGCAAGACCCTGAAAGACGCTACCAATGAAGCGATCCGCGACTGGATCAACCATCCTTCAGATACCCATTACATCATCGGCAGCGTTGTCGGCCCGCATCCATACCCGGATATGGTGGCTCGTTTCCAGTCAGTGATCAGTGCGGAAATCAAAGACCAGTTGCTCGTCAAAACCGGCAACCCGCTGCCCACCCATGTGATCGCCTGTGTAGGTGGTGGCAGTAATGCAGCCGGTGCATTTTACCATTTTATCGAAGAACCTGGTGTGGAGCTGGTGGCAGTGGAAGCCGCGGGTCTCGGCATCAGCAGCGGCTATTCGGCGGCAACTACCCAGCTTGGAAAGCCCGGTGTACTGCATGGCAGTAAAAGTATCGTGATGCAGACCGCAGATGGCCAGGTGACCGAGCCACACAGTATTTCTGCCGGACTCGATTATCCGGGTATCGGTCCCATGCATGCAGGTCTCTTCGAAACCGGCCGCGCAAAATTCCTGGCCGCTACAGATGACGAAGCCGTGGCCGCCGCATTCCACCTCGCCGCAACAGAGGGCATCATTCCCGCACTGGAAAGTGCGCATGCACTGGCTGCGTTGAAACAACTGGAGTTTGCCCCCACGGATACGGTGGTGGTTTGTCTCAGTGGCCGGGGTGATAAGGATATGGCCACCTACATGACCTACATAAAATAAACTTATGCGTATAGTCCCTGCCATTATTGTGATCGTACTGTTTGCTGCCTGCAACCGCGGGGAGTATATCGAAATAAAAACTTCCCTGTCCGATACAAAGGAAGACTGTTCAACCGTGAGCGGCCGTTTCAAAATGACTTCCAACTTTGGTGGTGAGCGGTTTGAGTTTGAGAAATGCCTGCCGGAAGGTTTTGATGCAAGCAAGATCACCACCGCACGCCAGGGTGATACCGTTGTGGTGAAGTTCAACGCCGGGACAAATGCCGGCACAAAAAACACGGTGGTAATCGATATTGATAGTTCACCGTCCTATACATTTATTACGGTGGATAACGATACCTACATGGTTACCGCCACCAGGGATTAATTTTTTTACAGGGGCTATCCCCATAACCGCACGACATGACCCGATTAGGACATCTGTTCCTGCAGAAAGACGCAGGGATCCTGAATGTATATTTCACCGCAGGTTATCCTTCCCTGCATGATACCCTTCCCATCATGAAGGCGCTGGAAGAAGCAGGTGCCGATATCATCGAGCTGGGTATGCCATACAGCGACCCGCTGGCCGACGGCCCGGTGATCCAGCAAAGCAGCATGGTTGCACTCGACAACGGGATGACTATTGCCACCTTGCTCGGGCAGCTGAAAGACTTCCGGAGCGAGGTTTCGCTGCCTGTTGTACTCATGGGATATATCAACCCGGTGCTGCAGTACGGATTTGAAAAATTCTGCACCGATGCCGCGGCAGCGGGTGTGGACGGACTGATCATCCCCGACCTTCCCGAATTTGAATTTGAAACGATCTACGGGTCCGTGCTCGCGCGGCAGGGGCTTGACTTTATTTTCCTGGTCACCCCGGAGACCAGCGAAGAGCGCCTAAGGAAGCTGGATGCACTCAGCAATGGTTTTATTTATGCGGTGTCCTCTTCGTCTACCACGGGCACCGATAAAAACATGGAAGAGGTAGGGGTCTACCTGGAGCGGTTGAAATCGATGAACCTGCGCAACCCGGTAATGGCTGGTTTCGGGATCCGCGACAAACAGACATTCGACAGTGCCTGCCTCCACGCCAACGGGGCAATCATCGGAAGTGCATTTGTAAAAGCGCTGGAGGGATCAGCGGATGTGGCGCATACTGTTAAAAAATTCATAGCCGGGGTCCGCAATGGCTAGGGGACTTCCCTTTGTGCCCGGGGCAGACTATCTTTGCCACTCAAACTGATCATATGAAAGCCCTTTTCTGCCTGTCCTTCCTCCTTCCTTTCCTGGCTGTTGCCCAGGGTTCGCTGACCCTCCAGGGCCAGGTGACCGGATTGAAAGACGGCACCACCGTCCTGATGACCGACGCCAACCGTCCCACGGATACCCTGGCAAAAGCAGTCGCTTCGAAAGGTGTATTTGTATTGAAGGCGAAGCTGAAGGAACCTACCATTGTCAGTATCGGTTTTGGGCCCGGCCTGAATACGATGACTTTCCTTGGCAATACAAAAACCACAGTGAAGGGCAGTATTACGGATCTCCCGGGCCTGAAATATTCAGGTTCTGCTACCGCCACTGATTTTGCCGTTTTCCAGCAGCAGTTTAACCCGCTTTTTGCATCGCTGAACATACAGGGGCAGCTGATCCAGTCGGGTCGCGCCACAGACAGTACCATGCTTGCGTTTGAATCAATGAAGGACTCGATCGACAAGGCCGTGGACCTGTTTATCAACAAACGCCGTGGATCGGTGGTCAGTGCATTCCTGCTGGCAGTTACGCTGCAGATCAATCCGGATCTCAGCATTGCCGAAGGCCGTTACGCAAAACTCAAACCCGAGGCAGTCAACAATACTTACGGCACCTATGTGCGTGATGCAGTAAACAAAACAAAGGTCACGGCCATCGGGAGTGTGGCACAGGATTTCACACAAACCGACACCGCGGGGGTGAAGGTTTCGCTGTCCGACTTCCGTGGTAAATATGTGCTGCTTGATTTCTGGGCAAGCTGGTGTGGTCCCTGCCGACAGGAAAATCCGAATGTAGTAGCCAATTTCAATAAATTCAGTTCCAAGAATTTCACCGTCCTGGGCGTATCACTCGATCGCCAGGGGCAGAAAGAAAAATGGCTGGAAGCGATCCATCGCGACCGCCTTGGCTGGACGCATGTCAGCGACCTGCAGTTCTGGAACAATGCGGTGGCGAAACAGTACAATGTGGAGAGTATCCCGCAAAACCTGCTGATTGGTCCCGACGGCAAAATCATTGCGAAAGACCTTCGCGGACCGGCACTTGGTGCCAAGCTCTGCGAAATCTTTGGATGCAACTGATCAGGTCAGTTTGTGTTCGTAGGCAAATTTCACCAGGCCAATCACGCTGCTGGTATTGGTTTTCCGGAAAATGTTCTTGCGGTGTGTTTCCACCGTACGTTCACTGATAAATAATGTTTCCGCAATCAGTTTGTTATTGTATTCCTTTTCAATCAGCCGGATAATTTCAATTTCCCTTGCAGTAAGGTGCGCGTCATCACCCGTTTTCTTTTTATCGCTTGTCCGTTGTAATGCGCTGATCACCTCATCACTGAAATAGATACCACCCCCGGCAATTTTTTCAAGGGCAGCGATCAGTTCCATTTTCCCGATATTTTTCAGCACGTATCCCGAGATATCCGCATCATTGATCATTTCATTCACCAGTTCACCTTCGCCATTCATCGACAATGCGAGGATGCGGACGGCGGGAAACTTTTTGCGGACCTGCCTGGCGAGTTCATTCCCCGGCAGTACCGGCATCATTACATCGGTGAGCAGGAT
This sequence comes from Chitinophagaceae bacterium, assembly GCA_004173355.1. Classification (GTDB taxonomy): domain Bacteria; phylum Bacteroidota; class Bacteroidia; order Chitinophagales; family Chitinophagaceae; genus JBEVJC01. Next base: position 24,565 of record SEAD01000052.1, on the reverse strand, counting down.
GTCGACCGGATGCTGCCGCAGCAGTTCCGTCACCTGCGCGGGATCAGTGGTTGCAAAAGCAAACCGGAAGCGTTCATGTCCCCTGAGCAGCGACATCAGTCCGTCAATTACGATCTGGTGATCGTCCACCAGCGCGAGAGTGATCTTGTCCTTTTTCATCCTTCCAAAAATTTATCCGCGGTTTTCAAGTGGTACATGAAGCCCGATCATCGTTCCTTTCCCTGGTGAGGAATCGATATCGATCGTGCCTTTGAGGTATTCAATCCTTGCCTGTATGTTTTTCAGGCCGATGCCTTCAAACCCTTCACGGCTGCTGCTGTCAAATCCCTGCCCGTTATCTTCGATAGTGGCACTGATGCCGTCTGCATCCCGGATGATTGAAATATCCAGTGAGGTTGCACGTGAGTGCCTGATAACATTATTCACGCACTCCTGGATCACTCGGTAAAGTACGGTTTCCACATTGGAATCGAGGCGCTGGTCCAGGCCCTCCGTATAAAGATGGATGCTGATGGCTTTCTGGCTGATCTTGTCGAGGAAATCCCTGACTGCCGCAGCGAGGCTGTGTTTGAGCAGTGCATTGGGCACCATGTTGTGCGACACCTCGCGGATCTCGCGGCAGCTCTCGTCCACCAGCCCCACGATTTTATCAAATGACAACCGGTCTTCCTCGTTGCGGAATGGCTGTCCGGCTTCAAAAGCCGAAAGGTTCATCTTGGCCGCACTCATCATCTGTCCCACGCCATCATGCAGGTCACGCGCAATCCGCTGCCGCTCCTTTTCTTCCGCTTCGATCACGGCACTTGCGGCCAGTTCCTGCTGCGTCATGATCTCCTGCTGCAACCGGCTTTTCTGTTTGAGTTTATACCGGCGGTAGAGTGAGTATCCCAGCAAACCTGCGAGCAGTGCGGTAATCAGCGTGCCCCAGAGGATATAATTTTTCCGGCTCAGTTGTATTTCCTGCAGCTGGATGGTCTGTTGCTGTTTTTCCGTTTCGTAAAATGCCTGCAGTTCCGCGATCCGTGCCTCGCGGTTGCTGCTGACCAGGCTGTCTTTGAGGAGTATACTTTCCCGCAGTGTGCGGTAGGCCAGGGTGTCCTGACCGATGTCTTTATATAATTTTGCCAGCAGGTCATTGCCTTCCTGTTCACCCTGCAGGAAACCGGCTTTGCGGGCCAGCAGGACTGAATGGGTGATGTATGGTATGGCTTCGGCTATCCTGCCCTGTTCCATAAACACTGTACCCATATTGCGGTAACCATCACTCATCTGTTTGTTGTTGCCGAACGAGGAATCGATGGCATATGACATCCGGAAGTACCGGAGGGAAAGCTGGTAATCTGGCGGTTTGCCATAGAGATAACAGTTGGCCATATTGTCGTAAAACATGGATTGGAGAAACAGGTTGCCGGTCTGTCCGGCAAGTGCCAGTCCTTCCTTGTCCAGGGCCATTGCCTCCGCGATTTTCCCCTGCATGCCGTATACATTGGCCAGTGTGTGCATGGCATTCAACGCCTGTGGTGGTGCGGCATGGATGCGAAACAGTTCAAGTGCTTCACGGAGGAAGTGTTCGGCAAGTGATGTTTTTCCCTGCGTCTGGTAAATCATACCCATACCCGCTTTTGCATTGGCGATATCGACAGGCATCCCGTTTTTTTCACTGATACGGATCGCCTTGAGGTTGAGCTCGATGCCTTCGGCATGTTTGCCCGTATGCCAGAAACAGCTGGCGGTACCCATCATGGCCCGGACCATAAAGGAATCGTTGTGCTCCCGGCGGGCAGCGGTCTCTGCAAGACCGTAATATTTTTTTGCCAGTTCATAGCTGCCCTTGGTTGCCATAGCCCGTCCAAGCAGGATATTGGCCTGCATTTCACCGGTACTGTATTTCAGCGCACGGGCGATTTCAATTGCCCGGCCCGCAAAATAGAGACTGGTATCGGCATTGATATTCCGTGATGCGGCGGCAGACTTCAGGAACAGATCAGCCTGGCTGCGTCCGCTGGCTTTCAGTGCCAGCCGGTGCAGTGAATCGATCTCCCTGTTCTGGGCCTGCGCCAGCAGGGGCAATAAAAAGAAAAGTGGCAGGAGGGGGCCTGTCAGTCTGGACATGGTGCTTGTGTGTGTGCTAAAGATACATCAGAAACCCAGCACGTCCTTCATGTGGAAATGGCCCTTCCGGTTATGGATGAACTCCGCAGCCAGTACGGCTCCGCTGGCAAAGCCCTGGCGGTTGTGTGCAGTATGGATGATTTCGATATCATCAATTTCAGAAGTGTAGAGCACGCTGTGTGTACCTGGTGCCGGATCGATGCGTTTGCTGATAATCGGCACAAGGCTGTGGTCACCGCTGGGTTCATTTACCCATTGTTTTTTTCCCGCGTTGGCATCCATCACCTGTTCGGCCAGTGAAATGGCGGTGCCGCTGGGTGCATCGCGTTTTTCCGTATGGTGGATCTCCGTCATCTCCAGCCGGTATTCGGGGTGGACGGCCATCAGGGATGCGAGTTTTTTGTTCATTTCAAAAAACAGGTTGACCCCAATGGAAAAATTACTGGCATAGAGGAAACTGCCATCGGTGGAATGGTTCAGCGCTGTGATGGTTTCAAGCTGGTCGAGCCAGCCGGTTGATCCGCTGACCGTGGGGATTCCCCAGCTGATCAGCTGGTGGATATTGCCATAGGCACTGTGCGGTCCGGTGAACTCTATGGCCACATCTGCCTGGTCCAGGTTCCCTTTTGTAAAATCACCCAGGTTGCTGTCATTGATTTTTAAAACGATTTCGTGTCCTTTGGCGATGGCGATGGCTTCAATGGCTTTGCCCATTTTGCCGTATCCGATGAGTGCGATGCGCATGTGGTAAAATTAAAAATGACTGGCGAGTAGTGCCGGTTTCTTTTTGCCGATTTCCAGGACAAGGTTCATACCTGCTGTGCCGGCCATTTCACTGAAACCAGGTTTGAATTTAAAACTGAGGTCAGGGCTGACGTCGAACCCTTTGAGGTGGGCATCCACGGTGGCATCCACCACATTCAGCCCCCAGAGAAGTACAAAAAAGATCGCGGAATAATCAATACTCCTCCGGTATTCATCCCGGGCATAGGAGAGGGTGGTGATGTCTTTCCGGTTGGCCAGGTTGAGCAGGTCCTTGTGTACGCCTGCTGCTTCATAATCGGTGATCGATGCATCCGACACCACGCGCACGGCAAAGCGCGTGCGCTGGTACCATTTCAGGTTGAATACAAACACGCCACCGGATACGCCGAGTGCCCCATACACGATCGGCAGCTTCCAGTATTTTTTATTGTAAATCTGTCCAAGGCCAGGCAGGATGGCGGAACGGATAGCTGCGGTGCGCGGACTGTACACGAATTTCTTTTTCACTTCGCCGGTACTGGTATCCACTACCACGGTCACGGTGGTGTCCTCGCTAACACTCTGCAGCACTTCCTTGTCCTGTGCATACAGGCTGGCTGCAGGCAGCAGCAGCGCGACAAGCGCCGTGAGTAGTATCGGGGAAATAAAACGCTTCATGTTTGATTCGATCATAGTGCTTAACCCGCTTTCACCTGCATCAGTGCAAGGATCTTGGTCAGCTCATCCTTCGAATAATAATCGAGCAGGATCTGTCCGCTGCCATTGCGGCTGTGTTTGAGTTTTACCCTTGTACTGAAATGGGATGCTAAGGTATCTTCAATTCGCTGGTATACCGGATCGAGACTGCTTTTTGCCGATTTTTTAACAGGGTTTGACTGCTTGAAAAGATTGCGGACCAGCTCTTCGGTCTGGCGCACGGACAATCCCTTCTCCCGGATTTCCTTGAAAATATACAGCTGGTGGTCAACGGTGTCCACATTGATCAATGCACGTGCATGGCCCATACTGATTTCAGCCTGGCGCACCGCGAGCTGGATATCCGGGGGCAGTTTCAGCAGCCGGATAAAATTGGCCACGGTGCTGCGGTCCTTACCCATCCGCTCCGATACCTGCTCCTGTGTGTAGTCCAGTTCTTCCATCATCCGCTTATAGCTCAGCGCCACTTCCATCGCATTCAGGTTTTCCCGCTGCAGGTTTTCCAGCAGGGCCAGTTCGAGCAGTTCCACATCATTGGCCTGGCGGACGTAAGCCGGGATGTCTTTCAGACCGGCGAGTTTGGAAGCCCGCCACCTGCGTTCACCGGAGATCAGTCGGTACCTGCCGGAGGCAAGCCGCGATACGGTGATCGGCTGGATGATATCGTGCATGCGGATGGAGGCAGAAAGTTCCTGCAGCGCCTGTTCGTCGAAATCACGGCGGGGCTGTTTGGGATTGGGTTCCACCAGCGTGACATCAATCCGGTTGATACCGGTGGCATTCTCCACTACGGATGGCTTCAGCGCACCCGCGGCCGTTTTCATATCGCTGTCTATGCCCTGCAGCAGGGAACGGATCCCTTTGCCGAGAGCATCTTTATTTGATTTGGGGGAGGTCATAATTCAATTTATAATTCCATGATCCGTTCCTCGTTGCGGATTTTGGTCATGTCATTTTTCTGGAGGATTTCCTTCGCAAGGTTCAGGTAGTTCACGGATCCCTTGCTGGCCGCGTCATACAGTATAACGGGTTTGCCAACACTCGGGGCTTCCGCAAGGCGGGCATTCCGGTGTACGATGGTGCTGAACACCATGTCTTCGAAGTGCCTGCGCACTTCGCTGACCACCTGGTTGCAGAGGCGGAGGCGGCCGTCATACATGGTCATCAGGATCCCTTCTATTACCAGCCCTGTATTAAGACGGCTCTGTACGATCTTGATGGTATTAAGCAATTTGCCAAGGCCTTCCAGGGCAAAAAACTCACACTGCACCGGCACCACCACCGAATCGGCAGCAGTCAGGGCATTCACGGTGATAAGACCGAGGGAAGGGGAACAGTCGATAATGATAAAATCGTAATCGTTGCGCACCGCATCCAGCTGGCTTTTCAGCACAGTTTCGCGATTGGGGTAATTGATCATTTCAATTTCCGCACCTACGAGATCGATATGGGAGGGGAGCAGGTCGAGGTTGGGGATCTCGGATTTGAGGATCACCTCCCTGGCCTTTGCCTGGTTGACCATACAGTCATAAAGGCTCTGCGTGATATTATGCAGGTCGAAACCAACACCGGTAGTGCTGTTTGCCTGCGGGTCACCATCTACCAGCAGCGTCCTGAACTCCAGGACGGCCAGGCTCGCGGCGAGATTTATGGCTGTGGTGGTCTTCCCTACGCCCCCTTTCTGATTTGCTACACCGATGATTCTTGCCATTTTGCCGAAAACTCCTTGCTGGTATTTATGTGAATGAAGTAAAATTGCTGCCTGAATATAAGAACACAAAATTAAGTTTTGCCCATTACTGAACCATCCGGCAAAAATAAGTGTTCGCCGAAAGGTTTTCTAGCGGTTGCGGCTTTAATTTCTAACTTTATTCCATGCGTAATTCTCCGTTCTGGTGGGTGCTGATTGTTTTTATGGTCGTACTCGACATCTATGTGTTCCAGGCAGTTAAAGTAATTGCCCCTTCACCGGGCTCCCGTTTCCGCCCGTTTGTCATTTATGGCTACTGGGTGGTGTCGGCACTGGCCATTCTCCTGCTCATCCTCCTGCCATACCTGCATTTTGAACAACAGGCGCGGACTACCCGGTCTACCATCTTCGCCATCGTTGCGGGCCTGTTTTTCGCAAAACTGGTCGCCGCGCTGTTTTTTGTGATCGATGACCTGCGCCGGGGCATCCAGTGGCTGGCGGGCAAATTCATGTTCAATAATACCGAGGTGGCCGATCTTCCGAAAGGCGGCGGCATTTCCCGCTCAGCATTCCTTACCTGGACCGGCATGCTGTTCGGTGGCGGGATGCTGTCAACCTTGATCTACGGATTCGGGAATAAATACAAATACCAGGTAAAGAAAATCCCGCTCACCTATTCCAACCTGCCGGCCTCGTTCCGCGGGATGAAAATTGTGCAGCTCTCGGATATCCATAGCGGCAGTTTCAACAACCGCGAAGCAGTGATCAAAGGAGTGGAAAAAGTGATGTCGCTGAAACCCGACCTTATCCTCTTCACCGGTGACCTGGTCAATGATTCGGCCGACGAAATGGATGACTACATCGATGTGTTTAACAGGCTGCAGGCCCCGATGGGCGTGTATTCCAGCCTGGGTAACCATGACTATGGCGACTATAAACAATGGGACAGCCCGCAGGAAAAAACCGCCAATCTAGCGCGCCTGAAGGAGGTACACAAACAACTTGGCTGGCGCCTGCTGGTCAATGAACATGTGCCGCTGGAAAAAAACGGGGAGAAGATCGCATTAATTGGCATCGAAAACTGGAGTGCCAAAGGTAATTTTCCCAAGTACGGTGATATGGCCAAAGCCTATGCCGGCACAGAGGTCTATCCGTTCAAGATCCTGCTCAGCCACGACCCTTCGCACTGGGATGCACAGGTGCTGCCGACCTACCGCGATGTGGACCTGATGCTCGCCGGTCATACACACGGTATGCAGTTTGGTATCGAAGTGCCCGGTTTCAGGTGGAGCCCCGTGCAGTATATGTACAAACAATGGGCAGGGTTGTACGAACAGGACAACCAGAAACTCTATGTCAACCGCGGATTCGGCTTTATCGGTTATCCCGGTCGCGTTGGCATCCTGCCGGAGATCACGCTTATCGAACTGGGCTGATATACTTAATCCGGTCTTCCGGCGTTTACGAGTGTAACTGCTTTTTATGGAGAAAAAATGGCTGCTGGTTTTGCTGTTGTCCGCGGGACTGGATCTCCATGCACAGGTGAAACCCGCCGACTCCCTGGACCACGCAACCGACAGCAGTTTTATCCCGGGAATGGATCCCGATTTTGATTACGATGTTTTCTTCAGTGAAATGTCGGACTTCCTGGATTCACTGCTCCGTCCGTCCAGTTACCTGCAGCTCAGCATGCGGGCCAGCACCGGTTACTTCAGGTACAAGGTCCCCAACCGTCCGCTGGTCAACAACCGCTCACGGTATATCCTTTCCCCCTCGGTGAGTTATTACAACCGCTCCGGATTCGGGATCGCCGCCGATGCCGATTACATTGCTGAAAAAGGGTCCGGCTTCTACCAGTATGTACTCACGCCTTCATTTGATTACCTGCGTAACCTCGATTTCTCTGCGGGGGTTTCCTTTTCAAAGTATATCCACCGCGACAGACTGCCTTTTTATCTTTCCCCGTTGAACAATGAAGTGGCGGGTTATTTTGTATACCGCAAGAAGTGGCTCTGGCCCTCCGTTGCGATGAGTTATGCATGGGGGAAAAGCAGCGACTACCAGGAGCAGGTGGACTATGTGCGGCTGCTCCGGCTTCGCCGCCGGCTGAGCAATGCCATCGCCGCCACCGCGCAGGTAAACGACCTGTCCATCACCACAGCGGTCTCGCATAACTTTTACTTCTTTGACATCTTTTCCGGAAAAGATTTTTTCCGCTTCACACCGCAGGTATATTTCAACGCCGGCACACAACAGTTCGGATTCAACAACCGCAACAGCGGATCACTGCTCAGCCAGTACCGCCGCACAGGCTCGGTCAGCAGCAGCCGCTCTTTCGACCTGAATTCCCTTAAATCATTTGAAGCTTTGTCCACCGGTATATTGTTGAAGGCCTCCTATACCAGCGGCCGGTTTTTTATCCAGCCTGAACTCAGTGTGGATTACTATCTGCCAGCGGATACAGACAACATCAGCATACTGGGAGCAGTCAACATCGGGTTTAATTTCTGAAAACCTTCACATTCCCCGGGCAATAACCACGGCCCTGCATCGGTTTAGACAATTCGCGGTTTGTCCTCCTGGTCCTGGTCCCGCTTTAACATTATCCTCTGGAAAATTTTTGTGATCCGGTTAGGGGTCCACATTCATTGAGTTGTCAGATTCCCGGGCGTATGTACGATTGCATCCGCCCAATCAAAAAAAATTCAGCATGAAAACAAAAATGTTCCTCCCGCTTGTAGCGGCCCTTTTCTTCTCAACGGCCACTATGGCCCAGTTCAACATCGGTATCAAAGGCGGTGCTAACATTACCAAACTAGATGGCCAGTCGTTCAAGGACAAGTTCAGTTATGGGTACCATCTCGGGGGATTTGCCAGCATTGGCCTTGGCGGTAAATTCGCGATCCAGCCAGAGGTGCTTTTCAGCCAGTACAGCACAACGGTTGACAGCAGTTACAAAAATGTGTATGAAGGTGTTTTCAATTCCGACCAGAGTAAAGTGCGCCTGAACTACCTGTCCATCCCGCTGCTGCTCAATTACAAACTGCTGGGCAACTTCCTGACCCTGCAGGCCGGTCCGCAGTTCAGCGTGCTGATGAACCAGGATAAAAACCTGCTTCAGAACGGAGGCAAAGCATTTTCTGACGGCGATTTCGCCATGCTCGGTGGTGTGCAGCTCAAGCTGGCTGCACTGCGGGTTTCGGGTCGTTATATCGTGGGACTACGCAATATCAATGACATCGATGACCAGGATAAGTGGAAAAACCAGGGTTTCCAGGTTTCGCTCGGTCTGGCACTTTAATTTCCTCAACAGCAACATAATAGGGTCCTTTCCGTTTTGGAAGGGACTTTTTTTTGCTAAACCCTGTACTTTTGCAGGCCGCGGTCGCTACCAGCCCCGGTTATTTATAAAGATGAACAAGGAAATGAGTTTTGAGAATATGATCCTGAACGCTGAAGATGAAATGGACTTTTTGCCGATCATTCCCCTGAATGAAACCGACTCCGATGAGTCGGGTGGTATTGAGGTCCCCGCGGAAATAGCCATCCTGCCTTTACGAAATACAGTACTGTTCCCGGGCGTGGTACTGCCCATCACGGTTGGCCGTGATAAAAGTATCCGCGCCGTGAATGATGCCTACAAGGCCGATAAACTGATCGGGGTGGTTGCCCAGAAAGACAGCACCGTGGAAGACCCCGGTGTGGGCGATCTCGAATCGATCGGCACGGTGGCAAAGATTGTCAAACAGATCAAGATGCCCGATGGCGGCACAACGATCATCATCCAGGGAAAAAGCCGGATCTCCATTGATTCAATTGAAGCAGAGGATCCGTATTTCAAGGCAAAGATCACCCGCATAGATGAAGAGGAAGCGCCGCAGGACAGCGACTTCGAAGTGTATGTGGCCACCATCAAGGACCTGGCCGCGGAAATCATACAGCTGTCGCCAAACATCCCTACCGAAGCATCCATCATTCTCAAGAATATTGAGAACCCTGCCTTCCTGATACACTTTGTATCCAGCAACCTCAACTCAGATATCCGCGAGAAACAGCGACTGCTGGAGATCAACAGCATCCGCGAACGCGCCGATATCCTGATGCAGCTGCTGCAGAAAGAGCTGCAGTTTGCCGAACTGAAAAACAAGGTCACCACCAAAACGCGCACCGAGCTGGACAAACAGCAACGTGAATATTTCCTCCAGCAACAACTCAAAAGCATCAAGGAAGAACTTGGTGGCGAGAGTAATGTGCAGGAGATAAAGGAAATGCAGAAAAAGGCCGAGCAGAAAAAATGGCCACAGTCTGCGAAAGACCATTTCAAAAAAGGGATTGAACGCCTGGAGCGGATGCACCCCACCACCCCTGACTATTCAGTGGTGTTTAACCATCTTGACCTCATGCTCGAACTTCCCTGGGATGATACCACGGAAGACGTGTATGACCTCGTGAAAGCAAAGAAAACACTGGACCACGACCATTTTGGTATGCAGAAAATCAAGGAACGGATCCTTGAATATATCGCAGTACTCAAGCTGAAAGGTGACCTGAAAAGCCCGATCCTCTGTTTCTCCGGACCTCCCGGTATCGGCAAGACATCACTCGGACGGAGTATCGCCAATGCCATCGGACGCAAATATGTACGTCTCAGCCTCGGCGGACTCCACGATGAAAGCGAGATCCGCGGACATCGTAAAACGTATATCGGCGCCATGCCCGGACGCATCCTGCAATCTCTGCGGAAGGCGAAAACTTCCAATCCCGTAATGATCCTCGATGAGATCGATAAGGTGGCCAGTGATATGCGTGGCGATCCCAGTTCGGCCCTGCTCGAAGTACTGGATCCCGAACAGAACAACACATTTTATGATAACTACCTGGAGATGGAGTATGACCTGAGCAAGGTTCTCTTTATCGCCACGGCAAATAATATCCAGAACATCCAGCCCGCACTGCGCGACCGGCTTGAGATCATCGACCTCAGCGGTTATGCCGTTGAAGAAAAAGTGGAGATCGCCAAACGACACCTCGTGCCAAGGGAGAAGGAATTACACGGACTGAAAAACAGTCCTTTCAAAATCCCGGAGAAAACGCTGGAGCGGATGATCCAGGATTATACCCGCGAGAGCGGGGTACGGGAACTGGATCGCCAGCTTGCGTCTATCATGCGCTTCCAGGCAAAGGAACTGGCCATGCATGGCAAACTGAAGACAAGCATCGCAACAACAGACCTTGAAACCATCCTCGGCAAACCACGTTACAGCAACGAGATTTACAAGACCGCCAATATGCCCGGTGTGGCAGTGGGTCTTGCATGGACGTACGTCGGTGGTGATATCCTGTTTATCGAAGCAAGTCTGGGTGAAGGCAAAAGTGAACTCAAACTGACCGGTAACCTGGGCAATGTGATGAAGGAAAGTGCGGCTACCGCGCTTACCTACCTGCAATCATCCGCTTCAAAGGGAATTGTAGACCAGAAACTTTTTGATAAAAAAACAATCCATATACACGTGCCCGAAGGTGCGGTGCCAAAAGACGGTCCTAGTGCGGGGATCACCATGATGACCGCAATTGCATCGGCCATCACCGGCAAGAAAGTCAAACCATTCCTGGCTATGACGGGTGAGATCACGCTGCGCGGCCAGGTGTTGCCGGTAGGTGGTATCAAGGAGAAAGTACTGGCGGCAAAACGCGCGGGACTCAAGGAAATTATCCTTTGCTGGCAGAATGAAAAAGATGTGCAGGAAATAGAAGATGAGTTTATCAAAGGGGTGACGTTCCATTACGTGAAAACGATGAACCAGGTACTGGAACTTGCCCTGCAGAAATAAGTCAGAACACCTGCATACGGATCGTGGAGTCAGCCAGCACCGGCATATTCTGGTGCAGGTAACGGTTCAGTAGCACACGTGGGATATTGACCGGGCTGATGGCCGGGTACATGGAATGGTAATCCCTGTCGGGGAAATACACTGCCGTAAAATTCATAAAGTCTTTCATGGAATTGACCTCTCCCGGTACGGGATCGCGTTTGCCATGGTCACCGAGCAGCACCACGACAGTGGGACGGGTCCGTTTCGTGACAATAGCGGATACCGAGTCTATAAACCGTTGGCAGTAACGGACCTGATCCACATAAAGGCTGTCACGCAGCCGGTGGTCAGCCTCATCCGATGCGGTTGCCCTGCGGGTGTTGCCGTTGCGATCCAGCAGGTAGGGTTTGTGTGTGATCATCAGGTGTGACCACATAAACACCGGCGCGCCGGCAATGGCTGGCTTCCTCAACTCATCCAGCGACCTGGACATGATGCGCCTGATACTGTCCGCCTGTTGCGTTTCATTCCAGATCCGGTCATTTGCAAGCGGCGTTTTGAGATCCACAATATTCCATAACACCTGCCTTCGGATGCGGCCCCATAATGTCTGTCCTGCGAGGATATTCACCGCAGTGCCGTCAAAATAATCTGTCTGCGGAGCCTTCACCTCACCCAGCCGGCACAAGCCCAGGTTGACAATTGAATAGCCCGACGATTGCAGCAGCTTCACCACACTCCCCTCGCTGATCGTATGCTGTGCCTGCAAAGTGGTCAGTCCATCCATCGGTTTGCCGGTGAGGTCAGGCCGGAGGTAACCGGCGTTGAAAAATGATGCCAGCGAATGGGCCGTGGAATTGTAATTGCTCTTTGTGGAATCGGCTACATAAAATCCCCGTGAACGCAGCAGGCTGTCAGAAGCCGACGCATCGTAACCATAATATTTTTTCAGCGCAGCGGATGAGGTGAGTTCATCAAACACAAAGACAAAAATATCTGGAAGGCTGTCGGCATTTTTGTTTGCCAGGCCGGGTGTGTTTGGGGTTGGTTGCAGATCTTTCCCCGCATCGGCGGCGATGTTGCGGGTTCGGCCATTGATACCCGTGACATGCAGGATGGAGGATACCGCTTCCATGCCCACAAACACAAATGAGATAATTAGCAGGAACCGGTGAAGCCGGTAATAACGCCTGCGCGATTTAAAAAGCAGGATCAACAGGGATGCAAAAAATAAAACAAGGCAACTGCCCAGGAAAGCAAAAGATGTCAGGATGGGTGGAAGCCCCAATGCCCTGAGCCAATCGTGCCCCGCACCCCAGAAAAAAAATACGAGCAGGAAAAATCCGGTCCAGCATCCTGCCTTGATCCTGTTGCGCAGGATGGCCAGCATCAGCAGCCAGCAGGCAATGCCGGTGAGCAGGTAGTAGCAGCCGTATTCTGCAAGGTATTGAACCGGGATCAGCAAACGATAGCTATTGGCCGCATGCCAGATATAAAATACCGGCAGTAATAACACATACCATGGAAAATTTTTACGATGGTTTTCCATTCGCTGTTTTTTTAACCATCAGCCACAACTCGCGGCCGGAGCCGGTGATGGGAGATTGTTTCTCCATGTCAAAGTACAGGAGAAATGCAGCCAGCAGTGATTCCCGGTTGTAGTTTGCAGGGCTGTCTTTTTTGTGTTCCAGCAGCTGTAGTGATTTGGGATCGTCTGCCGGTACATATTCAACCAGCAGCCGTTTACCCATCGTGGCAAGGAAAGCCGCCAGGCGATCGGGTGGGATGTTCCTGCCGAGACAAAGGTGATGCACCAGTGCCAGGGCCATCACGAGGTCTGCCCGCGCGCGGGTTATAAATGATGGATACTCTTCATTGCTGAAACCCGCAGCTGGCGAGGGGTTGGAAAGATCCAGCACCATCGGCTGGATGTTCAGGATCGGGGTGGCGTTGATCCTGCTATAAATCCGGTTGATACAGAATGGATCCATATCCGTACACAATACCTGCCGGTCCCCTGCGGCAGCAATCAGTGAAAATTCACCTTCGTTTGCCCCGAGGTCGGTAATGGCTTTCACATCAGGTAAACCCGAAAGCCATTCCTCTACCAGTTTCTTTTTTGCCGGCAGGTAGCCTGCACGGTCTCCCGCTTCCCCATAATAATCCAGCCAGGTGGTGGGTCGCTCTTCCAGCCGCAGGTTTTGTACCAGCGATTGGAGGTTGCCCAGGAGGTTGGTCATCCGGGTGCGGCTGAATCGTTGTTTACCCGGATCCCTTGCCGGGCTTTGCGTGCGGGACATCCGCGCATGCAGGTGGATATGCAGGGCTACCGGAATCCTGAAACGGCTGCGGAACGGGAGCAGGCTGGCGGTAATTGCCAGCGGGATCCCATCGGGGTAGGCTGCCATGATCCCCTGCAGTGGTTGTTTCGAATAATGCATCAGCAGCAGCGGGGAAAGATAGGTTTCGCAGAATTGCCGGTAGGCAACCCATGGCAACTGCTCATCGTATTTTTCAAAGGAGAGTGTGTCGATAAAAACGAGGCGGCCATTCAGCCACTGTGTATTGAAAGGTGTAGCGTCTTTTAACGAGAGTCCGTATTGCAATGATTCAGTCGCCAGTTTTAATGTAAGCAGCGCCGAATCCTTCAGCATGCCGAAACTCCATTCCCATGGGTAACTGGTGATCGCTACGGGTTCGGGCCGGAGTGTGGTATACCATTCGCCCGTGCCAGTCAGTTTTTCATTGAGCCCGGTATGTTTTACCAGCCAGCCTTTTGATGTAAATGAATCATAAGCACCGGAATCCATGAGTGCCTGGTAGTCTGCCGCACCGGACTGGTTTACCTGGCGGTAAATGGTGCCGTGTTTCCGGAAAATGAATCCCGCGGGGTCCCGGTAGGAGGCAGGGTGCAACTGGTATCCCGTGCTCATGAGGGCTCATTTTTTTTCTCGTCCTTCTCTTTTTTCGGACGGAAAAAAAGTGACCTGATATAGAGCCGGATATTCCTGAAAAAAACACCGATCCCGATAACAACGGCAGCTATCACCTGTACGAGATAGCTGCCACTGCCGGGGTCGATATAAAGTAACCAGTTAACCATTACAGGTATTTCAGGTCAGTTTTTGGTGAAAGGGTGAGAAGGGTTTCATACATGAGCCGGATGGTTTCCTCGATATCATCGCGGTGCAGCATCTCCACGGTTGTATGCATGTAACGGAGCGGGATCGAAATCAGTACAGAGGGGCAACCATCATTTGCATATGCAAAGGAATCGGTGTCGGTACCGGTGCTGCGGCTGAGTGCCCGCCACTGTACCGGTATTGCCTGGTCGGCGGCTACCTGTTCCACGATGCCGAGCAGTTTGTTGTGGATCGCCGGCGCATAAGCCAATGAGGGGCCCCTGCCACAGCTGATCTCGCCTTCAATATTTTTATTGATCATCGGGGTGGTAGTGTCATGGGTGACATCGGTGATGATAGCGATATCAGGCCTGATCCGGCGGGCGATCATCTCGGCACCACGTAACCCGATCTCTTCCTGTACGGCATTCACGATGTACAAACCAAAAGGCAATTTCTTTTTGTTTTCTTTCAGCAGGCGTGCCACCTCGGCAATCATGAAACCACCTACGCGGTTGTCAAATGCACGACCGATATAGTTACCGTTAGCCAGTTCGTCAAAACCATCCTGGTACGTGACTACTGCCCCCACATGGATGCCAAGCTCCTCCACCTCCCGGCGGTTGCGTGCACCACTGTCGAGCCACAGGTTATCCGTGCGCGGGTGTGCTTCCTTCTGGTCAGGCGTGGCGATGCGGGTATGAATGGCCGGCCATCCGAACACTGCTTTCACGGGTCCTTTTTTCCCGTGGATAAATACACGGGATGCGGGTGCGGTCTGGTGATCCACACCACCATTGCGTTTCAGGTAGATCAGGCCTTCGGCGTTGATATAATTGACAAACCAGCTGATCTCATCGGCATGTGCTTCGATCACCACTTTAAAAGGATGTTCGGGATTGATTATGCCCACTGCGGTACCGTAGGGATCCACATAGTGGGTGTCCACGTAGGGCTTGAGATATTCGATCCAGAGTTTCTGGCCCCAGGATTCAAAACCAACAGGTGATGCATTGTTGATATACGACTTGAAAAAGGAGAATGATTTATCAGTGATCACCGGGGATTTACCGGTTGCGGCCACCGCTTTGGGGGCGGTTTTCGCTTTGCTCGATTTTGCCATTGTTCAGGATTTGTTATATCATTCAAAAATAATCATTCGGTGGGATGAATCCGGCAAAAAAGCTGGGCGGAAATCGTATTTTTAGCTTCTATGAAAAAGATCTGTATAACGCTCTGCGTCCTGCTCGCCGCCGCACCTGCGCTTTTTTCCCAGGAATGTAAACTGCTCCGGGACACCGATCCCTATACAAAAGAGACAAGGATTTCCACGGGTTTCCTTTCCCTGCAGGGAGCTACCGTAAATGTGGAAGCAGACCCGAAGGAGCTTGATTTCTTTTTTACCGTGTCTGACCGTTGTTTTGAAGACCAGTCCACGGTGTTCATTTTCTTCGAGGGCAGTAAAACACGCACCAGCTACCGCAATGCGGGCAGTATGAACTGCGACGGATATTTCCATTTCAAATACCGGAACAACCAGTCATCCAATACGGTGCTCAATAAACTGTCCACCATGAAGGTCGCCCAGTTTGTATTCACCGACCGCAATGGCAAGGAAGTGGTAGTGGCATTGCTGCCCGACCAGCAACAGGCATTCATGGAAGCGACGGCCTGCCTTGTAAAGGAAGCAAAAACGCTTATACCCGTTCCGGCAAATTAATCAAATGCTTCGTTGAGGATTTTTGCAAGGCGGAGACCGCCCTTGTGAAGTTGTGTGTCCAGCAGGTCCTTGAACTGGTAGATATACTGGTAACCCAGTTTTGCTTCATCTGGACTGGCATCATAGATCCGGTCCGATGCTTCGTGTGAATCGGCAAACCAGTCTTCCAGTGTCCCCGCAGAAAGGGCTTCATTTTCTTCCCGGGAACGGATATCCAGTTCGGATGCATACTCGGAATAACTGAATGACTGCGATTCAATGAACTTAGTGTCCCAGAGACTGTGCAGGTTTGTTTTCTGGCCAAACCAGTATACGGTGATCTTATTGCCACCCTGGTCCTCGTCGCGCCCCACATGCAGCGGCTGGTGCAGGTCACCGATCATATGAATCATCCAGTAAAGAGCTTCCCGGCGCTGTGTTACGGGCAATGAATAATCACCCAGTTGTTTTTTCATCTCAATAATCTGCGTATACAGGTTTTTACCCGGCAGCAGTTTCAGTGCCGCGATAAAACTGTCTTTCGGCATATGGCCCGGCAGGTCCACATAATGCCATGGGTCTTTTATTTTGTTGGTGCTGTCGGACTTGATAAAATCAGGCCAGTTGGCCCACCACGCCAGGCTTTCGCTGCCAATGAGTTTTTTGATTTCCTTTTTCGCTTTTTTACTCAGGTGTGATTGTGCGATCCGTCCCACTACCCGGTGGCCGATCAGTCCCCAGGAAAACGCCGACTGTGCAACTACCAGGGCCAGGATCAGGAACAATGAACGGGCGAAAAGCGGGAGTTTTTGCATGACCTGGTATTTCTGCAAAAATGAAGGAAAAGGTTGGTTTTGAAAAATGCGATGTGGTATTTCTTCCCCAGCAAGTCGGTATCCCGCAATGCCGCCACCAGTCCGGGCCACAGGATGGCTTTCGGTACAGCTATTGATTTAAGGAAATCCATATCAATAATACCCCTATGCACAAATGTTTCGTTTTTGTAGTTGCTACATTATTCTCCTTCGCTGCGTTTGCACAGACAGATACCACCGGTCCCGTGATGAAAGAGTCTGACCGGAAACATGGGAAAGTCTATCATATCAAACCGGCTGTTGATATCCCGATCGCAGTTGCCGGTACCGCATGGACGCTGTATGGCTTCAGCAAAATTTATGGCCGTGACGCGGTGTCCGAAGCCGAGATCCTTGCACTGGACCGCAATGACATCAACAAGTTTGACCGGCCGGTAACGAAACATTACTCCGAGAGTGCCAAGTCAACCAGCGATATGTTTTTTTATGGCTCGCAGCCACTGCCACTGGTATTGCTGTTTGACAAAAGGATCCGGAAGGATGCAGTACGTGTAGGGTTGCTGTACCTTGAGGCAATGGCCATCACGGGTACACTGTATACCACTGCAGCGATGAGTGCAAACCGGTTCCGTCCTTACGCCTACAACCCGGATGTTGAAATGGGTACAAAAACAAGGGGTGGTGCGCGAAACTCGTTTTTTGCCGGGCACGTTGCATTGGTCGGTACGGCCACATTCTTTATGGCAAAAGTATATTCCGATTACCATCCGGAAATGAATAATAAATGGATTCTCTATACCGTAGCCGGGGCAGCAACCGCTACCACAGGTTACCTGCGGATGAGGGCGGGTCAGCATTTCCGTACGGATGTAATACTGGGTGCTGCGGTCGGTACCTTATCAGGCCTGCTGGTACCCACCCTGCACAAAAACCACAATGCGGATCCCCGTCTTACCGTGTCGCCGCTGCTGGGCACCAGCAATGGTTTCACTGCGGTGTTGAAAATAAACAGGTAAACTAACGGTACATATCCGTAACCGCATAAAAAGCCCGCTTGTTGATACTGCGGTAGACTTTGCCATGGATTTTGCGGAACTGGCTCAGTCCCTCTTTGTCAAGCAGGCGGTTTTTTTCATCTACCGGTTGTTCTTCGTTAAACAATGCCATGGTGAAATATTTTTCCGGTTTCATAAAACTCTCCAGCGCCTGGTGACGTACGGAAAGGAACAGCAGTTCCTTTTTTTCATATTTCTCGTAGTAATCCAGGTTGGTGATCCACGTGCAATGGGCGCGCTGCATGTCAATGATCAGGTCACCCATGGCATTGATATCAAACCCATACCGGCGGAGTGTATCGGTGAGGTAGGGTTCATTGAGGTTGAATGCGTAAATGTATTTGATGCTGTCGGTGATGATCTCCAGCCCGATCCGCTGCAGGTACTTATCCTTCAGTTCAAGTGAAAAGGGATGCTGGTCGTAGATCCGGTTGAACCGGTCCCGGATAGAAAGGATTGTTTTTTCATTGTCGCTGTAATAGGTCTGCGTAAACTTCCGCGAATGGTTGCAGGAAGTTGCCAGCATCAGCATCCCGGCCAGTATTCCCAGTATCGTGCAGTGCCGTTTCATTTTTTTGCTACGGGGTTGAAGTGGGTGATTCCGTAAATAATCTTCTTCAGCAGTTTTGGTGGCACCTGCTGCAAAGTCTTTTTCCCGTAATCCCAGTACACGATATTGATCCGGCCATCCCCGGATTTATAAATATCCAGCAACAATACATAATGCGTCGGGATACCGAACCGGGTGACCACATGGTTTTTCTTATACAGCAACCGGTTGTTCAGGTATAAAAAGATGGGGCCTTCACTGATTTTACCCGAGAGATATTTGTACAAATCTTTTACCGGCGGGCGTATCAGGTCGGAACCTTTTGCATGTACTTCAAAACGGAATAGCCGGCGGAGCATGCGGTTGAATTTGGCAAAGTTGGTAGATGCCCAGAGTGTGTTTTCATCTCCTTTATCGAAATGCCTGTTGAAGATGTTGAGGTAACCCTTGAAACGGTCGGCCAGGCAGAGGAACCACATCTGGCCGGCGGGACTGATATCCAGTGCGCCCTTGTAGCGGATCAGGCCGGCTTCTTCCTGGATCGCTTTGCCGGGGCGGAACCAGACCTTTCCCATTTTTGCTTTCCCGGTATTGTACAGGGTCACCATAAAACGCGAGAACCCATCGGGATCGTAATTGAGGGGGATATAGGTGATTGCTGAATAGGCGCAGAAGTTGGTGCCCTTGCCTTCGTAAAAGCGGAGCGGGGTAAGTGCGAAAGTCCGCAGGTTGACAAGGAACAGGTCCGGATCCACATTGGGCCAGTACTTGCTTGGGGCGAGTTTCCCCAGGCTGTCGAGAAAACCCAGCGCACGCTGCTGTTGCGTAACCTTGACGGTGCTGTCGACCGGAAGCTGCGCCTGCAGCCGGTTTGCTGATAAAAATGCCGTGACAAGGAAAAAAAGGATATATCTGTTCATGTGGATCCCGCAGGAACTGCCAAAATACCCAATAAGTCCTGTACCTGCAAATAAGCAGTCACCAAAATCCTAACGGCGGAACCGGAAAACGTAGCGGTGCAGTCCTGAATAGATAAACGCTTTGAAACGGTCAGTTCCGGTAAACTGCATTTCCTCGAACAATTCCGACCTGGTTTCCTGTGTACTGAAGTTGGTGACATGGATGTTCATGATCCGGATCGCGGACCCCTCCGTGTTATCGATCCGGTCGATATCCCATACACCGGTATACACCGCGCCGGTTTCCGGATTGGTCCAGGTAAGCCGTCCATCCTCGGCAAACACGAAACTGCCGCCCGTGAAGCCCAGCCGGTCGAGATCGCCACCGAGGCCCCGGCGGTCCACATCGTAAAGTTCCCATGTACCGATGATGCGTTTATCGTATCGTTTTAGGAAGTCCTTGCTGCATCCGGACAGCAGCAGGGTGAGCAAAAAAAGGGGGTAAAGTTTTTTCATATGCCTTTGGTTTACCTTGAATTTCCGGAATAACCCCTTTACTATTTCCAGCAGGAATGTTATTTAACGAATGTTTTCAGGGTGTAGCCTGGCCGTACTGTAATTCCTTAAAGGTATAATGCCCCCGCCGGCGGGTGATGATAAAGAGGCGATCGAAACTGCTTTCCGGCAGGTCGCCTTTAACCTTTTCTTCGCCTGCCAGCCGGTTGACAATATCATCAACCGTATTACTGTGGCCAACAACCAGGGTAGTGCCTTTCAGGCTGCGGAGCTTGCCGATGAAAAGGGAGTCGGCCGCGCCGGGATAGACCTGCGGTTCGAGGCCATGTTGCTGCGCAGCGGGTGCGGCTGTTGAGCTAGCGCGGATCGTATTGGTAACGAATACCTGCCGGATTTTTTTGCGGGAGAGCAAACCGGCAAGGGTTTCGGCCCGTTGTTTCCCCGCCTCACTCAATTGCGGGTCGCGGGCATCGCTGCCCTGGGCGGGAGGGGCTTTTTCGGCATGGCGGACCACATAATATCTGGCCGGGGTACAGGCCAAAAGGCTGGTGGCCAGCAGCAGGAAGAGTAATGGTTTCATTACCGGAAGATAGGATTAATAGTAGCTGTCCGGCCCCTCTTCCTCCTCTTCATTCAGCGGGCTGATCTCGGTTCGTTCAAATGCATTGGCCGAACCATCTGACCGGCGCTTTTTGACAGCAACCTGTGGTTCACCGGAAGGGGTGGCAGGAATGGCTGCCGGCTCGGTCCGGTCAAACGCACTCGCCGATCCGTCAGAACCGGCTTCATCAGGTGCGGATGCTTTTTTATCGGCATCCAGTTTTTTTTCACCGTCGCGCTCACTATCTGCTGTATCTTTTTCGGAAGGGCTATCCGGTTTCACGTTTTCTTTGGTGGATGGTGCGTCGGGAAAACCGGGAAAGTCCTCATCGATTTTCGGATCAGGGTTTTTCCGGACATCATTCCTGTCGTCGATCGGATCAGTGCCTCCGTCGTTTTTTTTCGTAGATGTACTCATGTTATTTTTCTTTTGATACTGCAAATACATGGCCAATGCAGGCAAGTTAAGCATTTGCCACAACTGTTAATGCTTGCCTAAAAGGCGATTGGAAAGGTTGGGTCATTAAACCGACGGACATCTGCCCCTGTCCAACAACCGAAGGTTTAACTTTTTTAACCGGCAGGATCAATCTAACTTAAACTGCAATTAAAGCATCAGGTATGAAAACAAAACGCTACTTAATCCTTTCACTTTCCGTGCTGGTACTGGCACTCACCGTATCGGTCGACCTCATGGCACAGTCGCGCCGGATCCGCGGTGGTGGCGGGTATGGCTATGGTTACTCAAGGGGTTATCCCCGCAACTACTACGGTGGTTATTATCCATACCGCTCTTATGGTTACAACAGGTCGTATGTATCCGTGAATTTTGGTGGTATCGGTTACCGTTACCAGCAGGGTTATTTTTACCGTCCCTACGGCGCCAGCTTTCAGGTGGTGGTGCCGCCCATCGGGATCCGTATAGCCACATTACCTGTCGGCTACCGGCAGATGTATGTTGGTCCCGATCCGTACTATTTTTATAATGGGGTGTACTACCGTTCAATGACCGGCAATGGCAACAGCAATGATGAATATGAGGTAGTGGCACCTCCGTTAGGTGCTACGGTGAGCGCTCTTCCCGCCGGTGCAAAAGCGACAGTGATTGACGGCCAGAAGTATTATGAACTCAATGGCACGTATTACCAGGAAGAAATCACCAGCGACAATAAACTCAGTTATACGGTAGTTGGTACCGATGGCGTGCTGGATACCCGCGGCGATGATTATGAAACATCGGAGCCACAGGTAGGTGACCGGTTCGATACACTCCCTTCCGATGCCAAAGCGGTGGTCATACAGGGTGAAAAATTTTATACCACACCTTCCGGACTCTACTACAAGGAAGTAGTGGATGGCAAGAAAGTCTACTATGAAGTGGTAGGGCAGTAATACCCTGCACGTTGATGGAATATTTCAGAGGCCCGTCCCCGTTGTATACCTGGACGGGTTCTTTTTTTAGCCATCCGCGAGGTTATCCCATGCTGATCCCGGTTTATCCTTCCCGATCCGTTTACGGAGTTCAGCTGCTTTTTCGGCGATGCTCCGGCCGTCGTCGGTTGGCGACTGATCGGTATTGGACCCGACAACCACATCGCGGATGTCCTCATCACTGATATGGTCATTTTTGTCATTCAGGTGCCGGTGGATCTTTTCCTCGAGGCTATCCTTTTTCTTCTGGGGTTCGTTACCTGGTTGTTTGTCGGATGGCATGGTTACTATTTGCCGAAAGGGTGTAAAATGTATGCCAGAAAAAAACCCGTCCACCCGGAAAGGGGGACGGGCTTCTGCTCAGGTCTGTGAAAATCAGTCGATCTTGGTGATCTTGAGTACGTTGGTGGGCAGATGGGCCTTTACAGGCGTACTGCCGGTATTTACAATTGTATCACCCGTTTTGACAAAACCACGTTCCTTCAGGATCGCAATCTGGTCGAAGATGATATCATCGAGACTTGTTTCTTCGTCGTAGTAGAATGCCCTTACACCCCAGCTCAGGCTCAGCTGGTTGACCAGTGAACGTTCCTTGGTGAAAATAAACAGCGGTGATTTGGGGCGGTAGCTGCTCAGCATAAAGGCGGTATATCCGCTTTGTGTCATACCTACCAGCGCATTGGCAGCGATATCGCTGGCAATCTTACAGGCATTGTAACAGATGGCATCACTCAGGAATGATGGCGAGTGCGCCAGGGGTTTCAGGTCCTGTGAGCGATCATAGCGGTATTCGGTTGCTTCCACTTCCATGATGATCTTGCGCATGGTCTCCACCACGAGTGGAGGGTGGTTACCGGTAGCCGTCTCGCCACTCAGCATCACCGCATCCGCGCCTTCCAGTACCGCATTGGCCACGTCGGTGATCTCACTACGGTTTGGTTTTACACGGTCGATCATCGATTCCATCATCTGTGTGGCCACGATTACGGGTTTACCGCGGTGGATACATTTGCGGATAATATCGCGTTGTGCCATCGGCACTTTTTCAACCGGGAGTTCCACACCGAGGTCGCCACGCGCCACCATCACACCATCGGATTCAACCACGATATTGCGGAGGTCCACCAGCGCGGACGGCATTTCAATTTTTGCCATCACCTTGATCGGGCTTTTGCGCTCGTTTACCAGTTTTTTCAGTTCAATGATATCTTCTGCGCGGCGCACAAAGGAAAGTGCTACCCAGTCGAGTTCATTGGCAACTATAAATTCAAAGTCTTCAAAATCTTTTGGAGTCATCGCCGGCAGGGAGATAGCGGTATCCGGAAGGTTGACCCCTTTTTTGGGCAGCAGCATACCACCATAGGTTACCCTGACTTTGACATCGCCCTCTTTGGTGATTTCAGTCACTACCACTTCCAGCTTACCATCATCGATCAGGATTTTTTCACCCACGTTCACATCATTGCCGAGGTTGGGGTAGGAGAGGTAAATTTTTTCCATGGTACCCACCACTTTCTCACGGGAGGTGAATGTGAGGATATCCCCGGTACTGATTTTCAATGCGCCGTTTTCCATTTCGCCTACCCGCAGTTTTGGTCCCTGCAGGTCACCCAGGATCGAAATATTGAAAGGCTGGGTTTTGTTGATTTGGCGGATATGGTCGATGATCTGTTTTTTGTTTTCATGCGTACCATGGGAAAAGTTGAGGCGGAATACATTCACCCCGGCTTTGACCAGTTCTAGCAGCTTCTCGTAGGTATCGCAGGCCGGTCCTACAGTCGCAACAATCTTGGTACGGTGGATGATATGGTTGATGCCAGCGCCTTTGTCCATATCGGTATGAAAATATTTTTCTGCGTGGGTAGACATGTTTTTTACGGGTTTTGTTGATGTTGCCAGTTGTATCAGGAAGCGAGGATTTTCTGGATCTTCATCCATTCCATTCCGATCCGGTGTTTTTCCTTCACGGCTTTTTCGAGCGGTGTATAATGAATCTTGTTGTTGATCACGCCCACCATCACGTTGCGGCGCCCCATCAGCAGGCTCTCCACTGCGTAGTAGCCCATATGGCTTGCCACCACGCGGTCTTCGCAACTTGGTGCACCACCGCGCTGGATATGTCCGAGTACGGTTACCCGAACATCGGCATTGGGGAGACGGTGACGGAGAATCTTGGCCAGCTCATTCCCGCCGCCAAATTCTTCCCCTTCTGCCACCACGATCAGGTTAACGAGTTTTTTCCTTTTTTCTTTTTCGGTCATCGACAGGATGATCGCTTCAATATCTGTTTTTGTTTCCGGTATCAGGATGTTCTCCGCACCGGTTGCAATACCGCTGTGCAGGGCAATGTATCCGGCATCGCGCCCCATTACCTCCACTACGAACACACGATCGTGTGCATCCATGGTGTCGCGGATTTTATCGATGGCATCAACGGCCGTATTGACCGCTGTATCAAAACCGATGGTTACGTCGGTGCCCGCCATATCCTTGTCGATAGTGCCGGGGATGCCGATGCAGGGGATGGAGAATTCACTGCCGAATTTCTGGGCGCCACGGAAACTTCCGTCGCCCCCGATGATCACAAGACCATCGATTCCGCGTTTGTGAAGGTTGTTGAATGCTTTCTGGCGGCCTTCGGGTTCGAAGAATTCCTTTGACCGGGCCGTTTTGAGGATGGTTCCGCCACGCTGGATGATATTGGCGACGGAACGGGAATCCATTGGGAAAATATCATCATCCACCATACCCTGGTAGCCTCTCATGATACCGAATACCTCCAATCCGTGATAGATGCTGGTC
>SEAD01000312.1 GCA_004173355.1 Chitinophagaceae bacterium | reverse complement strand
GACTGAACAGGGACTGGATCAAAAAGCAGGGGGACTTCTTTGTGGAATCGCCCATCAATTTTCTCACCGCCTGCATATGGTACCTCAGGCAGTACCAGGATGGCCGTTACTGTACCCTGCCGCATGTGATAGAGCTTATGCAAAGCGACTACGACCCGCTTTTTGCGGTGCTGCAGTCCTGCGAGGAGATCAAGGTGCTGATCAATCCCTTTGTTTCGGCCTACCGCAACAATGCCATGGCGCAGCTCGAGGGACAGATTGCCTCGGCCAAGATCGGCCTTGCCAGGCTTTCTTCGCCCCAGCTCTATTACGTTTTGAGCGGGAACGATTTTACCCTTGACGTGAACAATCCCCTGGAACCGAAAATTGTATGCGTGGGCAACAATCCCCAGAAACTGCAGGTCTATGGGGCGGTCCTGTCCTTATATATTTCAAGGATGATAAAACTGGTCAACAGAAAGGGGCAATTGAAGTCCTCGCTGGTCTTTGATGAGTTTCCCACCATTTATTTCAATAACATGGACAGCTTGATCGCAACGGCCAGGAGCAACAGGGTGGCAACCTGCCTTGCCGTACAGGATTTTTCGCAGCTGAAAAAGGACTATGGCGCAGAACAGGCGGAAGTGATAACCGGAATTGTCGGTAATGTAATTTCCGGACAGGTCACCGGATCGACGGCCAAGACGCTGTCTGAGAATTTTGGAAAGATCTCCCAGCAGAAGGACTCGATGAGCATCAGTTCCTCGGATACCTCCCTTACCAGGGCCACCCAGCTGGACCATGCGATTCCCGCCAGCAGGATTGCAACTTTGTCCTCCGGAGAATTTGTGGGGGTGGTAGCGGACAATCCCGAGCAGAAAATAAAACTAAAGATGTTCCATTGCGAAATACAGAACGACCATTCGTTGCTGGCCAAGGAAGAAAAGGGCTTCAGGGAAATTCCGGTTGTCAGAAAGGTCTCCGCCACGGACGTGGAGGAAAACTACAAGCGCATCAAGCACGAAGTGTCCGAATTGCTCAAAAGCGAATGCGGCATGCTCAATCCGGTCGGCGATTTACCCTTTAAGGGATCCCAGGGACAGGGCAGTACGGTTTCGCTATGAGGTGCGGCCAATTGACCTGCATAAAAGGGCAGGTATGCTACCCTACAGCTCGATGGTAAACTGGTCCATTTGGTTCCTGTCTTTTGGACTTTGCGTTGGAGTGGGATGCTGGACGAACCTGCAAAGGGCCACGGTAGGAAAGTTCATGAAAACCGTTTCGCTTTCCACCGCTCCGGGCAGGTAGTTGGCTATCCCATTGCTAAAGAGCGAAAGTAGGGCAGCGGAAGCTTTCCCGCTCTGCCTGGCTTGGGCAAGCAGCAGGTGCTCGCTTTCGTACTCGGCAATGAGCTCAATCCTTGCGGATGTTTTGGAAACAAACTGGTAATGGTATTTCATGATGGAATCTGGAATGCCAAATATAGCAAACCGTATGCATATTACCCAATCGTTTCGGGGCGGAATTACGTTCGGTTAGACTATGTAATAGCGGAAGGAACGGCGGCGCTTACTTACTGAAAACAACGGCAAGCAATGCTTTGTTATTGCTTCGATAAAACCGGTTCGGGTACATCGGC
>SEAD01000311.1 GCA_004173355.1 Chitinophagaceae bacterium | reverse complement strand
GGCGAAGCAAATGTCATCCATTATCAAAAATATATTTTTGGCAATTTTTTCTTTCTTGCTCACTTCCTGCATGGTCCCTGCATTACTGGCAAAATCAACTCATCAGCCACATCACTTTAAAGATGGCAAAGGTAGCATTGAGCATGGGAAAAGCGGTGAAAAACTTACTTTCGCTTACCTCGAGTTTGATGATCAGGGCCAGCTTTGGCGGAGCCCTTATCCTGAAAATCAATCAGACCGAACGGAAAGCACCCAGTTGGAAAGCCTTTTGAAGGAGTTGAAACTGCAAGTGAGCAAAGGGCCGGTCCGCACAATCATTTATATTCATGGTTGGAACGACAATGCAGGAACGCGCGGCAGTTTGAAAAAATTTCAAAGCAGTCTCAAGGAAATAGCGAAGGTTTCCAACAAACCCGTTTTCGGAGTTCATGTCGGCTGGCGCGGGCGAGTAATGAAATTTCCGATTTTTATAGATATAGCATCCCGGGAAGCCGCCGCGGATCGGATTGGCCGGGCAAGCATGGTTGCCTCCCTCAGAGCTATCAGCGCCGCCAGCCACAGGAATCCCAGAAGCACTGTAACCATGGTTGGGCATTCCTTCGGAGCAAGAATTCTGGACCAAGCGGCCTGCGCCATACTGGCGGACCAAATTGGAAAAAGTCTTGGCTCTTCCAGTGGGAATCAGATGGAGGATTTTAAGCCTGCCGCCGATACCATCATTCTGGCCAACACAGCCGAAAGCGCCAGTTTGCCGCTTCAAATAGTAAATCTGATGAGGGATAATGGGATCAGGTATACAAACTCGAAAAATGGCCGTGATCTTCCTTTGGTCGTCGCCATCACCTCCAGTGCTGACAAAGCCACCGGACAACTGCTGCCATACTGGAACCGTATCGCTAAACGGGTTTTGGGCCTGCCAAATAAGAGCGGGAGAAGCAGCAGCCCTCTTCAGCATGATGCCATGACCCGGGCAATGGGTTTTTATCCACCGCTGCACTCCCACGTTTTGATGGAGGGAAGAAACGGTGAAACGCCGGCAAACGGTAAAAAAGTGAAATGGAGTGCCAATATGTGCTCTTGGGAGGAATTGCTCAAGGAAAATAACAGGCTGGGAAAACGGGTGCCGCTCGCCACCGGGAGCAACCCGGTGGAATTGTGGCTGAGCCTGACACCCGACGGAAATCTTTACAATTATAACGAATATAATATTCGGCAGATCACTCAAAAGGATTTTGAGGCAAATTTAAATAAGGGAATTTTCAAAAAGAAAAGGGAGATTCCGAGAAACCAAACCCCGTTCTGGTTTCTTCAGGTCCCGCCATTTGTCTGCTCAGGACATGGGGATCTCTGGAATCCTAATTTCACCGGACTTGTAACCGCAGTGGAGGCTATGAACCGACCAGTAGGAACTGTCTCAGGAAAGGCTTCCGTTCATGGGATTGAAAGCAACACCTCACTCACTCCGCCTCCACCAGAATGACCGCGAGATGGTCATTGCGGATCTTGGTGATCAGAACGGGCTCAGAGGCTGATGCCGCAGCAGTGCCATTGGTGGTCTCCGGCAGGCGTTCGCCCGTCAGCAGGTCGGTGGTCCGCAGTTTGCCGGCGGTGGCGGGGAATTTCAG
>SEAD01000051.1 GCA_004173355.1 Chitinophagaceae bacterium | reverse complement strand
TTGCTGAATTGTTTCTCGATAGACGAGGGCAAACCCTGAATTAAAAGATTCTTCTCGTCTGCCAGTTGTAATTTTTCAAAAACTGTTAATAACATACTTTGAAGGAATTTTAGGGGTTTACTGGCAACAGCCCCTGTCTCGGAGGCGGGCTATTGTCCAGCGTTCTCATTTGCAGGGATGGCGAAGGTAGGCAAAAATGGCGGCTTAACGTAGCTTTAACCAAACAAAAATCCCGTCCAGCTTGAATTTGGACGGGATCAATACCATTTTATCTTAATGTCTAGCGGCTTCCGGGTTTGTAATATTTCATTGCTTCCGGCATGTATTTCTCCAGCTGGGCTATCCTGTTTCCTTCAGCGGGGTGGGTACTGAGGAACTCCGGTGGTTTCTGGCCACTGGACGCCTTCTCCATCCGTTGCCACAACGCAATGGCTTCCTGTGGGTTGTATCCGGCCATCGCCGACCAGATCAGTCCGTAACGATCCGCCTCCAGC
The DNA here is from genome assembly GCA_004173355.1 of Chitinophagaceae bacterium. Taxonomy (GTDB): domain Bacteria; phylum Bacteroidota; class Bacteroidia; order Chitinophagales; family Chitinophagaceae; genus JBEVJC01. The sequence goes on along the minus strand of SEAD01000051.1, from coordinate 29,969 downwards.
TCGTGTTTCCGCGAGAAAGGGAGCAGCACGCCCACCTGGGTACCCACACCGAATGCGCTCATAAAGAGGTTCTGGGTAGCGGCGGGTTTACTTGAGAGGGCAACCTGGAGTCCGGCCTGCAGGGCTTCGGCCCCCATGCTCTGGCTCATCCGTTCATTCCCATGGTTGAAGATGGCATGGCTTACTTCATGGCCCATTACTGCGGCCAGTGCCGCTTCATTTTGAGTAATCGGCAGCAGCCCTGTATATACCACGATTTTGCCGCCGGGCATACACCATGCGTTCACATCATTGCTCTGAACCAGTTTATATTCCCACTGGTAGCCCTCCAGTTGGCTGGACAGGCCTTTGGATGCATAATAGTCGGTCACCGCCTTGGTGATCCGCTGCCCTACCCTGGTGACCATTTCCGCATCACGGCTGGCCGATGCCCCCACTACCTTGTTTTCCGAAAGGAATTGTGCATACTGTGTAACGGCCATGGACTGTAACTGGGATTCGGGCAGGAGCTTCAGCTGGCTGCGACCGGTAACTGCATCCCTTGAGCAGGCGACCATTGCCCCTGCAACCAGGAAAAGGGATAAGATTTTTGGGATCATCTGAATATGTTTTAGGATAAAAAACCAATCATTGTACCAAACCTGTAAAAGGTCTGCACAGGACGGTGTAACGGGGTGCCCGGGATCCGTTTAACAAATGTACAGGAAATTGACCCTGATCAATCACGGCCGTTGGCATTCCTGCGGCGTTCGCGACGGCGGTCGCGGTGTTTGAGAATGGGCACCTTGCTTTCACTGCCACGGAGCAGGCGGCCGATATTCTTCTGGTGGGTGAGCACAACCATTAATGCCACGGCAATGGCAAACACACGGTATACATGGTTATCCATGTTGAAAATGACGAGGATAAAAATGGGAAAGGCAACACTTGCCAGTATCGAACTCAGTGACACAAACCTGGTAAGGAACAATACAAGGAGGAATACACCGGAGCAGCCTAATGCTGTCCATGGCGAAATACCAACAACGAGCCCGAATAAGGTAGCCACACCTTTGCCCCCGCGGAAATCCGCCCAGATGGGGAAAATATGCCCAACAACTGCAGCAAGACCGAGGCCAATCTGCAGGTTGGTGAACTGCATTTCGCTGTCCTGGTATTCGGGAAGTAACAAGGCCAGTTTAACGGCCAGCATACCCTTGATCATGTCCGTCAGCATCACCACGGTACCCCACTTGGGTCCGAGTACCCGGAAGGTGTTGGTAGCACCGGCATTGCCGCTGCCGTACTCCCGGATATCAATATTGAAAAAATACCGGCTGACCCAGACAGATGTTGGAATGCTGCCAATCAGGTAGGCCAGAACTATTATCAATAGTTCGTTCATAGAACCTTGGTTAACGCCAGTCCGACGGTGGACGGCTGGTTACGAAATTAAAGAAAAAAAGGGATAGACGGTAACAATTATTTAATACCGGCCGGTTTCCGTTACAGGTCTGAAAACTTCAGGCACAACCAGTTAGACCGGATTACCTTGCCAATTGCCTTAAATCCCACAGCCGTGGCCGATTCCACAATCACTGCTTCGTCTTCCGGTAACAGCCCACTCATCAGCAGTGTACCACCGATGGCAAGCCGCGCCCGGAGCGTGTGCATATTGTCCAGCAGCACGTTCCGGTTGATATTGGCAAGGATCACGTCAAAAATCGCTTCGCCCGAAGCATCATCCGCCTGTATAAGCGTGATCCTGCTGCAATTATTGTTTACGGCGTTCTCTTTTGCATTTTCGATACTCCAGGGATCGTTGTCTATCGCAAGGACGGAGACTGCACCGAGTTTCTCTGCAAGGATCGCCAGGATCCCGGTGCCGGTACCGAAATCAAATACGGATTTCCCGTTGAAACTGACCTGCCGCATCTGGCTGACCATCGACCAGGTGGTAGCATGATGACCGGTACCAAAGCTCATCTTCGGCGTCACTACAATTTCGTGCTCCACTCCTTTTGCCGGCTCATGGAATGAGGCCCGGATTGAAACAAAATCGTCAACCAGTACGGGATCAAAATTGGACTCCCACAACTGGTTCCAGTTCTGGTCATCCAGCATGTTTTTGGTAAACACGGTTTCCGCAGTAGCTGCGATACCGGCTACCAGCTGGTCATTTGCCGGATCTTCGTTGAAGAACACATCCAGCCAGCCGGGCTGCTCTTCCATTCCTGTGAAATCATGGGCCGAAAGTAATGCTATAATAAGCCCTGCCTGCTGCTGGTCAGTAATTGTAAAACGGTACTGCTGGTATTGTTTCATTGATCCGTTCGTGTATGATGGTGCACAGGCACCGGTACTAATAAAAAACCCTGGACTAGCCAGGGTTTATATAGAAAAAATTAACCTTCCTGCTGGTTGCCATCCGGCCCGGGTGCCTGGTCTGGATTGCCCTGGCCGCCATGGTTGCGTTCACCACCGTTGCTCCGTTCGCCACCATTCCGGTCGCCACGTTCAACCCGGGGTCCGCGATCACCACGATCACCACGATCTCCACCGCGATAACCTCCACGATCACCACCACGATCACCGCCGCCACGTGGGCCGCGATCACCACCCCGATCGCCACGATAGCCACCGCGGTCACCTCCACGATCACCACGATCACCACCGCGGTCATCATCTTCCATGCCTTCCGGTTTCGGGATCAGCACTTTCCTGGACAGTTTGAATTTACCTGTCTTCGGATCAGTACCGATGAGTTTCACCTTGAAGGTATCCCCTTCATGCACGATGCCTTCCAGTGTCTCCAGTCGTTTGTGACTGATTTCGCTGATATGCACCAGGCCCTGTTTGCCAGGCATGAATTCCACAAATGCACCAAATGGCATAATTGTCTTCACCACAGAATCGTATACATCTCCTACGTTTGGAACGGCAGTGATACCCTTGATCCAGGCAACTGCTTTCTCCACACCTTCTTTCTCCACACCAAAGATGCTTACTTCACCCTGGTTATTGATCTCCTCGATATTGATAGTAGTACCAGTTTCACGCTGCATTTCCTGGATAACCTTACCACCTGGCCCGATTACCGCACCGATAAACTCACGGTCAATTACCAGTTTGGTCATACGCGGAGCATGAGGTTTCACCTCTGCCCTTGCTTCCGGCAGGCATTCATACATCGCGTCCAGGATATGGAGACGACCGCGGCGGGCCTGGTCGAGCGCCTGCTGCATGACTTCCATTTTCAGACCGTCCACTTTGATATCCATCTGCACACCGGTAATACCTTCACGGGTACCGGTCACTTTGAAGTCCATATCACCGAGATGATCTTCATCACCCAGGATGTCCGTGAGGACCGCGAACTTGTCACCTTTGGTGATCAGTCCCATAGCCACACCCGAAACGTGTTTGGGGAAAGGCACACCCGCATCCATCAGTGCCAGTGAACCCGCACAGACCGTTGCCATCGATGAAGAACCGTTTGACTCAAGGATATCACTCACCACGCGAACGGTGTAAGCAAAATCACCTGAAGGCATCATCTGCCTGAGTGAACGCATGGCAAGGTTACCATGGCCAACTTCCCGGCGGCTCTGTCCGCGCATCATCTTCACTTCACCGGTAGAGAACGGGGGGAAATTATAATGGAGGTAAAATTTCGAATCATAAGAACTCGCCGCACTTTCAACCAGCAGCTCATCCAGTGCAGTACCGAATGTGACAGTGGTCAGCGACTGGGTTTCACCACGGGTGAAAAGAGCTGAACCGTGCGGGGAAGGAAGTACATCGGTTTCCATATCGAGCGGACGTACATCCTCAAGACCACGTCCGTCAAGACGTACACGCTCGTCAAGGATCATATCGCGTACCACATAATACTGCAGGTCGCTATAATAAGTGGAAGCCAGTTTTTTGGTCAGTTCAGGCAGTGATTCACCTTCCGGCAATTCTGCTTTCAGATAATCCATCAGCTCCACCTTGATTGCTGCAAAACGGTCGCTGCGTTCATGTTTTGGAAGGGCACCTTTGGCCACTTCATACACTTTCTGCTTTGCAAATGCCGTCACTTTTTCTTCCAGTGCCGCATCGGTAGCAGGTTTTGTGTAATCGCGTTTTCCAACCACACCTTTCATGTCGCGCAGCTCCTGCTGTGCTTTGATCTGGATGCGGATGGCGTCATGCGCCACTTTCAGTACATTGACAAGATCTTCCTCGCTGCACTCCTGCGCTTCACCTTCCACCATCATCAGGTTTTTGTCGGTAGCGGCAACCAGGAATTCAATGTCGGATTCTTCAATCTCTGAACGTGTGGGGTTAATGATGAATTCACCATTGATACGACCAACACGTACTTCGGAAATCACTTCCTTGATGGGAATATCCGACACAGCCAGTGCTGCTGATGCCGCAAGACAGGCAAGGGCATCGGGCATTACGTCGGCATCACTTGAAATCAGGGAAACGAGTACCTGTACTTCGCAGAGGTAATCGTCGGGGAAAAGCGGACGCAGCGCACGGTCGATCAGGCGGCTGGTCAGGATTTCATAATCATTGAGGCGGGCTTCCCTTTTGAAGAATGAGCCGGGGATACGGCCGGCGGAAGCAAATTTCTCCTGGTAATCTACCGTAAGGGGAAAAAAGCTCTGACCTTCTTTTGGTTCCTTGTTCGCCACTACTGTAGCGAGGATCATGCAATTACCGATTGAAACCGTAACTGCGCCGTCGGCCTGGCGGGCAAGGCGACCTGTTTCGATCGTCACGATGCGTCCACCGCCTATATCGAATGACTTGCGGATTGGTTGTTGTAACATAATTGTCCGGGTTTGTGTCCGGGGAATGACAAGCAGCACCCCGGATTTGTATGTGATAATGGAACCTGATAAAAACAGTTATTCCCAACATTTTTCAAAGTTGGGAATAATCATTTATATAAGTTCAGACTTCGGATCGCTGAACCCCAGGAATAAAGGACTTTCCCATGAAAGGCACAAGGCCGGTCATGTTACTTCCTCAGCCCGAGAGTCTGGATCAGCTGGCGATAGCCAGTCAGGTTTGTTTTCTGCAGGTAGTTCAGTAACGCTTTACGGTTACCAACGAGCTGGATCAAACCACGGTTGCTGGAAAAATCTTTTTTGTTCTGTTGGATGTGGGCGCTGATCATTTTGATACGCTCAGTCAGCTGTGCGATCTGGCCTTCAGTTGATCCGGTGTTTGTTGCCTTGCCACCGAACTCGGTGAAAATGCTTGCTGTTTTTTCTTTAGTAAGAGGCATCTTTGTTTTTTTTAAGGAGTCATCCGACTGTTGTCCTATTATTATTTTGTGGCGGCAAAGGTACATAACCCCGGCCGTTTAGCAAAAAAATCCGGGTGTGAAAATCCAGATTCGGGCGCAAATTACCTGATTTTGAGCATTCACGGCCTAAATTTGGGGGATGGAACTCTCCCAGGACACAAAAAATATTCTCGGACTGCAACTTCCCACCGACCCCCGCTGGGTCAACCTGGCCGAAATCTCGCTGGAAGGGATCCTCACGGATCATGCCTACTGCGAACAGAAAGCTGCCACAACCTGTATCAGTTTTGTCCAGCGCTACAGCGAAAAGGAGAAGCTGGTGCTCGAACTGGCCCCGATCGTTACGGAGGAATGGGGGCATTTCCGCCTGGTATTGCAGGAACTGCACAAAAGGGGATTGAAGCTCGGCAGGCAGCGCAAGGACCAGTATGTAAACAAACTGATCGCATTCCAGCGGAAAGGCGGTCACTATGAAGACCGCTTCCTCGATAATATGCTGATGATGGCATTGATCGAGGCAAGAAGCTGCGAAAGGTTCAAACGCCTCAGTGAAGGCCTGAATGATGAATACCTGCGCAACTTCTACCGCCGGTTTATGGAAAGTGAGGCAGGACATTACACGTTATTTATCGAACTCGCCGAAACCTATGTGGACCACGAAAAGGTCCGCCTGCGCTGGCAGGAATGGCTGGACTATGAAAATACGGTGATGGCCAGCCAGGAACTGCGGGGCGACCGGATCCATTAACCTTCATCATCCTGAATATATGCCAGTACAAACGGAATCAGTAACAACCGGGGAGGGCCGGGAACTCCTTACCTTCACCCTGACCAATGCGGCAGGCACCACACTGCGGGTCACCAACTACGGTGCAATCATCCTGCAGCTTATATACGCCGGACCGGACGGCCGGCAGACTGACCTGGTGCTGGGCTTCGACAGCGCGGAAGATTATCTCGCACCTGTTTACCTCAATCTCGCGGCGAATCCCTATTTCGGGGCAGTGATCGGGCGTTTTGCCAACCGGATCTCAAAAGGACGTTTTTCAATTGATGGGAACCAATACCAGCTGGCTCAAAACCTGGCACCGGAGCACCTGCATGGTGGTGTGGAAGGTTTCAATAAAAAATTCTGGGAGCTGGTCTCTTCCTCCGATGCACCCAATCCGCAGGTCAGCATGCGGTACACCAGTCCGGATGGCGAAGAGGGTTATCCCGGCAAGCTGGAAGCAGGTGTAAGGTATGAACTGACGGAGGGGAATGAACTGGTTATCGACTACACCGCAACGACCGATGCCCCTACCCTTTACAATCCAACAAACCACAGTTATTTCAATCTCGATGGCCTCAACGGAAGCGTGGAGAACCATGTACTCCGCATTCCCGCGCCGGTTATCCTGGAACAGGATCATTACTTCACGCCAACGGGCAACCTGCTGCGCGTGGAAGACAGCATCTATGATTTCAGGGAACCAAGAAAGGTGGGCCTTGACTGGGATCCGGTATCCGGGTATGACCAGAGTTTTGTCGTGGAGCCTGATTTCCGATACCCTGCGGCTGAAATTTTTTCCCCGGTATCCCGCATCCGGATGGAAGTTTTTTCAACCGCACCCATGATCCACTTTTATACCGGTTCAGGGCTCAGCGGAATCCATGGTAAGAACGGAAATGTTTACGAAAAATTTGCCGGCTTCAGCCTGGAAACGCAGCTCCATCCCAATGGCATCAATATCCCCAACTTCCCCGATGCCATCCTGCGCCCGGACGAAACATTCAGCAGCCGGACCATGTATAAATTTTCAACGGATCCTGCGTGATCTCAGGATGCGGTGTTGTTTTTAAAGTAAGTGATATCTTCCGAGAGGTCGAGAAAGGGATATCGCTGCTGCAATTCAACGGCCTTTTCATAATGTGCCTGGAGGAATCGCTGGTGCGCCATGGTGGCTGGTTGCAGCGCCCGGTGTTTACGGGCAATACTGATTTTTTTTATCTCCGACATCAATAGCCGGGAAGCCGGGTCGATACAGCTCTCTGCAAATTTCTCCAGCACAAAACTGGTTGCTGCATAATTCGGATGCGCAAAATCAGTATCAAAAAAACGGTAATCGCGGAGCACATCAATCACGAGTTCGTAGGCCGGGAAATAATACAGGTTATCAAACTTGCCGGTCATGTGATGGATCGACTCTATCAGTCTTGCCTTACTGCGGTTGTTGTCCACCACGCCATCGCGCAGGTGACGGACCGGACTCACGGTAAACAGTATTTTCAGTTTGGGATTGAGCAATCGCAACCGGTAATAGCAGGTGTCGAGCATGGTAATGATATCGCTGATCTCGAGAAGCTGTTTGCTGAACCAGCCGGATGGTGCGCGATGGTTGTTGGCCACCGGCAGGTATGCTGATGTCCCCCCGGTAAATATCCCTGCCACAACCTGGTCACGGAGGAGCCTGTAGGAAAAAGCAGACCCAAGGGTAACCACGAGCCAGTCGGCTTCACGGATAAATGCAGCAGCTGCTGCCTGTGAGGCATTGGCCTGCATTACGGCTGTATCGCGATCTATGTGTGAAAACCGGGAGTGATGTGCCCAGCTGTTCCACACTTCATTCAGCTGGAAAAAATCAGCTGCTGTGAGCTCACGGTTGTCGATATACGACAAGAGGCTCTGGCATACGCTCGCAGGATCAAACAGGATCCCATTGGGGTTCTGCATCACATCAAAACGCAGCTCGCCAAGGCTGTTGCCGATGTGTTCGGTGAAACAGGAACCAACCAGCATGATTTTGTCGCCATACTTTACGGGTACGGGGAGATTACGGAGGTCGATTGATGTCATGAATTCCATGCGCTTCGGTTGGGTGGGTCAGTGACTGAAAATTATTGATGCCAGCCGCAGGCTTTCCCGCAGTGCTTCCTGGTTGATGCCATCTGCAATGCCTTTCCCTTCAAGGTAAGGGATCATCATCGCCATATCCATATTGCCGACCAGTTCATCACCTGCCATCGGGCATCCGCCGATACCATTCAGTGCACCATCAATCCGCCGGCAACCAGCAGCTAATGCCGCATCCAGCTTTTGCTGCCAGTTCAGCGGTGATGAATGCAGGTGTACTCCCACTTCCACATCCGGTAAGGCCGCGATCAGTTCCCTGGTACTGGCTGCTACCTGGACCGGATCTGCCAGACCGACCGTATCCGCAAGTGAAATGATTTTCACACCAAGCCCAGCGATCCGTCCCGCCCAGTCAGCCGCAAGCGACGGCGACCAGGGATCATTATACGGATTGCCAAAGCCCATCGAAAGATACACCACCGGCTCTTTTCCATGGATGCCACAGGTATCCACGATTGCTTTCAGGCGTTCAAAGGATTCACTGATGGAAGAATTGGTATTGCGTTGCTGGAAAGTTTCGGATATACTGAAGGGGAAACCGATGTAACGGATGATGCTGAATGTTACTGCCTCCTGTGCGCCACGTTCATTGGCCACGATGGCCAGCAATTTTGTTTTGGTATTGCTGGTGTCAAGCGACTCGAATACGGCTGCGCTGTCGGCCATCTGGGGGATCGCCCTGGCCGATACGAAACTGCCGGCATCGAGCGTGTGGAACCCAACCTGCAGCAGCGACTGGATGTAAGCTATCTTCTGGCTGGTGGGAATGAAATCCTTCCAGCCCTGCATGGCATCTCGGGGACATTCGATCAACTGGGTCTGCATGCAGCAAAGTTAAAGGTAAGCGCGTTAACCTCAGCCCAGCTCCGTGGGTGTGAAGGCAAAGGGCAGCAGGTCGGCGATCGTATTGATGATGAACACCTCCCCTTCCTGTCCGGCAAGGATCAGCCGGATGGGGCGGCCACCGCGGGTTTCCGCCTCCTGTAACGACTGACGGCACATGCCGCAGGGCGAAATGGGATGATCGCTTTTTACAAAGTCGCCGTCGTAACTGACCGCCAGTGTATCGATGGCTGCATCCGGGAACTGGTGCGCGGCGGACGCAAGCAGGGTACGTTCCGCACAGATGCCAACCGGGTAACTGGCATTCTCCTGGTTACTGCCGGTAACCGTAACACCATTACTCAGTACGGCTGCGGCTCCAACCCTGAATTTTGAATACGGTGCATATGCCTGTGTGATTGCCTCACGGGCACTGTCGAGCAGTGCCGCATCGGCGGGTGCCAGTTCGCTGGCATTTTCATATACGCTATAGCTGAATTCGACCCGGTTGTGTTTCATGTTATCAGTTATCGACAAAAATGCCCCTCATCGAGGGGCATTTAAAGTTAGGTTATTTTATTTTACGATATTGAACAGCCGCTTCCATCTCGGCCCCTTGTCATAACTGAACCAGATCATCCAGGCCTTGCCCACGATGCGGTCTTCGGGTACAAAACCCCAGAACCGGCTATCCTGTGAACCCTGGCGGTTGTCCCCCATCATCCAGTAGTATTCCATTTTGAAAGTATACTCCGTCACCGGTTGCCCGTTGAGCATGAACTTACCATCCTTCATATAAAAATCGTTGTGTTCGTATACCCTGATTGCGCGCTCGTAGACGGAATAATTTTCCGCAGTGAGCCTGGTGGCAACCCCTTTTTTCGGGATATAGATCGGACCGAAATTATCAACCGAATAACGATGCAGGGTATCAAAGGGGAAAAACTGCGCGGGATTAGTCTGTTCCATCAGGTAAGGTTCCACACTTTCCACAAACTCTGATTTGCGGAGCAGGTCGCGCTCACGTTCGGTAAGGTTGATCACATAACCGGTCTGCATGGGATTGAAATCAGATGCCCCATCTGCCGTTGAATTGACGAGGATACCGAGGTCTTCAAGGTATTCTTCAGACAACATACGTCCCGGTTTGACATTGACGGTATAATTCCTGGCGGAGTATGGCGGGAATGGTTGCTGTACATCATTAATGAATACGATGCCTTTCCTGATCTCGAGTTTGTCGCCCCCTACTGCCACACAACGTTTGATATAGTTGTCCGATTTGTCGACCGGATGCACCACAACCGGTTTAAACTCTTCATTGGCTTCCACGGCCGCGCGCCCGTTTTCGCGGACAAGTGCAGCGTACGGCTTGAAAGATTCATACTGCGGCTTATGCACTACCGTGTCACCTTCCGGGAAATTGAATACTACCACATCGCCACGTTTCGGTGAGGATGCGAACCAGCGGATATACGGAAGTTCAAACAGCGTGGTGTACGACTTCGAATTGATAACGGGCATGTAGTTGTGTACAAACGGAACGGATAACGGGGTGTTGGGGATCCGTGGGCCGTAACTCAGCTTGCTTACGAAAAGGAAGTCCTGTACAAGCAGTGTCTTTTCCATTGAACCGGAGGGAATCACATAGGCTTCAAATACAAATATCCGGATAAGAGTTGCGGCAACCACGGCAAAAATAGCCGCATCCACCCACTCACGCCATCCGGCTTTTTTATGCCGCGCCACACCCTCGGAGCCGATGAAACGCGCAATATGGTCTCTGGAAAATTTTTTGCCGTTGGTCTGGTCTGCTTCACCCTGTTCCACTTTATTGGCCAGCCAGGGGAAGTAGGCAAAAGCAAACAGCGATGCCATGGTATGTTCGCGAAGCCTGAACCGGTTAAACACCTTGGCAAATTCAATAAAGATCCCCGGTGTGATAAACCAGCCCACCACCGGTATGAACTGCCAGAACACCCAATGTTTGGGTCTGCCTGAAATATCCTGCATGACCCAGGTATTGTAAAACGGGATCCAGGCCTGTGAAGCCGGCCGGCCCGCCTTTACAAAAAGTTTTGACAGGCCAAATGCCGGCAGCAAAACAAGGAGGGTGCCGATCAGGTAAACAACGAACAAATGGTATAATGGCATGTGCCTTTTTTTTAATGCGGTCAAAAATAGCATTATAAACTTCCCGGTCTTAACAATACGGTGGAAAGTTCTGCTAAAAACGGTAACCGGTCCGGTATGCCCGGCCAGTTGCAAAGAAACGCCGGCCAGTTGTCCGGACCATGGGAAAAAAACGATTGTTTCCGGTATTTACCGGGGCATCACATAACTGCGGACATCCTCCGAACTGACTGTTTTGGCGGACAGGATCACCAGCCGTTCCACTACGTTGCGGAGTTCGCGGATATTACCGGTCCAGTCGTAGTCCTGCAACAGTTTGATAGCATCTTCATCCATTGATTTTTTGGAAATGCCGTAGTCTGCGCAGATGTCTTCGAGGAACTGGTCCACGAGTACCGGTATATCATCGCGGCGTTCATTGAGTGAAGGCACATGGATGAGTATCACACTGAGACGATGGTAAAGGTCAAGACGGAAATTCTTTGCATCCACTTCCTGCAGCAGGTCCTTGTTGGTAGCTGCAATCACACGGACATCCACGCTGATGTCCTTGTCGGCTCCCACACGGGTGATCTTTCCTTCCTGTAATGCGCGGAGCACTTTGGCCTGGGCACTGAGACTCATATCACCAATCTCATCGAGGAAGAGTGTGCCTCCGTTTGCCTGTTCAAATTTCCCGATGCGTTGTTTGATGGCTGAGGTAAACGATCCTTTCTCATGCCCGAAGAGTTCGCTCTCGATCAGTTCCGTTGGGATGGCTGCGCAATTGACTTCCACCAGCGGCCCGGTAACACGGTTGCTTTTTTCATGCACCCATCTTGCCACCAGTTCCTTACCCACCCCGTTTTCACCGGTGATAAGGATCCTTGCATCGGTGGGAGCCACTTTATCGATCGTGTCTTTGATTTTCTGGATCGGGGCCGAACCGCCAATCATTTCCTGGACGCGGCTGACTTTACGTTTGAGCGTCTTGGTTTCTGTCACCAGGCTGTTGCGCTCCATTGCATTGCGGAGGGTGATCAGCAGCCGGTTGAGATCCGGTGGTTTGGAGATAAAATCATAGGCGCCTTTTTTTACCGCTTCCACGGCTGTTTCGATATTGCCATGACCCGAGATCATTACAATGGGGATATCAGGGTTTATCTCGCCGGCTTTCTGGAGGAATTCCAGTCCGTCGATTTTTGGCATCTTGATATCACACAATACAAGGTCATATGTTTTTTCGCGGAACTTCTTTAATCCTTCCTCGCCGTCGGAGGCTTCATCGAGTTTGTAACCTTCGAACGAGAGGATTTCTGTAAGCGTTTTACGGATCGCTTTTTCGTCGTCAATGATCAGGATTTCAGCCATTAAAAAGATTTTGCGCAAAAGTAACTGAAAGATTGATGTGTTGGAGCGGGAAGGAGCAGAAGGGACCTGGCTGGCGGAAGGCGGTTTCCACGATTCATAACAGAAGCTGTACCGGATGCGGTGTTCCCCTGTCAGGCGTGAAGGAAACAATTGAAAAAAATAGAGGCCGGATAGAAATCCAGCCTCGCTTTTAAAATCCAATATCCTATGAAAAACCATTACAAAGATGCACATTAACCGGCAAAACGCTGCATGGCGGGTAAAATAAAGTTGTTCGTAGTTCTACGTTACGGGGCATAAAAAAAGGCCGGACGAACCGGCCTCCAGGCTATTTAAACGGGAATTACTTCCTGAGATACATCACTTCCTTCACCAGTTTCACCGTCCTCGGAACGTCGGGCAGCGCGGCGGCAACCAGGTTCGGGGCATAGTGTAAAGGGGCATCGGCAGCCGTAATCCGGCGGATCGGGGCATCGAGGTAATCAAAACCTTCCTTCTGGATGCGGTAAGTGATTTCAGACGAAACAGAAGCAAAGGGCCACTGTTCTTCCACAATAACCAGGCGGTTGGTTTTTTTCACACTCTCGAGGATGGTCTGCCAGTCGAGCGGGCGGATTGACCGGAGATCGATCACCTCTGCACTGATGCCTTCCTTTTCGAGTTCGGCGGCGGCGCCAAGGGCAACCTTCATCATTTTATTAAAGGAAACGATAGTAACATCGGTCCCCTCCTTTTTCACATCGGCCTTACCAAGCGGGATATAATATTCCTCATCAGGGATCTCTGATTTATCGCCGTACATCTGCTCACTTTCCATAAACATTACCGGGTCTTCTTCATACCGGATGGCTTGTTTCAGGAGACCTTTGGCATCATAACCATTACTGGGGGAAACCACTTTCAGCCCGGGAATATTTGCATACAGCGATTCAAACGCGGTGGAGTGTTGTGCACCCAGCTGCCCGGCTGAACCATTACCACCCCTGAAAACGATCGGGCAGGAAATCTGGCCGCCGCTCATCGCAAGCATTTTTGACGCGGTGTTGAGGATCTGGTCCAGTGCGAGTACTGCAAAGTTCCAGGTCATGAATTCAACGATCGGGCGGAGGCCGTTCTGCGCGGCACCCACACCTACAGCCGTGAAACCAAGTTCCGCAATCGGGGTATCAATCACCCTTTTTGCACCGAACTCAGCCAGCATACCCTGGCTCACCTTGTAGGCACCATTGTATTCGGCTACTTCTTCACCCATCAGGAATACTCGGTCATCCCTTCTCATTTCTTCAGTCATTGCTTCACGAAGGGCTTCACGGAATGCGATTGATCTTGCCATTGTCAGTAAACTGTTTTAAAGTGGGGCAAATTTACGGGAGTGAGGGGATAAAACCTAAAATGACTGCCTTGCGGGCCTATCTTTGTGACATGGCTGAAACGGAAGTCCCCCTGATCATAATCGGCGCAGGCCCAATCGGTCTGGCCTGTGCACTAGAAGCAAAAAAAGCCGGGATCGGGTATCTGGTACTGGAAAAGGGAAGCCTCGTGAATTCACTGTTCAACTACCCGTCCAACATGACCTTTTTCTCCACCTCCGAGCGGCTGGAGATCGGTGATGTACCCTTTGTTTCCAACAACCCCAAACCCACCCGGTCAGAAGCCCTGGAGTATTACCGCCGGGTGAAGACTGTATTCGATCTCCGGGTAAACCTGTTTGAGGAAGTGACCGGGGTGGAAAATATCTCCAATACAGCCGGCAGCCGGTTCCGGGTGACGAGCGGCCGTGCACGATACCTGTGCTCGAAAATCATTGTCTGTACCGGGTTCTATGATATCCCCTACCTGCTGGATGTGCCCGGGGAAAACCTGCCAAAAGTGACCCATTATTATAAGGAACCCCATCCCTATGCATTCCGTAAAGTGATTGTAATCGGTTCGCAGAACTCTTCGGTGGATGCGGCACTCGAGACCTGGCGGAAGGGTGCGGAGGTCACCATGGTGATCCGCAAGCCGGAAATCGGTACAAGGGTGAAATATTGGGTGCGGCCGGACATCCTGAACCGTATCGGGGAAGGATCCATCAAAGTGTACTATAACTCCCATGTCACGGCTATCCGCGATACGGAGGTGGACATCCGTACACCCGAAGGGGAGCTGACCCTGCCCAACGATGCAGTGATCGCCACAACGGGTTACCAGCCCAACCTGGATTTCCTGAGGAAACTGGGGATCCGTCTTTCGGAAGATGAGGTGATGTGTCCGGTGGTGAATGAAGCGTCGCAGGAAACCAATGTTCCGGGGATTTACCTGGCGGGTGTGATCTGCGGGGGCATGAATACACACCGGCTTTTTATCGAGAACAGCCGGGTGCACGCAACCAGCATTATTGCTGATCTCCGGGCAGGCGGGCTTGGCAGGTAATCACAATTGTTTTTTCATCAGCCAGTCGTTCTGTACATCATTGCCCAGGACGAAGGGATGTTGTGAGAATTGTTCGAACCCCCATTTTTTATAAAACCGGATTGCGGTTTCATTGTGTTCCCATACTCCCAGCCATGCAAACTTTTTGTTTAATTCCCTGCCGAAGTCGAGACTGTTCTGCATAAGTGCCTTCCCTACGCCGGTGCCGATGGCTTCCTTCACTGCATAAAGCCTCGCGATTTCGATTGTTTGATACCCTTCCAGTTCAGGTGGGTTATTGTTTTCCCTCAGGCGGGTATAACCCACAGGTGTATCTCCATCCCAGGCGATAAAAAAATGATCACTGGGCAGGAGCAGTTCCGCTATCAGCTGCGACCGGCTGAATTTTTCGCGCATGAATATTTCCATATCACCGGCGCTATTTGATCCGGAGAATGTGTCGTAAAACGTCTTCCGGCTGAGATCCGCTATCAGTGCGGCTTCCGGGAGTTGTGCGCGTCGGATGCTGATCATACGCTGTGTTGTTATAGTTCAGATGGATAATGTAAACGTTGTGCCGGAATGGAGCTGTGAACCCACCCCTATCCTGCAGCCGATAGCCCGTGCAAGGTCACGTACGAGATGCAGGCCCAGTCCTGTTTTTTCATTGGCGACTACCGCATCATCAAACAGTGCAGTCACCTGTTCCCGCTGCAGGCCCGGGCCATTGTCGGTGACCGAGAGGATCGTCTCGCCGTTGGCGGAACTGACTGACCAGCGGATAACCGCATTTTCCCTTCCTGCCAGCGCCTTCACGGCATTGGCGGTCAGGTTTTGCATGATGGTCTGCAGGTAATTTTCATCGGTGTTGACGGTGAGTCCGCCGGGATCATCAAACCGGATCGGCACCAGCTGGCTCCCTTCAAAAATTTTTGCGATATGGGTATACAGCGCGGCTACAGGTACGGGGCGGATTGTCGGGCGGAACTGTTCCATCTGCCCTTTACTCCAGAGCAGCATCGACTCCATGGTTTCGAGCAGGTTTTTGGCGGAGCCGCTGATCTGTTGCTGCTGCCGCTTTGCCTGTGCGGGGTCCAGCAGGTCCGGTGCATCCTGTTGCAGCTCCAGGAAACTGACGAGGTTGCTGATCGGACTACGCAGGTCATGACTCAGGATGGCAAAGAACTTTGCCTTGACTTTATTGGCTTCATCCAGCTGGTCGTTGAGCCGTACCAGCACCGTGTTGGTCCTGCGGCGGATCCTGTTTTGCCGGATCACGAGGAATACAATCGCCAGCAGCAGTACAAGTCCCGCAATCAATGCAATCCGTTGACGCCGTTCAGCTGCCAGGGCGATTTTATTTATTTCAATAGCCTTATCACGGAGATCGATCTCTCGTTTGCTTTCGAGACCGGCAATTGCATTTTTGTTCGACTGTGAGTAGAGCGAGTCGGTAATCCCGGTGGCGAAGCGGTATTTATCCAGTGCACCCTTATAATCCCCGCTCATCTCAAGCATGGAGGAATAGAGCTGGCTGAAGTAACTCAGGTTGTCCATATCATTGGTGGCACGGCTGTATTCGAGGCAGCGGTCCAGGCTGACCCTCGCTGAATCAAAGAGTGCACGTTTCTGTGCAGTGGTGAGTTTACCGAGTGTATCGGCGCGGATAAGGTTGAGGTAGGTCTCCCCGATATTGCCGAGGTTGATGATGGAGTTGTAGTGCGTTGGATTAACCTTGTCCCAGATGGCCTGCGAAATTTTCTGGTATTGGATAATCCGTGCATAGTCCGGATCGAAGAGGATGGCATACTGTGAGTAAACAATCGCCTGTCCGGTGAGGTTGCCCGATTTTCCATACATCTCCAGTGCCCGTTCGTAATTCGTTTTTGCCGTATCAATTTCGCCTTTTGCCAGTGCGGTATTACCGATGCTGTTGTATGCACGTGCGATCTTGTCCGGGTGGCCGTCGAGAAGGAAGGACTTCAGCGACTGCTCGGCGTAGTGGAGGGATTTCTGATAATCCTGCTGGTTATAAAACACGGTGGACAGGTTCTGGTAATTGGTGCCGACGAGGTTGTTATCGCCGGTGAGGACCGAATGCTCCTGCGATTCGGTGAAATACCTGATCGCGGTTACATAGTCGCTCGCCCGCATATAAACACCCCCGATGTCATTCAGCACGATCGCAAGTGTGTAATCGTTGCCAAGCCTGCGGGCTTCCGACAGGGCATTTGTGTAAATGTCCAGCGCTGCCTTGTTGTCCCCCTTGTCGGCCAGCACATTTCCCTTGGCCACCATCAGGTGGATCTCCGCTTTTTTCCGTTTTGTTTTGCGCGCAAGCGTGATGCCTTCATCTGCATAGGCCAGTGCGCGTGCCTGGTCTGATTTCAATGTTTCCAGGGCGAGTTGTTCCAGCGTCACAAGCCGCATGGAATCATCCGGGGATTGTTTTAAAAGGCGGAGCAGTGAGTCCACTTTTGGTTGTACAACCTGCTGTGCACCGGCGGCTAAAAATGACAGCATTAAAATAACGAAGGCGGTTAATTTCATCATCATGGCAGGCACCGGGTTAAATCAGGCCGTCGACCGAAGCTTTGTAACTGCGGCCGATCGGCAGGGTGATATCTTTCAGGATTACTTCCTGTGAAGTGATACGCTGGATAAAATGTTTCTGGACTGCATAACTGCGATGAATACGGATGAAGCTGCTGAAAGCCGCTTCCTGCAACAGTTTCCCGAGGATTGACAGCACACAGTATTTTTTTGTCGGGGTGACCACGCGGGTATAATCTTTCAGTGCTTCCAGGTAGATGATATCATGCATGGGGATCTTAACCTGCTGGTGTCCGTCCTTTATAAAAATGCTGCCGGCACCCAGTGAACATTCAAACAGTTCGGCCTTATCGCGGATTTCGAGATAGTCTTTCAGCCGCTCCATCGTTTTTTCAAAGCGGAGTTTGTCGATCGGCTTCACCAGGAAATCCAGTGCGGCCAGTTCAAACGATTCGACTGCATAACTGGGGTAGGAAGTGATAAAAATGCAGGCAGCCCTGTCGCCATGGATGCGGCGGAGCTCCAGCCCGCTGGTGCCTGGCATATCGATATCGAGCAGCAGCACCTCCGGCGGGTTTCCAGCCAGCGCAGGGATCGCTTCGTCTGCCGATGCATACACCCCGGAAATTTCCAGGAAGGGAAAACGACGGGTATGGGCAACAGCGCTGAGGCGGTCTATTTCGTTGTCATCGATGATGACCGTGCGGTATGTGCGGTGCGGAAGGGACATGATTTTTCAAGATACTAAAAGGAATAATCAAATGTAATCCATTTGTTTCCTTCCGGCAGCTTTGTGTATAACGATGTCACGCTGTGCACATCCCAAATTCGCGGGATGGGAATCAGGTGAAAACAAAAGCGCTACAGACCGAGGTTCTCGATAACCATTGCACTTGCGCCACCACCCCCGTTGCAGATCCCTGCTGCACCATAGCGCGCCTGCTGCCGGCGGAGGATATGCAGGAGTGTGACAAGGATCCGGGATCCGCTGGACCCAAGCGGGTGACCAATGGACACGGCTCCCCCATTTATATTTACTGTTGCCGGGTCAAGCTTCATGCGGCGGGTGTTTTCGATCCCCACTACGCTGAAGGCTTCATTGAGTTCCCAATAACTGATATCTTCCATGCTGAGCCCGGCCTTTGCCACGGCTTTTGGCACGGCTATACTGGGTGTGGTGGTAAACCATTCGGGTGCCTGCTCCGCATCTGCGTGGGCCAGGATCCTTGCCAGTGGCTTCAATCCGAGTTCCTTCGCTTTATCCGCGCTCATCAGCAGCAATGCCGACGCACCATCGTTCATAGTGGATGCGTTGGCCGCGGTAACGGTTCCGTCTTTTGCAAATGCGGGACTGAGTGAGGCAATTTTATCAAACTTTACATTAAAGGGTTCCTCGTCGCGGCTGAACACTAACGGATCACCTTTACGCTGTGGTATTTCCACCGGGATTATTTCCTCATTGAAAAAACCGTTTTCCCACGCTGCCTGTGCACGTTTGTAACTGCTGACCGCAAATTCATCCTGTTCGGCGCGGCTGATGCCGCAGGTGGAAGCGCAGAGTTCGGCAGCATTGCCCATGGCTTTTCCATCGTATACATCGGTGAGACCATCTTTCGCAAGACCGTCTGTAAAATTTACGTTGCCGTATTTATTCCCCCATCGCATGCTGTCCGCATAGTAAGGAACATTACTCATGCTTTCCATACCACCGGCAATCACGATTTCTGCATCCCCGAGGGCTATGCTTTGTGCTGCGAGCGCAACGGCTTTCATCCCGCTTGCGCAGACCTTGTTCACCGTAGTGCAGTTGGTTTCGTTGGGCAGGCCGGCAAACTTTGCCGCCTGTCTCGCCGGTGCCTGTCCAAGGTTTGCCTGGAGCACACAGCCCATCAGCACATCCTGCACCAGCGCAGCTTCCAGTCCTGATTTCTGTAACACCCCACGGATCGCGGCCGCACCCAGCTGGGTGGCGGTCAGTGATTTGAGCGAGCCACCAAAACTGCCGATGGGTGTACGGACTGCCGATACGATCACAACTTCTTTCATGGGAGTTTATTTGCAGCCAAAGATAACGATTGTTAGTACACATAAAAAAGCACCCGGAATGACCCGGGTGCTGCGAAACAGGGAGTAGTGTTATTAGCTGTTCGAAACTTTTACGACATCCTCAAGATCCACATCGCCATTGAATTCATCTTCCTGTGCAACGATAGTATCCTGGATCACTGATGCGTCGGCCTGCCGGCGATCAACATGTTTGTCTTTTGATTTTTTTATCTGCGCGGTCAGCACATCGATACATTCACTGAATGCCGTTTCGAAATGGGCACCGTTCTTTTTCACGAAGTGGTCATTACCGGGTACTTCAAGCCGGATTTCACAGTAATCATTTTCGGGATTTCCCGCAGGGCCTTTAAAGAGGGTCACATTTGCACGCACAATATCATCACTTTTCAGGGCATTGAGTTTTTCCCTGATCAATTCCTCGAGCGGAGCATGGGCTTTAAAACCCAATGACTGTATGATTATATCCATATGAATAATTTTAAAACAGGCGGTCCCACAATTATGCCAGAATGGAGCGGCAACAGCCGGGAAGGGAGTCGCTTTTACCTGCCATCGCAAATGCCCTGCTGTCGGGCATGGCGGGGTTTACCGAAAGCGTTAAATTTGTGGATTGTTCATTTAATCCCTGGTTATGAAAACGTGCCTGTCCATTTTAATACTCATTCTGTTCCTTTTCCCGGCAGCTGCCCAGCAGCAACTGTCACCGGTTGATTTCAGCAAGGCCATTGCCGTACCCGGGGTGCAGGTGCTGGATGTCCGTACTGCAGCCGAATATTCAACGGGTCATATCGACTCTGTGTTCCAGGCCGACTGGAGTTCACGTGCTGTATTTGAGGACCGGGTTTCCTCGCTCGATAAAACAGAAGTGGTATATCTCTATTGTCTCAGTGGTGTGCGCAGCGCACAGGCTGCTGAATGGATGGGTAAGCAGGGCTTTACCACCATTAACCTCGCCGGTGGATTTAATGCATGGAAGCAGGCGGGACTCCCCGTAGCAAATCAACAGTTTGTAAAGCAGGTCAGTCTCGCCGAATTCGAAGCGTCCATTCCCCGCAAGGGAACCGTGCTGGTGGACTTCGGCGCGGAATGGTGTCCGCCCTGTCACAAGATGAAGCCGGTCATTGATGGACTCGTGAAATCCGATGGCAAACGTTTCAGCCTGGTCAATGTGGATGGCGCTGCGCAGCCCGGGCTGGCAAAGGCGCTTGATGTTATTGGATTCCCGACATTTATTATTTACAAGGATGGGAAGGAAAGCTGGCGCTGGCAGGGCCTCACGGATGCGGAGACCCTGAAACGCCGGTTATAATTTACCAGCCGATGCCATAATCCTCTCCGTGATTGCTGGATCCGCCCCAGAGGCTGTTATGGATCCAGTCGAAGAAAATGGCATTGATCGGTCCACTTGTACGGTCATCAAAGCTGAGTGTATAACCCATTTTTTTAAGCTCTTCCCTTACCTCCGGTTTGGTGTTGTCATTGAGCAGCAGACTTCCGGGTTTTGGTTTACGGTCTTCCGTTTTTGTACCACCGAGCGAGAGCCACAGCTGGTTTGTGTTGATATTGGCTGCCTCCACTGACTGCTGTACGGTCATATTGAATTCGACCATATTCAGGAAAAACTGCAACAGGTTCTGCTCCTGTGTATCACCGCCCTGCACTGCAAAGGATACAAAGGGTTTACCATTCTTTAAAGCAAGAGTAGGCGTTAGTGTCACCCGCGGGCGCTTGCCTGGTTCCAATACATTAAACGGATTGATGGATGAATCCAGTACAAAACTCTGCATGCGCTGGCTCATGCCTATCCCGGTGTTGCCTGCAATACAGGCTGGCAGCCAGCCCCCGCTTGGGGTGATGGATACTACCCAGCCATCCTTGTCGGCCGCTTCCACACTGGTGGTTCCCCTCCATAACCTGTCATGGTAAAGCCCGTTCTCTGCAGCAGTAATCCATGCTGCACCGGAAAGGGCAGCCAGGTCTGATATGCCTGCCGGTAAACCCGTGGATGCTCGCACATCATGCATGGGCATGAAGCGGGCCGGCCCGCTGGCGGCACTGTCTTTCCCGAAGTCGCGCGATTGCAGCAACCGGGAGTACGGGTTGGTTTCCCCCTGGAAGGGGTAAGGATCACCTGGTGCAATATTGGGAACGTTGCGGTCGAGTGTGATCAGGCCCGCACGTTGTTTCGCATACTCCTTGCTGAGTAAGCCCCTGATTGGTTCTGCCGGCGCGAAATAGGGATCGCCATAATAAAAATCACGGTCGGCAAAACCCAGGTTCATTGCCTGGTACAGCGTATGGATATACCTGCTGCTGTTGTAACCCATCGATTTCAGGTCGAAGTTTTCGAGGATATTCAATGTCTGCAGCAACATTGGTCCCTGTGTCCAGGTATCCAGTTTGTATACATCGATTCCGCGGTAGCTGACTGATTGTGGTTTTTCAATAATGGGTTTCCATTTTGCAAGGTCTTCCATTGTAATCAGTCCGCCCTGCTCCTGGCATCCCCGTACAAATTCTTTTGCGATATCACCTTTATAGAAGCGGTCATAAGCGGCCATGATTGCTTCCTTCCGCGATTTTTTTTGTCTGAGGGCTGCGCGTTCCGCTTCAATCATTTTTGTGAGTGTGGCCAGCAGGTCTTTCTGTACAAAGATTTCGCCGGCGGCGGGAGCTTCCCTTTTTTCCCCGGTATGGGGCAGGAACACTTTTTTGCTGTAGGGCCATTCGCTGATGCGTTTTTTGCCGCGTTCCATGGAGTTGGCCGTTTGTGCGTCGATCGGATAACCTGCGGCGAGTTCCATTGCGGGTTGCAGTACCTGTTCGAGCGACATGCTGCCGTATTCGGCAAGCATCACACAGATGCCACCTGCTGTACCCGGGGTGGTGGCGGCGAGCGGTCCGTATTCCGGCGGAAAATTATAACCCTGTTTTTTAAAAAAATCAACCGTTGCACCACTGGGTGCCACGCCCATCGCGTTGATGCCGATCACCTGTTTTGTTTTGGGATTGTAGATGAGTGCCTGGGTCTCCCCTCCCCAGCTGAGTACATCCCACATAGTGCAGGTAGATGCCAGCATTGCGCAGGCCGCATCCACGGCGTTGCCGCCAAGCTGGAAGATGATTGATCCCGCCGTAGCGGCAAGGGGTTTACCCGTGATAGCCATCCAGTTTTTTCCATGGAGCGGTGGCTTCTGCGTCTGCTGGGCAAAGGAATGGATGGATAAAACAAGCAATCCGAAAAGCTGGATTCTTTTCATGCGTTGGGTTGGTTGGGATGAAAAAATAAAGTGCGCGCCGGCAGGTCAGACGCTAACCGTAAGATAAACCTTTCGGTGCCGGGTCAGGCAAAAAAGAGGTAGGCAACGGTGATGGCGGTAATGATGCCCGCGAGATCGGCCAGCAACATCGTTCCGATGGCATAACGCGTGTTCTTGATCCCTACTGCTCCAAAATAAACGGCGAGGATATAAAAGGTGGTGTCTGCGGAACCGCGGAACACCGATGCCAGGTTTCCGGCAAATGAATCCACGCCCTGTGTACGCATGGTATCAATCATCAAGGCACGTGCGCCCTGGCCGCTGAGTGGTTTGATCAGTGAAGTGGGTAATGCATCTACTATGCGGGTATCCCCGTTGAAAAGGACAAACAGGCTTTTGATACTGTCCAGTACAAAGTCGAACGCGCCGCTGTTGCGCAGCAGGCTGATCGCTACCAGCAGTCCTACCAGGTACGGGATGATTTTAATAGCTGTTTCAAACCCGCTCTTTGCCCCTTCCACGAATGAGTCAAAGATGGGCGTCTTTTTGTAAATCGCACCGAGCAGGATCAGCAGGAATACCAGCAGGATAATGCCATTGCTGAGGCTTCCGGAAAAGAGCTGTACACCGGCGCTGTCGAGGGTTTTGATGTAAAGGATCAGTGCGGCAATGCCGGTGCTGATGCCCAGTACCCAGAGCAGGACCACCGAATTGAAAATATTGATTTTCTGTTTCCATGCAACGATGGACATGGCAGCGATCGTTGCCACGAAGGTTGCGATGAGGCAGGGTATAAAAATATCTGTCGGATGTTTTGAATTCAGGATCACACGGTCGGCGATGATGGCTGTGGGAATCAGCGTGAGACCGGATGCATGCAGGCACATAAACATGATCTGCGAGTTGGATGCGCGGGTTTTATCGGGATTGAGTTCCTGCAGGCTCTCCATCGCCTTTATACCAAATGGGGTGGCGGCATTGTCCAGTCCCATCAGGTTGGCCGAAAAATTCATGATCATGTGTCCATGTGCCGGGTGGCCTTTCGGTACTTCCGGGAAAATGCGCGAGAAAAACGGCGCGATAATCCGGGAAAGGAAACGTACACCTCCTGCCCTGTCGGCAATATTCACAAAACCCATAAACAGGGCCATGAATCCGATGAGCCCGATGCAGAGGTTCACTGCATCCCGGCAGGTTTCAAAAATTCCGTTTGCCGGAAGCAGCCGGTATACGGTATAGTCACCGGGGGCAGTGCGGACGACCTTGTTTTTGTCCCATGCGGCAATTTTTTCGGTCTGCAGCTGTCCATGGACCTGTGCGGGAATGGCACTTGAATCGAACCGGGCAGTATAGGCTGTATCCGTGTTTTTCCCGGTGACAAGGTGGCTGAAAATGGCTTCATGGCCTGGCTGGAAGAAGAATTTGCCCGCGGCAACGGCGAGTGCGATAATGATAAATGCGGTCCAGATCCTGCTTAGCGCCATGAAATCAATGTTTTATTTGCTGGTTTTCTCCATTAGAACGAATGGCGATGAAGTTAATTGTTCCATTCCAAACAGCCATAAAGGGCTGATTCCGTATCTTTGCGCCCCTGAATTAATCCTGAAAAAAGATCGGGACCTGGCCGGGGAGGTTCCGCAGCAAAACATCAAACATGGCTTTACAAGCAGGCATCGTGGGTTTACCGAATGTGGGCAAGTCCACTTTATTCAATGCCGTCAGCAACAGTGCAAAAGCACAGGCGAGCAATTACCGGTTCTGTACGATCGATCCCAATGTGGGACTGGTGGACGTGCCGGACCCAAGGATCAGCAAACTGGCAGAACTGGTAGTACCTGATCGTACAGTGCCTACGCAGATCGAGATAGTGGATATCGCCGGACTGGTACGTGGTGCCAGTAAAGGCGAAGGATTGGGCAACAAATTCCTGGGTAATATCCGCGAAGTGGATGCAATCATCCATGTGATCCGTTGTTTTGAGGATGAAAATATCCTGCGCGACGAAGGCGGCATCAACCCGGTTGGCGACAAGGAGATTATCGACACCGAACTCCAGCTGAAAGATCTCGACAGCGTGGAGCGCAAGATCCAGAAGACCGAAAAAATGGCGCGTACCGATGCCAAACTGAAAGGCGAACTGGATGTATTGCTGGCCTGCAAGGCACACCTTGAGAAAGGTCTAAGTATCCGTGGGCTTGATCTTTCAAAGGAGGACAAACTGGCCATTGCCGACCTTTTCCTGCTGACGGATAAACCGGTACTGTATGTGGCCAATGTGGACGAGGCAAGCATGCACACCGGCAACAAATTTTCAGAAGCACTGAAAGAAGCGGTGAAGTCCGAGAATGCAGAGGTGATCGTGATGAACAATAATATCGAAGCGCAGATTGCGGAGATGGAAGACCTCGATGACCGCGCGCTGTTCATGGAAGAATACAAAATGACCGAACCGGCGCTTGACAGGCTGATCCATTCTGCCTACAAGCTCCTTAAACTCTTTACCTATTTCACTGCCGGCGTGCAGGAAGTACGGGCATGGACAATCCAGGATGGCTGGAAAGCACCACAGGCTGCCGGTGTGATCCATACGGATTTTGAAAAAGGATTTATCAAGGCGGAAGTGATCGGTTACGACGATTATGTAAAATACGGATCAGAAGCAGCAGCCCGTGACAATGGCCGGCTGCGGATCGAGGGAAAAGAATATGTGGTAAAAGACGGGGATGTGATGCATTTTCGTTTCAACGTATAATTTGCGGAAAGCCATTTTGAAAAGACCCTTCGCCAGAAGGGTTTTTTTGTGCGCGGGGTTAAGCAGGTACAGCTTTCAGAAGAGGGCCGTCAGGGATGCCCGCCCGATATGCACCGTTTTTGTTTCGGCAGGTTTGCGGCCATCGTAGGTAAAATTGAGTTCGAGGTTGTTCAGCAGTCGTTTGGTAAGTGTGATATTCCAGAGATAGTTTTTCCCCGGAAGTAATCCGTCCAGCATGATGTAACTGACGGTTGTGGTGGCAGAGGTACCGGAATAGTCGATATTGTTGTAGGTAAGCCGTCCGCTGATGGAACTGTTCTGGAGTACATTGTATTTGGTTTCGAGGTTGAGGGAATGGGAAGTGCTTTTTTCCCCGCCATAGACCGGCTGGTTTTTTTTCTGTTCGAATTTGTATCCCGAACTGACGCGGAAATTCGTTCCCCTGATAAACGACACCGTAGGTTCGGCGCTGTTGATAGCGAGCCGGTAGTTGCGGTTGTCAAACTGTGTGTTGGGTGTATACAGGGAGTTGGAACCCGTTCGGCCGGTAAGCTGCAGCGCAACTGAACGGCTGAAGTTTATACGCAGCTTGCTGTTCCATTCACGGATAGAGCGGCTTTCATAACCATAGGTCAGCAGCGATTTTCCCGAGCTGCGGCGGTTTGCGATATCAATGCCCCATACGCTGCTCATGCGGTTAAAGGACAAAGTGTTGAGCAGGTCGGTATTCAGCGTAACCAGGTTGGTGTCGGTGACACCATATTTGAACGGATCGAATTCAAAGTCGCCGCGCGCAATCGATTTTTTTGCGATCTGCATGGAGGAAATAAGATTGAACTTTGCCACCAGTGCTTTCAGGCCTTTGAGGTCCTGCCGGTTGAGTATTGCCCTTGGGTTTACGGAAAAATTATAGTTAAACGTCACATAATTCGCCTTCAGGAATTCATTGGTGGGTGTAAAGATCCGGAGGAACCTTGCCTGGTCCGGGAATGCGGCGAGTTCGAATTCATTGAGCTGCTGCACGCCATCGTTGTTGTAATCAATCCATGCGTACTGGCCCGTGCCTGCGGGTACTTCAAAATAAGCCAGGTCACGCCGCTGCTCCTGTCCTGCCCCGACTTCATACAGCACACTTCCATTCAGCAATCCCCTGAACTCATTCATCCGGTATTCAACGCGCCCGAGGATGGTCTGGTCCGCTTCCTGGTTTGAAATTGTGGTATCATAAATCTGCAGTTTCCGGAAAGTGGTGTTGAAATAAAAACGGTGCCGTTCATTCTTCAGCAACTCCGCCTGCAGGTTCAGGTTATAACTCCTGTCACCCTTGACCAGTGATTTGCCATAGGGATATTTGTCCGAGCGCGTAAAGAAAGTAATGCCATAACGGTTCAGTTTGCTTTCATCCGTTTTCAGGTAGGCGGTGTATGTGTCAAACGAAAATGCCACGTTGCTGATGGTATCGGTGTTGCGGTTGCGCACTTCATTTTTCTCCTGTGCATACCGGAAACCAAGACGCAGGTTTTTCAGTTCTTTCAGTTGTTTGCTCAGGTCGAGCGTCGGACGGAAGAAGGTGCCCTTGTCCAGTATGGAAGTATAGCTGGTCAGCACCAGTTCATTGTTCAGCTGCCATCCCTTCCAGTCTGTAAACTGCCGGATACTGTTCTGGTATCCCTTGTAATCGTTGCCCCTGGTATAACTGGTGAACTGGTAACTGACATTCAGGTCCTTGTTGTTTTTCACACCCGCTGTTGCGCGCAGGATATTTTCTTTTTCAGGTGTGACTATGATCGGTAATCCCCAATCGCGGGTGAACTCAACTGTACGCAGGCGTTCCAGCGGCCTGAATTTCTGCTGCACATGTTCGTAATCCAGACCGGTAAGCAACTGCAGGTTGTTTTTTGCCCGAAGGGGGGTTGCCCTGTTGACCTGGATTTTTGTCGCGAGCCCGCGATCATCGCCGTTGTTAATTTTTGAAAAAGTGTTCGCATCATAATTGCTCATGGCCACTTCCCCTTTGACCATTGTGTATTTATCAAGGGTGTAATCGGCCCCAAGGTTTACCAGCTGTTGTTTTTTGGGCGTCACCAGGGTGGTCACCGGTTCGTAGTTGCCCTGCCGCTGTCCGTTGACCGGTTCGATGTAGCGATATACTTTTCCATTGGCCCCGTTGGCATAGTCGGGTACATAGTTGCCGTTGCCCTGTCCCACCACGATGAACGAAAGGTTGTATTTCGCCAGTGCAGGGTCGGTTGAATAGCGGTAAAGGCTATCCGCACCGATGTAAATTTTTTCATACAGGATTTTTCCTGCGGCAAATGTGTCGAGTGCAGCGGATGGATAGAATGCACGCTGGATGCTGTCGCCCAGTTGTGCGAGAAAATCCTTCTGTTGTGGGTCGAGTACCTGGTTGATCGATGAATTCCTTGAATCGGTATTGGTGAATGCACCGACGCGGAGTTTCAGTTTCTGGTTGATCTCCACTTCTTCGGAGAGATAAAAATTAGCATTGAGGAAGTTGCGGTCAGCATATTCGAACTCGACCTGGATCCGGCTGTCTTTTGTGATCATGCGTTTGGGGGTGAAGGTGACTTCCGCAGTATTATAATTGATCACATAGTCCTGGTCTTCCCCCCTTTGCAGCAATTGCCCATCGATAAACACACGTTCCGTGTTGGCCAGTACGATAAAGAATATTTCACCATTCGCTCCCTGCAGCCGGTAGGGTCCCTGGTTGCCTTCCAGCGCGGTGATGATGTTGCGGGTAAATTTTCCTTTTGCGATGGAGCCACTGGCAAGGGTTCTGGAGGTTATATTGTCGCTGATGTTGTTGGTGGTCTGGAATGACACCCCCTGCAGCCGTTTGTAGAAGTTGAGGAAATAGCTGGAGTTTTGCCGGATATCGATATCCCCAAGATTCAGTTGCCAGTTCTTTTTGCGGAACTGCAGGAATACCTGGTCAAACTCATTCAGCTGCTGTGTGGTACCATCCGGCTGGATGGGGATATTGTTGTCCGTGATGGCCGCCTGCACTTCAATGCTGTCGCCGAGCATACCACTGAGCTGCAGGTTCAGCGTTGAATTGAGTACGGCATCCTGGCTGTTGCCAAAGGAGATCTGCCGCCCGAAGGAACCTTCTGCCCGCATGGTACCGAAGTTGAAAATCCCTTTCTGGATATTGCTCAGCTCGTTGTTGAATTCATACGGTACCAGCGACATGTTGTTCATGATGCTGTCGTACTTCATCCGTTGGGTGGTTGGGTTGACTTTCTGGCCAAACACCCGGTATCGTGCACGCAGGGTGTCGGTTTCCGGACGGCGCAACCAGTACAGTGTGGCATTGATATAATCGAGGCGGTAGTCGTTGAGTGAAATGCCATCGATGCTGAATGTGCCGGGGATAATGCTGACCGTATCCACCCTGGTGCTGTCTGCCCGGTTGACCAGGATTTTCGAACGCTGGTTGCTGGTTGCAGGCACAGGGATCTGGGCCCTGGATTCCGAAGAAAGGAAGACTACCAGCAAAATGACCAGTATTGCACGTAATGCGCTCAATAGCAGCGAGTTTCTATCGGACCAAATCGTAAAAACACCCCCGTTTATTGTCTTGCTGAGGTTAACTGTGAGTAATTAGGCAAAAAAGGGCCATTTTTGGCCGGTGGAAATCCTTAAATCGTTGATCATAATGGTTTTTTTGTGGGTACCGGTGTTCGCATCCGCGCAACCGGCGAGCCAATCCCCTGCCCATCCGGGAACATCCCGACAGCAGCTGTCCCTTCTCCTGCATAAGCCCCTCGGTGTTTTTGACCGATCCCACAGTGCCGGTTTCGGTGCGGAATATGCGTACAGCCCCGGGCGTTTCGGGATGGACGTATCCCCGGCCCACGAAATTGGCTGGATCGCCCGGGGAGGTATTGACCTGTTTATCGGGCGTAGTCATCCGACGGAGGGTTATGCGTTCCGATACAACAATTACTTCTATGCGCAGGCGATGGGCGGGCTGATCTGGAATCCATTGCCCTTTGCAAATCTTTCGCTGACAGCCGGGCCGGGTCTTGGTTTATATGGTGGGGCGGTCAGTCCTGGCATCAATGCGATGGTGAGTGCAAATGTATTTGTGGACCAGCGGATCTCAATCGGACCATCAGCCGGTTTCAGGAAACACAGGGAAGCGGATGGATTGTGGACTGCGGGGGTAAAAATCGGGTATACGCTGTAGCGGAACGGCACAAAAAAGCCTTCCATAAATTACGGAAGGCTTTGCTATAAAAAATGTGGATCTGCTCTTACTTGTAGTTCTTGTCTGCGGTGAGTCCGGCCACGATATAATCGCCATTGAGCCGCGCGATGTTTGTGATGGAGATTTCCTTTGGACACACCGCTTCACAGGCACCGGTATTGGTACAGGCACCAAAACCCTCCTTATCCATCTGCGCTACCATGTTAATGGCACGTACATCT
>SEAD01000183.1 GCA_004173355.1 Chitinophagaceae bacterium | reverse complement strand
AAAATAAATAAAAAACCCTGCCAGTGGTAGGCAGGGTCCGAATAAATTATAACGACTGGTTATTTTGTTGAATCAGGTCCAAGCTGGATGGTATTTCCGCCAGGAGGCACAGTTGGGGCTGCGGGAGCCGACTGGGAAGGAAGCGTTGCATCCTTCAGTTTGTCAGCGGCATTTGAACCGGTAGCGTCTCCACCCCTGATGAAAAACGAAGAGCAGATACACAGTACACCGATAATGGCAGCAAACACCCATGTACCTTTTTCCAGTACGTCAGTGGTTTGTTTCACACCCATGAACTGGTTGCTCAGGCCGGCAATACTTCCGGCGAGGCCACCACCTTTAGGGTTCTGGATCAATACGATCATACCCAGGATAACGGAGCAGAGAATGATCAGTATCAGGAATAAAATAGACATTTCACTTATGGTTTAATTGTTCGATTTTGGCTGCAAAATAAGCTGATTTCGAGGGATCGAGCAAACTTAATTTTTGATACACCGCACGGGCTTTTTCGTTGTTTCCCTGTTTTTCCCACACTTCGGCCATGGCTTCGGTAAAAATATCGGGAGTCTGGACAGAATGACTGGCCATTTCCTCGATTTTACGCTCTTCGAGCCGGCCGCCAGCCTGTTCGGCAGCCGCACCCGGTACCCGTTTCATCGCCTTCAGCCACTGGGTAAAACTCTTCAGCTGCTCGGTAAACCGGTCGCCGGGTTTATCATCCTCGCGGGCAAGGATGCCCTGGGAGGCAAAGTAATCAACCGTGTGGAACGGCTCAAAACTCAACTCAGCATTTTCGGGCATCGGCTCATCCCGGAACGGCGCAATCCGGATTTCACCGGTCGAGTCACCTTCCTCTGGAAGCGGGTAATCCTCCTCATCGGAATACTCACCTGTACCGCCTGTAAGCGGGGTTGATTCCGCAGCTGGTTCCTGGACGGGCAACGCTTCCTCTTCTGTCGAAGCAGGTATTTCATCTGCAACTTCGTCACTGGCATTTGTGTTGATCTCCATGGATTCGTCGGGGGACTGCAGTTCCTGCTGTCTGTCTTCCGTTTTTTTCCCATCCTGCGCTGACGTTTCATCTTCGGCTGCACCAGCAAGACCAGTCAGCGCATCAAATGCCGGTTCACCGGTACCTGGTATGTTTTCGTCTGCTGCCGGATCTTCTTCTTCCTTTACTGCTACATCTTCTTCGTTCTCCTCTATTGCTACAACTTTTTCTTTTTCCTCTATCGCTACATCATTTTCTTTCTCCTCTACTGCAACATCCTCTTCGTTCTCCTCTACTGCAACATCCTCTTCTTTCTCCTCTACTGCAACATCTTCTACGTTCTCCTCTATTGCTACATCTTTTTCTTTTTCCTCTACTGTTACATCTTCTTCTTTTTCCTCTACTGTTACATCTTCTTCTTTTCCTTCTGTAATTACTTCCTGCTCTTCTTCCAGTGCAGTGTAATCACGGTATCCTGTTTCAGCTGCGCCAGGCTCAGGTTCCCCGGTGCTGCCTGTTGGAGCATCAACGGAGCTATCCTGTCCGGCCGGAATGGTCTCCGTTTCCTGCAGTTCATTGCGATACACATCCAGGTCTGGTGCTGCTACAGGCGATTGATCTGTTGCCACCGCAATCACCGGGTAGCCGGATATTCCTTCCGTCGCAGGCTGTGTGGCAGCTATCGCAGGTGCTGCCACTGCTGCCTCGGTAAACAATTGTTCCAGCCATGGGGTATTGGGGAGCCAGAGTTCGGTATCGCGGAATGCCTGTTCGAGTGATACATCCCCGTCGGCTTTGAGTTTGCCGATATAGAGCAAACGGGCGGGGAGGAAGTACGGATACTTCCGGGTGACCTGTTCCAGTTCAGCGGCTGTGGAGCTGCCGAGGCCATTGCTGTCGGGCAGTGAATTGATCATTTCATTTACGGCAACATTCATGTCGGGTTTGTTGAGGGGTCAATGGAATGGGCTAGGGGTGCGGCCTGCAAGGCAAAGACTGCTACCAGTCAGAGAAGATGCGGTTAAAAATATCATCCGTCAATCCCTTGATCATTTCCGGGAACTTGGCGGTCTCTGCTTCGGTAATACTCTGCGAAGCCGGGAAGTCGAAGTTACGGCTGATATCATACTCAACGGTTTTGTTTCCCTTCTGGTCGAGCCGGACAATATGTACTGTAACGGTCAGCCTGTTCTGCGCTGCCTGCCCCTGTGATACACCGGCAGTACTGACGGAGTAGTTGGTGATAGTGGCATCCAGCACCCAGTCCGCATTATCATTGTTGGTCTGTGTGAGTTTGGTCTGCTGCACGATTTTCTGGCGAACGGCATCGGTCAGTCGCGGACTCAGCTGCGGGTTGATATAGGGTGCACGGTTCTCGAAATAATTAATCTTAACCGTTTTAATACTGTCAGGAATGGAAATATCCGCAAAACGGTACACCCCGCAACCCGTGTTGGCCATGGATGACAGCAACAGCAGTGCAAGTCCCAGCATCACGGCGGGAACGAACAGTATCTGCCGGTTGCCTTTGGTTTTTGTCGCTTGTTTATTCATCAATATCGTATTCTTTTAGTTTGCGGTACAGAGTACGCTCGCTGATCCCGAGATCCAGCGCGGCATCTTTCCGTTTGCCTTTATGTTTTTTCAGTGCCTTGATAATAAGTTCTTTTTCCTTGTCCATGATGTTGAGGCTTTCTTCCACTTCTTCATGGTCATGGATATCATCGTTACGGACAAGTACGGGCTGCAGGTTCTGCGATGCGCTGATCGGTCCGGGCATATATACGGGCTGCATGTTTTCCCCCGACTTCAGTTCCTTTAATCCATTCAGGAAGGCCGGATCCTGTGCCGCACCGGAAGGGTTCTGCAGCATATCCAGGAACATCCTTTTCAGTTCCGTCACATCCTTCTTCATATCGAAGAACAGCTTGTACAGGATTTCCCGTTCATTGGCAAAATCCGGTCCGCCGCCACTCACCTGTGCGCCGGTCACGGCCGGCAGGCGGTTGGTGGAGTAGGGCTGCAGGAATTTACTGAGCTGGCGGGCGGTTATGTGTTTGTCCTCCGACAGCACCGAAATCTGTTCTGCAATATTCTTCAATTCACGCACATTACCGGGCCACGGGTAGTTAATTAACAGCCCTTTTGCTTCATCATCCAGCTGTACGGAAGCCGTCTTGTATTTATCCGCGAAGTCTGCCGCGAATTTGCGGAAAAGGATATGGATATCTTCCGGACGGTCATGCAGTGATGGCACCCGGATGGGTACCGTGCTCAACCTGTAGTAAAGGTCTTCGCGGAACCGTCCCAGCTGCACCAGCTGGAGCAGGTCTTTATTGGTGGCGGCGATCACGCGTACATCTGTCTTCTGCACCTTACTGGAACCAACCCGGATGTATTCACCTGCTTCAAGTACACGCAGCAGTCGTGCCTGTGTGCCCAGTGGCATTTCGCCGATTTCATCGAGGAAGATCGTACCGCCGTTGACCGTTTCGAAATACCCTTTGCGGGAATCAACCGCACCCGTAAATGATCCCTTTTCGTGGCCGAATAATTCAGAGTCGATGGTGCCTTCGGGGATAGCACCGCAGTTGACCGCGATAAACGGGTTGTGCTTCCGGTTGGAAAGCGAATGGATGATCATGGAAAATGCTTCCTTACCAACCCCGCTCTCCCCGTTGATCAGCACGGTGAGGTCCGTATTGGCCACCTGTGCAGCCACCTGCAGCGCAAAATTGAGCTGCGGTGAATTGCCGATGATTCCAAAACGGTTCTTTATTGTCTGTATATCCATACTTAATTTCCTTTATTGAGTGCGGCAGCCGCACTGTTATCCGCGACGATATTTCCCAGCAGCGTTCCCTGCGAACAGGAATGCACGAGCACATCGGCATAGTCGCCCTTCACCAGGCTACGTGCACCCTTCGGAAACACGACCACCTTGTTTTGTGAGTTGCGTCCCATCCAGTCGTCTTCACTTTTTTTACTTTCCCCTTCGATCAGTACCCGGCTGACCTGGTTAAGGTCGTACTGGTTATTGGCCAGCGAAAGACGGTTCTGCACCTGTACAATTTCAGCCAGCCTGCGTTTCTTCACTTCCAGTGGCACATCATCCGTATACCTGCGCTGGGCAAGGGTTCCGGGTCGCTCACTATAGAAGTACATGTAGGAGTAATCAAAATGTGCGTACTCCATTATTTCCAGTGTATCGGCATGGTCAGCTTCGGTTTCCGTGCAGAATCCAGAGATGATATCTGAACTGATCCCGCAATCCGGCATGATCTCGCGGATACGGTCCACCTTGGCCTTGTACCATTCCCTGGTATAGGTCCGGTTCATCAGCTGCAGCACACGGCTGCTGCCGCTTTGCACAGGCAGGTGGATATACCGGCATATGTTTTCATGACGGGCCATGGTGTGCAGCACATCATCGGTGATATCCTTCGGGTGCGAAGTGGAAAAACGAACACGCAGGGAAGGAGAGATCATCGCCACCGATTCCAGCAGGTTGGCAAACGTGACCGTGGGAGCCGCGTCACTTGCATAATAATAACTGTCCACATTCTGTCCGAGCAATGTCACTTCCCGGTAGCCGTTGTCAAACAGGTCGCGGCATTCCGCCACTATACTTGCCGCTTCACGGCTGCGTTCCCGCCCGCGGGTGAATGGTACCACACAGAACGAACACATATTATTACAGCCCCGCATGATACTAACGAAAGCATTTACACCATTGCTGTTGAGCCGCACGGGTGTGATGTCTGCATAGGTCTCTTCCCGGCTCAGCAACACATTCACCCCTTTCTGGCCGAGATCGGCTTCACCTACCAGTGCCGGCAGGCTGCGGTAGGCATCCGGTCCCACCACGATATCCACAAGTTTTTCTTCTTCCAGGAATTTTGCTTTCAGCCGCTCGGCCATACAGCCCAGCACACCCACGAGCAATGCCTTGTTTTTTTTCTTGAGGCTGCGGAATTCGGTGAGCCGCTTGCGCACGGTCAGTTCGGCCTTCTCGCGGATGGAACAGGTATTGATAAAAATCAGGTCAGCTTCCTCCACGTTACGGGTGGCACCAAAGCCCTCCCCGTTGAGAATAGATGCCACTACCTCACTGTCGGCGAAATTCATCGCACAACCATAACTCTCTATATAAAACCGACGGGTAAATGGCTGGTTGCCTGTGGCAACCGGCTCAAATGCTTCACCCTGGCGCAACTCGTTGTGCGTCCCGGGAAAAAGAAGGGGTACCGTTCCGGTTAATGTTTCAGCCATCTGGATCGTTTAATTTAGGGGATTCCGGGAGGCAAATATACGCGAAACGGGGAACAGTTCTGACAGGTTGTCAGCGAAAATCAACTGGTCTGGAGTACTGGGAACCGCCGGGCCAGCCAGCTGTCTTTCAGCGGGATAATCCATTTTTCCCGCAGCTCGGCCAGATTCAGCACCGTGTTGTTGAAGTACAGGGTGTCCGGACTGATAAAGCCATTTTCGAGACTGTATCCCAGCTGGGCCATGGGCAGCACCTGGATTTTGTCCTTCACCACCAGCGCGAGGGCGGTGCGGTCGAACAGCATGACCTTGTATTGCTGTTCGATGTCCTTGATAAACCGCACGGAACCATCCGTGCTGCAGCCACTCACGCCGGAGGCGGTTTCGTCGGCGATAAGCACGATAAACTGGCCAAAAAACAGGTAGCCAGTTGCCTTGACGGGTGTACCGTGGCTTTTCCAGTCGCTGGTGAATTGTTCCAGTTGCTCTTCAAGCCGGAGAGCTTCACTCATTCCGAAAAGACGGCTTGACTGGTAAATCCATACCCTTGAAGCAGGATGGAAGCTATTATCGAGGAGATCGGTGTATTGAAGGTTCATAACCTGCAAATTTAATGGAAAGCTGGCGCTATTCCATACTGGCCGCTACCATTTCGGCCACATCCAGCACCCGCACGCCGTCTTCTTTCTCTGCCAGCTTAACGCCGTCGGTGAGCATGGTGTTGCAGAACGGACAGGCGGCGGCGATCACGGACGACCCCGTGCCGATAGCTTCGTTGCTCCGGTCGAGATTGACCCGGACAATGCCTTTTTCTTCTTCCTTGAACATCTGCGCACCACCAGCACCACAGCAAAGTCCTTTTGTCCGGCAGCGTTTCATTTCCACAAGTTCCGCATCGAGTGCTTCCAGCACTTTGCGCGGGGCCTCATAGATTCCATTGGCGCGGCCGAGGTAACAGCTATCGTGATAGGTGATTTTTTTTCCTTTATAGATACCGTCTTCCTTCATCCTGATTTTGCCTTCGTCAATCAGCTGCTGCAGGAAACTGGTATGATGGATCACTTCGTAATTACCACCCAATTCCGGATATTCATTTTTGAAAATATTGAAGCAGTGGGGGCAGGTAGTCACTATTTTTTTTATGCCGTAGTTATTCAGCACCTGGATATTCTGGTAAGCCATCATCTGGAACATGAACTCATTACCCGCGCGGCGTGCGGGATCCCCGGTACACATTTCTTCCTTGCCAAGGATCGCATAATCAATGGCCAGTTTGTCCAGTATGGTTGTAAAGGCCTTTGTGATCTTTTGCGCACGCTGGTCGAAGCTGCCCGCGCAACCAACCCAGAACAATACTTCCGGCGTTTTTCCACTGGCAAATAAATCAGCAACGGTTGGGATCTGCATCAGCTCAAATTTTTTCAAATCTAAACTAAAAAGCTTTTAATTAACCTACAAGGAAACGTTTCCATTATTTTTGCCACCTGCATGGCTATCAAAAAGTTTTTCCAACGGATATTGAACTGGGAGTTATGGAATTTTTATGTCCTGTATTTCCCCATCGGCTTCGTCTGGTTCTGGTACTGCCTCCGCAGCCGTTCACTCTGGTTCTTCAGTTCGTCCAACCCCACCATCACCTTCGGTGGATTTGAAGGCGAGGGGAAAAAGGAAATGTACGACCAGTTGCCCGCAGCACTGGTGCCCCGCACCATCTATATCCAGCATGACCTTCCGGCCGACGACGTGTTCCGCCTCGTGGAAGCGGCAGGATTCAGTTACCCGTTTATCGTGAAACCCGATGTGGGCATGAAGGGCATCCTTTTCCGGAAAATCGAAACCGCAGAACAGCTCGCCCGGTACCATGAACGCATCCCGGTAGAGTATATCGTGCAGGACCTGATCACACTCCCGGTGGAAGTGAGCGTGTTTTATTACCGTCATCCCGCCGAGGCCAAAGGTACGGTCAGTGGTTTTATCCATAAGGAGCTGCTGCAAGTGACCGGTGATGGCATCCATAACCTGCGAGAACTGGTGGAGCAGCATCCACGCGCAAAATTCCGGATGGAAGAAATGGAACACCGGCACGGACACCGGTTTGACCGCATACTGCCCGCAGGTGAGCTCTTTTACCTTTCCTATGCAGGCAACCACAACCGCGGCGCACATTTCACCAACCTGCACAACGAGATCAACGAACGCATGCACGAAGTGTTTGATGAACTCAGCCACCAGACCAGTTTTTATTACGGGCGTTATGATATCAAAACCGGATCGGTGGATGAACTCAAGGACGGCCGTAATTTCCAGATCATCGAATTCAATGGCTGTGGTGCCGAACCCAATCATATTTACGATTGCGGTATGAGTATCTGGCAGGCATATGGCGTGATCCTGCAGCACTGGAAAGCACTGTTCCGCATCAGTCGTTTCAATAACCGCAACGGGGTGCCATA